>NZ_JBEYYC010000020.1:0-148065 GCF_040645355.1 Streptomyces sp. NPDC046805 | reverse complement strand
GGTGTTTCCGACTCTATCAGATCTTTTTCCGATCCGATTTCCTCGGTGCTTTCCAGGTTCTCGCTCTCGCGTTTCCCTTTCCGGCGGTTCCGACTCTATCAGACTCTCTTTCGTGCCTGACCCCCAGTCAGCGGGGTTTGCCTTCCCGGCACTTGGCCGTTCCGACGTCCCAAACCTTAGCGGATCCCTCCGGTGGCTCCTAATCGGGCCCCCGGCACCCCAAATCGAATTGGATTCGGACGCGCCGAATCCGATCCCGTTCGGGAGATCGTGCTGGTGGTGTTGGGTGCCGCATCCGCGGCGAGAGTGCTGCCACCAAAACCGTACGGCTCCGTGGCAGACCAAGAACTTTACGGAAGCGGCAGGGGTGCGTCAACCCCCATCCTCAAGATTTTTTCGAGCTGGTGGTCTAGACCACTAGCTGCTAGCTTTCCCTTACGGAACCGCCACTTCATCTGACATACCCTGCTGCTCAGCGTGCCGTCCGGGACTGGCAGTGACGGCCCCCTGTGCATCTCCACCCCTGGGAGGCTTCCCATGACCACCGTGACGTCCCCTCTTGCAGGACGCGCCATCGGGCTGGTTTCCGTGCCGGACCCGGTCTTCTCCGGGGCCATGGTCGGCCCAGGCACGGCGATCGACCCCGTGCGTGAGCTCTCGGAGGCCGTCGCGCCCGTGGACGGTGTCATCGTCTCTCTGCACCCGCACGCCTTCGTCGTCGTCGACGATCAGGGACGCGGCATCCTCACTCACCTTGGTATCGATACCGTGCAGCTGAACGGCGAGGGCTTCGAGCTGCTCGTCAGCAAGGGCGACACCGTGGCGCGCGGCCAGGGCATCGTCCGCTGGAACCCGGCCGCCGTCGAGGAGGCCGGCAAGTCCCCGGTCTGCCCGGTCGTGGCACTGGAGGCCACGGCCGAGTCCCTCTCCGAACTCCGGGAAGACGGTGACGTGAAGTCGGGAGACACGCTCTTCGTCTGGAAGTGACGCCGGTGTCGTCGCAGGACGGGAAGCAGGACAACCACCGCTGCGGTGGGATTCGCCGCACTAACGGAGACGGGTGAGATGGAGACAACGCTGCGAGGCGTCGGTGTGAGCCAGGGTGTCGCGATCGGCGAGGTCCGGCACATGGGAACCGCGGTGCTGGAGCCGCCGTCCCGGCAGATAGCGGTGGAGGATGCGGAGCGTGAACAGGGGCGTGCCCGCCAAGCCGTGGAGGCTGTGGCCGCCGACCTGAACGCGCGCGGCCATCTGGCGGGGGGCGATGCCCAGGCGGTGCTCGAGGCGCAGGCCATGATGGCCCAGGACCCCGAGCTGATGGCGGATGTAGAACGGCGTATCGCCGCCGGCAGCACGGCCGAGCGTGCCGTGTACGACGCGTTCGCCGCGTACCGGGAGCTGCTGGCCGCCGCCGGTGAGTACCTCGCCGGTCGTGTGGCCGACCTCGATGACGTGCGGAATCGAATCGTCGCCCGGCTGCTCGGGGTGCCCATGCCGGGTGTCCCGGACAGCGACGTGCCGTACGTCCTCGTAGCCCGTGACCTGGCGCCGGCCGACACCGCGCTGCTCGATCCGGCGCTGGTGCTCGGTTTCGTCACCGAGGAGGGCGGGCCGACCAGTCACAGCGCGATCCTCGCGCGGGCGCTCGGCGTGCCTGCCGTGGTGGCGCTGCCTGGTGCCGTCGAACTCGCCGAGGGCGCGGTGATCGCGGTCGACGGCAGCACCGGCGACATCTTCGTGAACCCGAGCGAAAAGAAGAAGACTCAGCTGGCGGCGGCCGCCGCCGAGCGCAAGGCCGCACTGGCCGCCGCGATCGGGCCCGGTGCCACCGCCGACGGGCACAAGATGCCGCTGCTGGCCAACGTGGGCGGCCCGGCGGACGTTCCCGCGGCCGTCGAGGCGGGGGCGGAGGGTGTGGGTCTCTTCCGTACCGAGTTCCTCTTCCTCGACGACAGCAAGAACGCTCCTTCCGAGGAGAAGCAGGTCGAGGCGTACCGGCAGGTGCTCGAGGCCTTCCCCGAGGGGCGCGTCGTCGTACGCGTCCTGGACGCGGGTGCGGACAAGCCGCTGGACTTCCTGACCCCGGCCGACGAGCCGAATCCGGCGCTGGGCGTGCGAGGTCTGCGGACGCTGCTCAACCACCCGGAGATCCTGCGTACCCAGTTGACCGCGCTGGCCAAGGCCGCTGAGGGGCTGTCGGTCTACCTCGACGTCATGGCGCCGATGGTCGCCGACCGAGCCGACGCCAGGGCATTCGCGGACGCGTGCCGGGAAGCCGGGCTGCGGGCGAAGTTCGGCGCCATGGTGGAGATCCCGTCGGCCGCGCTGCGGGCGCGCGCGATTCTGCAGGAGGTCGAGTTCCTGTCCCTGGGAACCAATGACCTCGCTCAGTACACGTTCGCCGCGGACCGTCAGGTGGGTGCCGTGTCCCGGCTGCAGGATCCGTGGCAGCCCGCGCTGCTCGACCTGGTCGCCCTTTCCGCGGAGGCGGCGAAGGCCGAGGGCAAGAGCTGTGGTGTGTGTGGCGAGGCAGCGTCCGACCCGCTGCTGGCCTGTGTGCTGACGGGGCTGGGTGTCACCTCTCTTTCCATGGGTGCCGCGTCGCTCCCCTACGTGCGCGCGACGCTGGCCAAGTACACGTTGGCCCAGTGTGAGCGGGCCGCGGCGGCGGCCCGGGCGGCGGACAGCGCAGCAGAGGCCCGCAGCGCGGCCCAGGCGGTGCTGGCCGCCGACTAGTGGACGCCGGGCCACCATCGGTGGATCTTCGGGGGCGCTCCGCCTGCGGGTGGGGCGCCCCTGGTGCGTTCAGTGGTGGTGGCCCGGTTGTGTGCCTTCGTCTCCCAGGTCAGGGGGCGTGCCGTAGTCGACTCCCGATTCAGGGGAGATGAGGTCGCCCGATTCGATGTCGGTGCAGTAGGCGTCGAAGACCTCACCCGCGGTGAGGGGCTCCAGACGGTCCTTGCGGAGTCGCCAGCCGTAGATGCGGTCCGGGGTGCCGGGCACGCTGGTCCGCATGACGAGCCCGCCGGGGCTGCCGGTGGCGATGCCGAGGGCCAGGACGGTCGTGAACTCGAGGACCTCCGCCTCGTCGAGTTGGGTGGTGCCCTCGGGTTCCTGGTCGGCGTGGAGGACGGACACGAGGGATTCCGGTGTCCCCGAAACGCTGCAGACGAGGTGCCGGTCGCCGGGCGGCGCCGTGTCGAGGATGCGGAGGAGGAGGTCCGAGGCGCGGTTGATGGCGGAGCGGCCGATGTCCTCGCCGCAGGTGGCGCAGGGGCCGAGGGTGGCCAGCAGGGTACTGGCGCAGGCCCAGGTGGCCTGGCGTACGGCCTCGTCGATGAGGGTGGGTACGAGGTCGGCGAGGTCCTGGCCCTCGTAGGGAACAGTGGCGCCGGTGGCGGCGAGTTCGGCGGTGAAGCGGCTGCGGCTCGTGGCGACGTCCGGGTCGAGGCCGGTCTCCGCGCAGAACTCGGCGTACTCCTCCGGATCGAACAGGGCCAGTGTGGTGTGGCTGCCTTGTGCGGCGCGGGTCCTGAGGAGTGTCTCCACCTGATGGAGGTAGGTGGTGTGGTCGTCGAAGGCGAAGCTGCGGTAGCGCCGCATGGCCCGGAAGTCCTGCTCATCGGTCAACAGGCCGATGGTGCCGGCGATTTCGCGGCGCAGGACGCGTCGCATGGTCAGGTGGTCGTTGTGCGCCATGTTTCCCCCTGTGCACGGTCGATCAATGCTCACTCACAGTAATCGACGGCACTGACAACGGGTCCGCCGGCGCTGTGGCCTCGGCTTTCGCCTGTCGTGCGCGGCGGAGGCCGAGGCCACTCGGGGGCTGGGGCCGGCCCGGTCGTCCGGAGGTCAGGCGCGCTTGCGGGCCAGGGCCTCGTAGAAGGCCAGCAGGTCCAGGTTGTCGATGGAGCCCGGGTTGACGGCCTTCTCCAGGGGCGTGCCCTGGAGAAGGCGCTTGACCGGGACCTCGATGCGCTTTCCCGTGAGGGTGTGGGGGACGCCGGGCACCTCGATGATCTCGTCGGGAACGTGGCGCGGCGAGAGTTGCTCGCGGATGGCCTGCTTGACGCGGTTCAGGAGGGCGTCGTCGAGGGTGACACCCGGGGCGAGGTGCACGAACAGGGGCATCCAGTACCCCCCGTCGGGCTGCTCGATCCCGATGACGAGGGATTCCTTGATCTCGGGGAGGCGTTCGACGGCCTCGTAGATGTCGGCCGAACCCATGCGGACGCCCTGGCGGTTGAGCGTGGAGTCGGAACGGCCGTGGATGACGACGGAGCCCCGGGAGGTGACGGTGATCCAGTCGCCGTGGCGCCAGACGCCGGGGTAGGTGTCGAAGTAGCTGTCGTGGTACCGGCTGCCGTCGGGGTCGTTCCAGAAACGGATCGGCATCGAGGGCATGGGGTTGGTGACCACCAGTTCGCCCACCTCGTCGACGACGGGGTTGCCGCTCGGGTCCCAGGACTGCAGGTCGGTGCCGAGGCTGGGTGCCTGCAGTTCGCCCGTGTACACCGGGAGCGTGGGTACGGCTCCTGCGAAGCAGGAGCACACGTCCGTGCCGCCGCTGACGGAGGCGATCCACAGGTCGTCGCGGACCTCGTCGTGCAGCCAGCGGAATCCGTCGGGCGGCAGGGGCGAGCCGGTGGTGGCGACACACTGCACCGTGGACAGGTCGAAGTCGCGGGAGGGGTGCACGCCCGCCTTCCGGCAGGCCATGACGTACGCGGCCGAGGTGCCGTACAGGGTGGCTCCGGTGCGTTCGGCGACCCGCCACTGGGCGCCCGTGTCCGGGTAGCCGGGACTGCCGTCGTACAGGACGATCGTCGTGCCGGTGAGGAGGCCGGAGACGAGGAAGTTCCACATCATCCAGCCGGTCGAGGTGTACCAGAAGAAGCGGTCCTCGGGGCCGAGATCGCAGTGCAGACCGAGCTGCTTGAGGTGCTCGACCAGGATGCCGCCCTGGGACTGGACGATGGCCTTGGGCAGGCCGGTCGTGCCGGAGGAGTAGAGCACCCACAGGGGGTGGTCGAAAGGGACCTGCTCGAAGACGGGCTCCACGTCGGCCGACGTCAGGGCCGACCACTCCAGTGCCCCTTCGGGTGCCTCGGTGCCGAGGAGGGGGATGTGGACAACGGCGCGGAGGGTGGGCAGTTCGCGGCGGAGTTCGGCGACGACGTCGCGGCGGTCGTGCTCCTTGCCGCCGTAGCGGTAGCCGTCGACGGTGAACAGGACGACCGGTTCGACCTGCTGGAAGCGGTCGAGGACGCTGCGGGCGCCGAAGTCGGGGGCGCAGGACGTCCAGACGGCGCCCACGGCTGCCGTGGCCAGGAGGGCGACGACGGCCTGCGGGATGTTCGGGAGGTAGCCGCTGACACGGTCGCCGGGGCGTACGCCGAGGGCGCGCAGTTCGGCGGCCAGGGAGCCCACCTGGCGGCGCAGTTCGCCCCAGCTCACCGGGCGCGGCTCGTGGGACTCGTCGACGTACAGGAGCGCGGGTTCGTCCGCCCGGGTCTCGGCGGCGCGCAGGGCATGCTCGGCGTAGTTCAGGGTCGCCCCGGTGAACCATTGGGCGCCGGGCATGGAGCGGTCGCCCAGCACGCGCGCGTAGGGCGTGGAGAACCGTACGTCGAACCACTCCGTGAGGGCCGTCCAGAAGGTGTCCAGCTGCTCCACGGACCAGCGGTGGAGCGCCGGGTAGCCGCCCTCGGACGGGGCGCCGTGGTGCTCGGCCGCCCAGGCCTGGAACTCGGTGATGCGTGCCTGGGCGATCCGTTCCGGATCTGGCTGCCAGAGGGGCAGCGGGTTCGCGGTCGACATGCGGCGGCTCCCGGACTGTGCGCGTTGTGTGCGTCGCTCGCGCACGGGCTGGGGGTGTGCGCGTGACGCGGCTGACACGGACGATGCCATGTGATCGACTTCTGCACCAGGGTGCGCCCCACATAGTCGGGCTCATGAAGATGTGGTCCTGGCACGGGTGAACGGCAGTTGAACGACACGCGCGCGTGGGGCGGTGAGTGGCAGGGTGAGCAGCATGGACGGTCGTGACCTGGTGCGTTCGGTGAGAGTGGTCGGTTCGGCGGGGGCGGCTCAGGGGTTGCGTACCGTTCGCGCGGCGTGGCGCAGGCGGCGCACGGACGCTGTCGCGTTGCCGCCGCGGGGCGCCGAGCGCGCGCGGGTGCCCGGGCCGGTGCGCGATGTGGAGCCGGGGCCCGGGGGCGGTCTGATCCGCTTCAGCCGGTCCGAGCTGCGGATCACCGTCACGGTGACCGGGGCCGTCTTCTGGGGCTGGGACGGGGCCGGTCCCGAGCCGTCGTACGCGCTCGCGGGACGCTGCCCCGAGCCGGATCCCCGCGCGGTGCTGGAGCCGGACAAGGACGGCGGGTGGCGGGTCGTGGCGGAGCGGGTGACGGTCGTCGTCTCCCGGCACGGTGCGATCGAGGTGTGCACGCCCGGCGGCGTGACGCTGCGGCGTGATCTGCCTCCTCGCTGGTGGGAACCGGTCGGCGGCGGTACGGCGCGCTGGATGCAGCGGTCGGAGGTGGCCGCCGACGCGCGCTTCTTCGGTCTGGGGGGCCGGGCCTCGGGGCTCCGGCTGCGTGACGGCGCGTACCGGCTGTGGAACACCGATCCGGGGCGTGCCTTCGGCCCTGGCGACGATCCGCTGTACATCACGATGCCCGTCCAGCTGGTGGTGGCCGACGCGGCTGCGCATCTGGTGTTCCACGACACCTCGTGGGACGGGACGGTGACGCTTCGGGAGGGCGAGGAGGGCGCCGGTTCCGGCCATGACCGGGCCGGACGGTGCGAGCTCAGGATGGACGGCGGTCCACTGCGCTGCTGGGTCGTGGTGGGTACCCCCGCGCGCGTGCTGCACGCCTGGGCCTCGCTGACCGGGGCACCGGCGCTGCCGCCCGCGTGGGCGCTCGGCCATCATCACGCCCGCTGGGGTTTCGGCAGTGAGCAGGAGGTGCGGCGGATCGTCGCCGGCTATCAGGAACGCGGGCTGCCGCTGGACGCCGTCCATCTGGACATCGACCACCACGACGCGCACCAGGTGTTCACGGTCGACCAGGAGCGGTTCCCGAAGCTGCCGGCGCTCGCCGAGGAGCTGCGGCGCGACGGGATCCGGCTTGTGTCGATCGTCGACCCGGCGGTGAAGGCCGATCCGGGCAACGACGTGTACGACAGCGGAGCGGGCGTGGACGCCTTCGTGCGGGACGCCACGGGGCGGTTGGTGCGGGGCGTGGTGTGGGCCGGGGAGTCGGTGTACCCGGATTTCACGCACGCGCGCGTGCGCAAGTGGTGGGGCGCACTCTACGAGGAGCGGCTCATGCAGGGCTTCGCGGGGTTCTGGCACGACATGAACGAGCCCACCTCCTTCACCGCCTTCGGTGAGTCGACCCTGCCGCGGTCGGCCCGGCATGCCCTGGAGGGGCGCGGCGGCGACCACCGGGAGGCGCACAACGTGTACGCGCTGAGCATGGCGAGGGCGGCTTATGAGGGGCTGCGCGAACTGGCGCCCGGGGAGCGGCCGTTCCTCTTCTCGCGCTCCGGCTGGGCCGGAATGCAGCGGTACGGCGGGACGTGGTCCGGTGACGTGGCCACGGGCTGGCCGGGGCTGCGGGCGTCCCTGTCGCTGGTGATGGGGCTCGGGCTGTGCGGCGTGCCGTACTCCGGACCGGATGTGGGCGGTTTCGACGGGAGTCCGTCGCCGGAGCTGTATCTGCGGTGGTTCCAACTGGCGGCGCATCTGCCACTGTTCCGTACGCACGCGAGTCTGCGGGCGGGGCGCAGGGAGCCCTGGGAGTTCGGCGCCGAAGTGCTGGAGCACGCGCGCGTGGCGCTCGTCGAGCGCCGGCGCCTGCAGCCGTACTTCATGACGCTGGCGCATCTCGCCCGGCGTACCGGCGCGCCCTATGTACGGCCGCTGTGGTGGGGCGCGCCGGAGGACCGGGCGTTGCGCGACTGCGAGGACGCGTTCCTGCTGGGCGACTGCCTCCTGGTGGCGCCGGTGCTCGGTCCGGGCGCGGACCGGCGTGCGGTGCAGTTGCCTCGGGGGCGCTGGTACGACACGGTCACGGAGCAGGCGTACGAGGGTCCGGCGCAGGTGCTCGTCGACGCCCCTCTGTCGCGGATTCCCGTGCTCGCGCGCGCGGGTTCCGTTCTTCCCGTGCGGGGCGACGGCGGCGGGCTGGAGCTGGAGGTGTGGGCGCCGGCCCGTGGCCGGACCGGAGGTGGGCTCGTCGTGCCGGACGCGGGCGACGGGTGGGGTGAGCCGGAGATCGAGCGGTACGTCGCCCGCTGGGAGGGCCGGCGGGTGGTGGTCAGGCGGGAAGGGGAGGACGGTGCGAGCGAGCCGCCCTACCCGGTGCGTGTTCGAGGGCTCGGGTGAGCACCGGCCCTAGAGGTACCGGCCCTCGAACCAGGCCCGCACGGCCACGGTGTGCAGCGGGAAGGCGAGTTCCTCGGGCCTGCGCAGCAGGTGCCAGCCCTCGGTCTCGTCCGTGGGGCTGGACGGCGGGAGCCGGTCGGCGGGGCGCTCCGGCAGGAGACCGAACAGCAGCAGGTGCCCGTCGGGCGAGCTCAGCGCGTCGACGAGCCGGACGTCCCGGGCGGCCGCGTCGATGCCCGTCTCCTCCTTGAGTTCGCGGACGAGAGCGTGCCGCCAGTCCTCACGCTCGTCGATGTAGCCGCCGGGCAGTGCGGTGCCTCCGCGCGCGGGGTCGATGGTGCGGGTGATGACGACCAGGGCCGTGCCCTTCGTGTCGTACACGGGCTGGAGGGCGACCGCGACCGGCAGCGGGTTGCGGTACGCGACGGCCCCGCACACCGGACAGGTGCGGGGCCAGTCGGAGACGCCCTCGCCGTAGGACGCGCCGCAGCTCGAACAGTGCGAGTCCGGACGGGAGTTGACGGATGAGTGATTGGTTTCGGACACGCGCGGACTGTATCCGATCGCGGCACGGTCTTCTTCTGATCGACGCGTCAGTGTGTGGCGGTCAGGGACTTCCGGGAGACGGGGAAGTTGAAGTAGGTGTTCGGATACGGCTCGGGCTGGTAGGTGTAGTGCCACCACTCCTCGGCGAGGTTCACGAACCCGAGGTTCTCCAGGGTGCTCTTGAGCAGGAGGCGGTTGGCGCGCTGCCGGCCCTGGATGCGCGGGTCCAGGGTGTGCGCGAGGGTGTCGAAGCAGTCGAAGCCGGTGCCCATGTCGACGGAGTTGTCCGGAAAGCGCTGGTCCTTGGGGGCGTAGCAGGGCACGAGGGGCTGGCCCGGCACGTAGGGGTGGGTCTGCCTCGCCGGGAGCTTGACGATCGTCAGGTCCATGGTCGAGCCGCGGCTGTGGCCGGATTTCTCCGCGATGTAGCCGTCGGCGAAGAGCCGGGTCTTGTCGACGTTCGGATAGAACTCGGCCTTCATGGCCTCATCGTCGAGGTCCTCGGCCCAGCGCACGAAGTGGTCGACGGCGCGCTGCGGCCGGTAGCAGTCGTACACCTTCAGGGTGTAGCCCTGGCTCAGCAGTTTTCTCTGCGCCTGGTGCAGCGCTTCGGCGGCGGGGCGCGTGAGGATGCATATCGGCTGTTCGTAGCCGTCGATACGCTCGCCCACGAAGTTGTGCGGGGTGAAGTAACGCATCTCCTGGATGATCGTGGGGTCCACGGTGCTCAGGGCCACGAAGTCCTTCGGCGCCTTCGGTTCGGGCGTCGCCCGGGCGGTGGCGGAGGCGGCGGTCACGGTCAGCAGGGCGGCGATCGCGGTGATGAGACCGCGTGCGGCACGGGAGAGTCGTGTCATGTCTCCTGCATCTATCAGGACCGGGCCGCGGCGGGGAAGCACTGTGCGCGGTTCTCCGAACAGCCGCCCACGCGCGCGTGGCCTCCGCACCCCTGAAGCCCGGTCATGTCCCTTTCACCGGAAGCCCGTTGCCCTACGCAGTGTGATCGACCCGGAATCCTGCGTGAACGTCTTATGAACTGCGCCTCGGTGCGCGCGGGGAGCGCCATCATGCTTCCGTGCACCCCTGGACGGATACTCTCCGCTTCGCCTTCCAACCGCTGGTCAACCTGACGACCGGCGGGGTCGCCGCACTGGAGATACTCGCCCGCCCGGAGACCGGTGACGTCCTGGCCGAGGCCCGCCGCAACCCCGAACTCGACGGCACCCTGGCCGTGTCGGCCCTCCGCGCGGCGGCCCGCCAGGAGACACTGCTCCCACTGCACATCAACGTGTTCGCGGCCACCCTCGCCGAGTTCGGCGGGCTCACGCCGCTGTACGACGCCGTCCGCGCGACCGGACGTATGCCGTGGGAAGTGACGGTCGACATCGTGCCGCCGTACACGCACGTGCCGCAATGGGCGCTGCTGGAGGCGGTCACGACGCTGCGCGGGCAGGGGTTCCGGATCAGCGCGGACGGCGTCGGTGACGGCGACGTACCGTTGCGGCTGCTCACCGACATCGGCCCCGACCTGGTGAAACTCGACGCCTCCCTGCTGGCACGGCCGGCCGCGATGCGGGCGATGCGGACACTGGGCGAGCAACTGGGCGCCCTGGTGGGCGTGGAGGGTGTGGAGACCGAGCTGCAGTGCGCCGCCGCGCTGTCGGCCGGGATGCAGCTGGCGCAGGGCGACCTGTTCGCCCCGCCGGCCCGGATTCCCGCGGCGGACGTATACGTTCCACCCCGTGCGCCCGGTGTCGGGGAGACGCTGCGGGCGGGGCCGTCCGTGCGGGAGTTCGTACGGCCCGCCGCCCTGCTGCCGGCCACCGCGTCGGCGGCGCAGGTACGGGCGCTGCTGACCGGGTCGCCGGAGGTCTCCGGTGTGCTGCTCGTGGACCAGGCCGGAGTGCCGGTCCGGTCGGTACACCGCTCCCGCTTCCTGCTGACGCTGTCGGGCCGCTACGGGCACGCGCTGTACGCCGACCGGCCCGCCGTGAAGCTGGGGGACCCGCCACGCACGGTCGGCGTCGACGCCACGGCGTGGCAGGTCCTGGACGTCGTGGCCGTCGGCGGGCACGACCGGACGTCGGACGACGTGGCGGTCGTCGACCAGCAGGGGCGGTGCGTGGGTGTCGTACGGCTCGCGGACCTCGTGCGGGCCCTGGCCGAGACTCGGGTCGAGGAGGCGGCCGGGCTCAATCCGCTGACCCGGCTGCCCGGTTCGGACACGATCACCGGCGAGGTCGACCGATGGCTCGCGGGCGGCCGGACGTGCGCGCTGAGCTGGCTGGACATCGACCACTTCAAACAGATCAACGACGGTGCCGGATTCGCGGCGGGCGACGAGCTGATCCGCTCGGTGGGGCGTGCGCTGCGGCACGCGGCCTCCGGCACCACGTGTGTGGGACACATCGGCGGGGACGACTTCCTGGTGCTCGCGGACGAGGAAGGGCTCGATCCGCTGGTCACCGCCGTTCTCGACACCCCCTGGTCGGCCGCCGGCCGCGACGTGACGCTGTCCCTGGCCACTGTGGTGTGCGCGCCGGGCAGCGTGACCGGCCACCAGCAGGCGGCCGCCTGTCTGGCACCGCTCAAGAAGGCCGCGAAGTCACTGAGCGGGGCGAGCTGGGTGCTCGGCCGGGCCGGACTGCCCGGGCACGAGATCCGACGCGGCTCGGGGGCGGCGCCCGCACAGAGGGGGCGCACGGCGGCGGAGCCGCGCGGGTGAGTCGCTCTGGCCCGTCGCGCCGGGGCCGTCCAGCCCAACTGCCCCGTGCACGCGTCCCGGTGCCGATGCATGTCAGCCGGCATCACGCTGCGCAACAGGAAGCCCCCTGGGACGCGGCGACTGAACCTCCGTACAAAGAAAGCCCGTTGAGGCTTCACCCAGGCTCACGCGAGTCGGTGTCACCGTTGCCGTCCGCGACCTTGACGCTCACAGGGTGCCGGTGAACACTTCCCGTTGTCGGTCGACATCGCCGTACATTCTCCGCGTCATCCGGTACTGCGCCGCGGGCCTCCCCTGTGCCATGGCCCGTCCCCCCACGGGCGATTCGGCTGCCACGGCACGCTCGTCACGGACGCCTGGCAGGGCGCCACAACTCTCCTGCCATCGGCTGAAGTCGCCAAGGAAACCGTTCCTGCACGGACGATCGGGGTCATCCCCGGGGCCAGCGCCTAGGAGCCGCCATGAGCAATGGAGACATATTCGTCGGCGAGATCATCGGTACCGCGATCCTGATCCTCTTCGGTGCCGGTGTCTGCGCCGCGGTCACCCTCAGATATTCCAAGGCACGCGCCTCGGGCTGGATCGTGATCGCGTTCGGCTGGGGATTCGGCGTGCTGGCGGGTGCGTACACCGCCGCGCCCCTCTCCGGCGGGCACCTCAATCCCGCCGTCACCATCGGCATCGCCGTAGACACCGGCAAGTGGGACAAGGTCTGGGTGTACCTGCTGGGCCAGATGGTCGGCGCGATGCTCGGTGCCGCCCTCACCTACCTCGTGTATCTCGCCCAGTTCCAGGCGAACGTCGAGGAGAAGGGCTCGGCGGAGCAGCCGACTCCGACCCTCGGCATCTTCTCCACCATCCCGGAGATCCGGAATCCGGTCGCCAACCTCATCACGGAGATCATCGCGACGTTCGCGCTCGTCCTGCCCATCCTCGCCTTCGGGGACACCAAGGGGCTCGGCGAGTCCGGCGTCACCGTACTGGTCGTCTCGCTGCTCGTCGTCGGCATCGGCCTCTCCCTCGGCGGGCCCACCGGCTATGCCATCAACCCGGCACGTGACCTCGGCCCGCGCATCGTGCACGCCTTCCTGCCGATCCCGAACAAGGGCACGTCCGACTGGGGTTACGCCTGGATCCCGGTGGCCGGCCCGCTGATCGGCGGGGTGCTCGCGGGCGTCATCCACAACGTAGCCTTCTGACCCAGCGACCAAGGGGCAGCCATGACGGACACCGCCGAGCAGTACGTCGCCGCAATCGACCAGGGCACCACCTCGAGCCGCTGCATCATCTTCGACCACGGCGGCGCGATCGTCGCCGTCGACCAGCGCGAGCACCGCCAGATCTTCCCCAGGCCGGGCTGGGTGGAGCACGACGCCACCGAGATCTGGTCCAAGGTGCAGGCCGTGGTGGCCGGCGCCCTCGCCAAGGCCGGGCTGCGCGCCGACCAGCTCAGCGCCCTCGGCATCACCAACCAGCGCGAGACGACGGTCCTGTGGGACCGCGCCACGGGCAAGCCGGTGCACAACGCCATCGTCTGGCAGGACACCCGCACGGCGGCCCTGTGCAACGAACTGGGCGGCTCGGACGGGCAGGATCGTTTCCGCGAGTCGACCGGACTGCCGCTGGCCAGTTACTTCTCCGGGCCCAAGGCGGCCTGGCTGCTCGACAACGTGCCGGGACTCAGGGACCGCGCCGAGCGCGGCGAGATCGCCTTCGGGACCATCGACTCCTGGCTGATCTGGAACCTCACGGGAGGCACCGACGGCGGGCGGCACGTCACCGACGTCACGAACGCCGGGCGCACCATGCTGATGAACCTGGAGACCCTCCAGTGGGACCCGTCCATCCTGTCCGCGATGAACGTCCCGGAGGCGGTCCTGCCCGAGATCAGGTCCTCGGCCGAGGTCTACGGGACCGCCGTCGGTCAACTCGCCGGTGTCCCGGTCGCGTCGGCCCTGGGCGACCAGCAGGCGGCCGTGTTCGGGCAGGCCTGCTACGACGTGGGTACGGCGAAGAACACCTACGGCACGGGGAGCTTCCTGCTCCTCAACACCGGCACCCGGCCCGTCCCCTCGAAGAACGGGCTGCTGACGACGATGGGCTACAAGATCGGCGGCGAGGCGCCGGTCTACTGCCTGGAGGGCTCGATCGCGATCACGGGCGCGCTGGTGCAGTGGTTCCGTGACCAGCTCGGGATCATCCGCAACGCCGACGAGATCGAGTCGCTGGCGGCGAGCGTCGAGGACAACGGCGGCGCCTACATCGTGCCCGCCTTCTCGGGCCTGTTCGCGCCGTACTGGCGGTCCGACGCGCGCGGGGTCGTCACCGGTCTGACCCGGTACGTCACCAAGGCGCACCTCGCGCGCGCGGTGCTGGAGGCGACCAGCTGGCAGACGCGGGAGGTGGTGGACGCCATGTTCCAGGACTCCGGGGTGCAGATCACCACCCTCAAGGTGGACGGCGGCATGACCAAGAACAACCTGCTCATGCAGCACCAGGCCGATGTGCTCGGGGTGCCGGTGATCCGGCCCAGGGTCTCCGAGACGACCTGCCTGGGCGCCGCCTACGCGGCCGGTCTCGCGACGGGCGTGTGGAACGACCTCGACGAGCTCAAGTCGCACTGGCAGAAGGACGCGGAGTGGACGCCCGCGATGGAGGCGTCGGTTCGGGACCGGGAGTACCAGAACTGGCGCAAGGCCGTGGAGAAGAGCTTCGGCTGGCTGGAGGACGGCGCGGACTAGGCATCCGTCGGGCACACGCAGGCCTACGCGCGCGTGGGCGCGTGAAGCGGTGCACGCGCGCGTGGCCTCCGCGTGATGTGCGGCCCCTACCCCGGTCGGCGGGGGTAAGGGCCGCGCTCGCGCCTCACGTGGTCACTGCCTCGCGGCGCTGGGCCGCATGCGCCATCGCGTGCCGGACGACTCCGATCAGCACGTCCTTGACCGACTCGCGGTCCCGGGCGTCGCACAGCACGAGCGGTACGTGCGCGTCGAGGTCGAGTGCCTGGCGGACGGTCTCGACCGGGTAACGAGGGGCCCCCTCGAAGCAGTTGACGCTGACGAGGAAGGGGATGGAGCGCCGCTCGAAGTAGTCGACGGCGGCGAAGCAGTCCTCCAGACGGCGGGTGTCGGCGAGGACGACCGCACCGAGCGCGCCCTCGGACAGCTCGTCCCACATGAACCAGAACCGCTCCTGTCCGGGCGTGCCGAAGAGGTACAGCACCAGGTCCTCGCGCAGGGAGATGCGGCCGAAGTCCATGGCCACGGTGGTGGAGTGCTTGCCCTCCACACCCCTGGTGTCGTCGATCGGACGCCCGGCCTCGGTGAGCCGCTCCTCGGTGCGCAGCGGTCTGATCTCGCTGACCGCGCCGACGAGGGTGGTCTTGCCCACGCCGAAGCCGCCGGCCACCAGGATCTTGAACGTGACGGGCTCGACCGGGGGCTTGCCGCGCTCAGAGCGCCCGAAGGTCATCGATCTCTTCTCCTGCTTGATCGGGGTCGGGTGACGGTGGTCCGTAGCCGCCGCCACCGGGGGTTTCGATGACGAGTACGTCGTCGGGGCCGACGTCCGCCGAGTCGCTTCCGCCGAGTTCGGTGACCGAGCCGTCGGCGCGTTCCACCCGGTTGGTGCCGAGCGCGCCGGGGTCGCCGCCCGCCATGCCGTACGGCGGAACCCGGCGGTGCTGGGACAGTGTGGAGACGGTCATGGGCTCCTGGAAGCGGATGCGGCGCACCGCGCCGTCCCCGCCGCGCCACTGTCCCGCGCCGCCGCTCCCCTGCCGCACCCCGAACTCGTCGAGTCGTACGGGCAGCCGCCATTCCAGGACTTCCGGGTCGGTGAGCCGCGAGTTGGTCATGTGGGTCTGGACGACGCTCGCGCCGGGGAAGCCGTCGCCGGCGCCGGATCCGGAGGCCACGGTCTCGTAGTACTGGTGGCGTTCGTTGCCGAAGGTGACGTTGTTCATGGTTCCGGAGCCTTCGGCCTGGACGCCCAGCGCGGCGTAGAGGGCGCCGGTGATGGCCTGGGAGGTCTCGACGTTCCCCGCGACGACGGCGGCCGGCGGCTCGGGAGCGAGCATGGAGCCGGGCGGCACGATGATGTCCAGGGGGCGCAGACAGCCGTCGTTGAGCGGGATGTCGTCGGCGACCAGGGTCCGGAAGACGTACAGAACGGCCGCGTTGACGACGGCGAAGGGGGCGTTGAAGTTGGTGGCGAGCTGTGCGGACGTACCGGTGAAGTCGATGGCCGCGCGGCGGTGGTCACGGTCGACGCGCACGCGCACGCGGATGACGGCGCCCGCGTCGGTCTCGTAGGCGTACTCGCCGTCGTCCAGGGCGTCGATGACGCGCCGGACGGCGTCCTCGGCATTGTCCTGGACGTGCCGCATGTAGGCCTGGACGACGTCGAGCCCGAAGTTCTCGATCATGCGGCCGACTTCGTCGACGCCCTTGTGGTTGGCGGCGATCTGGGCGCGCAGGTCGGCGAGGTTGGTCTCGGGGTTCCGCGAGGGGTACGGCGCCTCGGTGAGCAGATGCCGGGTCTCCTCCTCGCGGAAGCGGCCGTTCTCGGCGAGCAGCCAGTTGTCGAAGAGGATGCCCTCCTCCTCGATGGTGCGGCTGTTCGCGGGCATCGAGCCCGGGGCGATGCCGCCGATCTCGGCGTGGTGGCCGCGTGAGGCGACGTAGAAGAGGATGCCGTCACCCTCCGTGCCGAAGACCGGGGTGATCACGGTGACGTCGGGCAGGTGCGTGCCGCCGTGGTACGGGTCGTTGACCGCGTACGTGTCTCCCGGGCGCATCGAGTCGCCCCGGCGCCGGATGACCTCCTTGACACTGGTGCCCATGGAGCCCAGGTGCACGGGGATGTGCGGGGCGTTGGCCACCAGGTTTCCGTCCGGGTCGAACAGTGCGCAGGAGAAGTCCAGGCGCTCCTTGATGTTGACCGACTGGGCCGTGGACTCCAGCCGGGCGCCCATCTGTTCGGCGATGGACATGAAGAGGTTGTTGAAGACCTCGAGGAGAACCGGATCGGCTTTTGTGTCGACTTCGGAACTCTGCGTGACCGCCGCCCGTTCCATGACCAGATGCCCGTCGTCGGTCGTCGTGGCCCGCCAGCCCTCGTCGACGACGGTCGTGGCGCTGGCCTCGGTGACGATCGCAGGGCCGGTGACGGTTGCGCCGGGGGGAAGGTCCTCGCGGCGGTGGAGGGGTACGTCGCGCCAGGCGCCGCCCGTGTGCAGGCGGACGGTCTCGGGGGCGGCGGGCCGGCCCTCGTAGGGGGCGAGGGCGGAGAGATCGGGGGGTTCGGTGATGCCGGTGGCTTCGACGGAGAGGGCTTCGACGACGATCGGTCGGTCGAGGGTGAAGGAGTACGTGGCGCGATGACGTTCTTCGAAGGCTTGCCTCATGGTGTCGGGCTCGGTCAGCTCGACGGTGAGCGTGGTGTCCGTGCCGTCGTAGCGGAGCTGGGCGCGTCGGGTGACCTCGATGCGGTCCTCGGGGATGTCCTCGGCGAGGAGCTCGGCGCGGGCCGCGCTCTCCAGGTCGTCGGCCGTCCGCCGGACGCCGGGCATGGCGGCGGCCTCCAGGGGGGCCTCTACGGACTGTTCGCGCATCGCCGTGGTGTCGGCGAGGCCGATGCCGAGCGCGGAGAGGACACCGGCCATGGGCGGCACCAGGACGGTGCGGATGCCGAGCGAGTCGGCGACCATGCACGCGTGCTGACCGCCCGCACCACCGAAGGTGGTCAGGGCGTAGCGGGTGACGTCGTGGCCCTTCTGCACGGAGATGCGCTTGACGGCGTTGGCGATGTTGGCGACGGCGATCTGCAGGTAGCCCTCGGCGACCTGCTCCGGGGTGCGGTCGTCCCCGGTCTGTGCGCGGATCTCGCCCGCGAGCGCGATGAAGCGGTCACGGACGAGTGCGTCGTCCAGGGCCTGGTCACCGTCGGGGCCGAACACCTTGGGGAAGTGGGCGGATTGGATGCGGCCGAGCATGACGTTGGCGTCGGTGACGGCGAGCGGGCCGCCGGCGCGGTAGCAGGCGGGGCCCGGATCCGCGCCCGCCGAGTCCGGCCCCACGCGGTAGCGGGAGCCGTCGAAGTGCAGGACCGACCCGCCGCCCGCGGCGACGGTTTGGATGTCCAGCATGGGTGCGCGCAGCCGGACGCCGGCGATCTGCGTGGTGAAGACGCGTTCGTACGCGCCGGCGAAGTGCGAGACGTCCGTGGACGTGCCGCCCATGTCGAAGCCGATGACGCGGTCGAAGCCGGCGAGCTGCGACATCCGGGCCATCCCGACGATGCCGCCGGCCGGCCCGGACAGGATGGCGTCCTTGCCGCGGAACTGACCGGCTTCGGCGAGGCCGCCGTTGGACTGCATGAACATCAGCCGCACGCCCTCGAGTTCGTCGCCGATGTGCCGGACGTAACGGCGCAGCACGGGCGACAGGTAGGCGTCGACGACGGCGGTGTCCCCGCGCGGGACGAGCTTCATGAGCGGGCTGACCTCACTGGAGAGCGAGATCTGCGGGAAGCCGGTGTCGGCGGCCAGCTCACCGATCGCCTGCTCGTGAGCGGGGTGCAGGTGGCTGTGCATGCAGACGACGGCGACCGCGCGGATGCCGTCCTCGTACGCCTCCTGGAGCGGGCCGCGGAGGACGTCCAGGTCGGGGGCGCGCAGGACGGTTCCGTCGGCGGCGATCCGCTCGTCGACCTCGACGACCCGCTCGTACAGCAGCTCGGGGAGGTCGATGCGGCGGGCGAAGATGCGAGGGCGGTTCTGGTAGGCGATGCGCAGGGCGTCGCGGAAGCCCCGGGTGATGACGAGGAGGGTGCGCTCGCCCTTGCGTTCCAGGAGCGCGTTGGTGGCGACCGTCGTGCCCATGCGGACGGCCTCGATGGACTCCTTCGGGCCGTCGAGGAGTTCCCGTACGCCGGCGACGGCCGCGTCGGCGTACCTGGGGTTGACGGACAGCAGTTTGTGCGTGAGCAGGCGGCCGTCCGGGCGGCGCGCGACGATGTCGGTGAAGGTACCGCCTCGGTCGACCCAGAACTGCCAGCCTGTCACGTCAGTACTCCGCTTCCGCGCCGGTCACAGCGCCCGGAGGCCGTTGATCACGTCGCGCAGAATACTCTCGTCCGGCAGCTCCGCCGGGGGCACCGGGCGTGTGACATGGACGAGTTCCGCGTCTACGAGGTCGCCCACGAGGACCCGCACCACTCCGATGGGCAGGTCCAGTTCCGCGGCGAGCTCGGCGACCGACTGCGGGGCGTGACGGCAGAGTTCGACGATGTCCACGTGTTCAGGGGCCAGCGTCTGGTCCGCTTCCGGATCGTCGGCGTGGGGTTCGGTGACGACCAGCGCGATCACGTCGAGGCGGTGCTGGGCCGCACTGGTGGTGCGGCCGCGCGTCATGGCGTAGGGGCGGACGACCGGTCCGGCGTCGTCGTCGAACCAGTTGCTTCCCTCCCGGCCGTCTGCGCTCATGTCGTCCCACTACCCGCCTGCGGGCAGGTCGGCGCGCGGAGCGGCCCTCAGATGCGCACCGACCCGCTTGACGAGGAGCGTCATCTCGTACGCCACCTGGCCGACGTCGGAGTCCGCGTCCGACAGGACGGCGAGGCAGCTTCCGTCGCCGGCGGCCGTCACGAACAGGAAGGCATCGTCGAGTTCGACGACCGTCTGCCGGACGCTGCCCGCCTCGAAGTGGCGGCCCACGCCCTTGGCCAGGCTGTGGAATCCGGAGGCGACGGCGGCCAGATGTTCGCCGTCCTCCCTGGTCAGGTCCTCGGACACGCCGGTGGCCAGGCCGTCGCTGGAAAGCACGATGGCCTTGCGGATGCTGGCGACGCGGGTCACGAGGTCGTCGAGGAGCCAGTTCAGCTCCCCCTTGTGCGTGGCGATCTGGTCGGTCGTGTTCGGTGCGGTCATCGACCGTCCCCCTTGCTCGTTCCTTGTGCGGTGCCGTTGCGGGCCCGGTCGCCCGCGTGGTTCTCCTCGCGGCCGCGCTGCCAGCCGCGCTGGAGCGAGGCCATGCGGCTGCGGACTTCGTCCGCGTCGCGCTCGGCGGGCTCCGCCGTGCGCTCGGCCGGCCGGCCGGGGGCCTGCCGCAGCTGCGGGGCCAGGTTCGCCTGCCGTACGCGCCGGGGCAGCGGTCCCATACCGGCTCCGCTCTCCCCGGGAGTGCTGCCGCCTGGTGGGGTGAAATCGCCCGCCCCGCCATCGGGAGCATCCGTGGGCCGGCTCTGCCGTGGCAGCGCGCATCCCTCGGACGGCTCGCCCGGGCCGCCCGGGCCGCCGGTCGGAGATTCCGTCCGTGCGTCGACGCGATCGGCGACTCCAGCACCGGGGGGCCCGGACGGGGTGCTCCGGCGGCGGGTCGGCAGCGGGGCCAACGCAGCCGGTTCGGTGTGGCCCGGGGTGTTCGGGGGCTCCTCGTCGGCGTCGCCGCGACGGGAGCGGTGGTCGGCGACGGGCTTGCCGTGGGAGCTGACCAGCTTGGGCGCGCGCCCACGGGGCAGCGGCACGGGCACGCTCGGCCGGTCGTCGGCTTCCGGTCGCTCGGTGGCGTCGGAGGTCTGCCGGTACGGGGCGTTCGGCCGGGCCGGGGCCTCGTCGTCCGCGCGGGCGATGGAGCGGTGGGGGCGGAACGGCCCGCCGTGTTCGCCGTCCTCGTCGGAGAGCGCGTCCGGGAAGCCGTCGAGGGCGTCGAGGTCGACGGGCGCCTCCAGCTCCACCGGCCCGTCGAGGAGCGCGGCGGGCCGGCCCGGCAGCACCGCGGGCGGCTGGGCCGGGGCGGTGCTGCGACGCTCCTTCAGCTCGTCCTTCTCGGCGGGCCGGACCCGGTCGAGGCGGAAGCCGAGGCCGTTGGTGTCGGGGACGTCGTCCGTCAGCAACGCGTCGGCGATGAACACGACGGCGGTGGTGCCGCCGTAGGGGGACGGCTGCAACGAGACGCGGACGTTCTGACGCTGGGCGAGGCGGCCGACCACGAACAGGCCGAGCCGGTCGGTGTCGGAGAGTTCGAACTCCGGGGTCTCGGCGAGCCGCAGGTTGGCGTCGAGCAGGGCTTCGGCCGTCATACCGAGGCCGCGGTCGTGGATCTCCAACGTGAAGCCGTTGGCGACGCGCTCGCCGAGGACCTGGACCGCGGTGTGCGGCGGCGAGAACATCGTCGCGTTCTCCAGGAGTTCGGCCACCAGATGGGTGAGGTCGGCGACGGCCGGACCGGTGACGGCGACGCGCGGCAGCCGGCGGACCTCGATGCGCTCGTAGTCCTCGACCTCGGCCACGGCGGCCCGGACGACATCCATGAGCTGGACGGGCTTGCGCCACTGGCGTGAGGGGGCGGCGCCGGACAGGATCACCAGACCCTCGGCGTGCCGGCGCATGCGCGTGGTGAGGTGGTCGAGGCGGAAGAGGTCGGCGAGTTCCTCGGTGTCCTCGGTCCTGCGCTCCATGGTGTCGAGCAGGGTGAGCTGCTTGTGCAGCAGCACCTGGCTGCGCCGGGCGAGGTTCACGAAGACTTCGGAGACCCCGGCGCGCAGCTCGGCCTGTTTGACGGTGGCCTCGACGGCGGCGCGCTGGAGGGTGTTGAGGGCCTGACCGACGTCGCCGATCTCGTTCCTGTCGTACTCCAGGTGCGGGACCTCGGTCTCCACGTCGACCTGCTCGCCCGCGGACAGCCGCCGCATCACGCTGGGCAGGCGGACGCCGGAGGCCTCGTGCGCCTCGAGCCGGAGCTGTCGCAGGTCGCGGATGAGGCTGCGGCCGACACGCACGGACAGTACGACGGAGATGAGGAGGGCGATCAGCCCGAGGACACCGGCCACGGCCGCCTGGACGATCACGCCCATGGCCACGGGGTGGACGCGCTGTTGATAGCGGTCGCCGACCTGCTCGTCGAGGGTGCGCAGTTCGTCGAGCACATTGCCCGCGGCGGCGTCCCAGGTCCCGGCGCTGACGCCGCGCGGGACCCCGGACCCGGAGGCGTCTACGGCCCGCTCGGCCCCGCGCAACGGCGCCGTGGCGGCGTCCTTCCAGAAGCGCTCGTAGCGGTCGCGTTCCGATGCCGGGAGCAGCGGCAGGCTGATGTCGTACAGGAGGGTGCGCTGGGCGACGAGGTCGGAGATCTCGCGGGTCTCGCCGCGGGAGAGCGTGCCGACCACCAGGGCGGAGCCGACCAGGGCGTCCTCACGGGAGAGGAGTTCCCGGGCGCGGGCGATGTTGACGAGGGCGCGGGCCTGCTGGTCCATGTCCACGTCGTCGATCCCGTCGAGACTCGCCAGCAGTGCGAAGCAGGGATCGACGACACGGTTGTAGAGGTCGAAGGCCTGGGCGCGGGTGACGGTGCCCTCCTCGACGCTGCGGCGCAGGGAGTCGATGCCGTCGAAGGCGTCCAGGGCCGCGGTGAGGCGTTCGCCGTCGTCCGCGTCCATGCCGTCGCGGACGTCCTGGTCCTCGGCGCTCCTCCTGATCCTGGCGAGGGCGTCGTCGGTGGCGGTCCGGGTACGGCGCAGGGCGGCGGGGGCGTCGGCGGCGCGGGGGTCGGCGAGATAGACGAGGGTCTGTCGGCGCTCTCGCTGCAGGACACCGACCGCGTCCTCGGTGGGGCGGCTGATGTCCTCCATGACGTGCGACACGTGGAACAGGCGGGTCACTTCCCGCCCCGTGAGCACCGTGGTGAATCCCCAGCCGACGCTCAGGGACACCAGCGGCACGAGAAGCAGCGCCATGATCTTCCGGCGGATCGACGTCCCGCGAAAGCGCATGGCCTCCCCCAGCTCGACCCCCTGCGGACGGGGGTACGCATGTGCGTCAACAAACGCGGCGAGCCTACTACCGCCCCAGGGTGAACTCGAAGCGGCGTCCTTCGGCTGAACTTCCGCACCTGCGACGGGAGATGGCGAGTTGTCCGGGCATTACGGGAGATCATCACCTCGATTCGGAGCGCTTGGGCGGGGCGGGCCGGGGTGCTGCCGCAGACGATTGGCCGAAATTTTTCGCAGGGTGGGAATCTTCGTGACACGTCGTTCGTCCTTCTCTATGGGAAATGGGGGGCGGATTCGGCCACAGGCGTCGCATCCCGCACCCGGGCGGCGTAAAGCAGCGCAAGCCGGGCAGCCACTGGGGAGCCGGTGTCCTCGGACATCGAAGTGAGCGGTCTGCCGGCGGTGGGGAGTGACGCGTTGATGGGCACGGCGGAGAGGCGCATGGCGCCTGAGGATGACGTGGCGGGGGGCTCGACGGCGGGATGGAGCCCGGCAGCCCCGGATCGCGGCGTTCCGGAGGGTGGAGGCTATCCGGAGCCGGCCGAAGCGCAACGGCAGCCGCGACACCGGCCGTTGTGGATCGAGGAGCCTGCGCGGCGGCGCAGGCTGCCCGACCCCGTGCGCACTTCGGCCGTGCGGGCGGTGCTGCTCATCGCCGTGACCCTGATACAGGCCATGGTCGCCTTCCTGTGCACGATGGCCGGGTCCTGGCTGGCGTTCCCGATGGTGATCGGCGACGTCGCCGGCACGGTGGTGGCCACCTGGGGCGCGGTCGATGTCTGGGTGACCCGCCAGGTGTGGAACCAGCGCAACGGCGTGGTGTCGGCGCCCAGTAGCACGGCGCGGTCACTGCGGCGCGAACGGCGGTCCACGCGGCGTCGGACACGGGACGCCGAGCGGGACCGCGAGCGGATAGGCCGGCCGGGCGGCGCCGGGCAGCTGTCGCACCCCTGATGTCGCACCCCTGACAGCCGGTGCGTCGGCCGCCCGGTGTGCCGGCCGTCAGAGCGCGGCCGGCTCCAACCGCTCCTCCTCACGGACGAGTTCGCGTCGTGCCCGCATGAAGGCGCGGGGGCGGTCGACGGACAGCACCGCGACCGTACGGCCGCCGCGTTCGTACCGGGCGAGGAAGCCGCCTTCGGCGGGCCCACCCTCGGCGATGTCGCCCTCGGTGACGCGGACGGTGTCGTCGTCCCGGCGCCGTCCGGCGAACTGGATGCGGGTGCCGTACTGATCGGACCAGAAGTACGGCACCGATCGCACGGTCTCGAGGGTGCGTCCGGCCAGCAGGTTCGCCACGGCGATGCGGGGTTGCTGTGTCGCGGAGGTCCAGTGCTCGGCACGGGTGCCGCCCACGCGGGCCACGTCGCCGACGGCGACCACCTGGGGAAGCGCGGTCACGCAGCCGTCGTCGCACAGGACGCCGTCCCGCAGGGCGAGCGTCGAGCCCGCCAGCCAGGCGGTGTTGGGGATGGCCCCGATACCGACGATCACGACATCGGCCGGCAGGAGGCGGCCGTCGGCGAGTTCCACACCGCTGACGGAAGCCGTGCCGCGCAGTCCAGCGACACCGGTGCCGGTGACCAGGTCCACCCCACCGCGGCGGTGCAGCGCGGCACACACGGCGGCCATGTCCACCCCGAGTTGGGGCACCAGGGGCAGCGGGGCCGCCTCGACGACGGTGACGGCGTGACCGCGGGAGGCACATGAGGAAGCGGTCTCAGCGCCTATGAAGCCACCGCCGATGACCACGACCCGGCGCGGACCACGGTGGAGTCGGTCGCGCAGGGCGCGGGCGTCGTCGAGGGTGCGCAGCGTGTGGACGCCGACGAGGCCGTCGCCGGGAAGGCGGCGGGCGGTCGCGCCCGTGGCGATGACGACGCCGTCGGTACGGATCGTCCGGCCGTCGTCGAGGAGCACGGTACGGCCGCGGGTGTCGAGGCCTCTGGCGCGGGTGCCGAGGAGCCACTCGGCCCTCAGCTCGGCGAGCTCCTCGGCGTCGGTGAGGGCGAGTTGGTACTCGTCGGCGCGGCCGGTGAGGAAGTCCTTGGAGAGAGGAGGTCGGTCGTAGGGGCGGTGGGGTTCGTCGCCGACGATCACCAGTCGGCCGTCGAAGCCCTGGGCGCGCAGTGCGCGAGCCGCGTACAGCCCGGAGAGCGAAGCGCCGACGACGGTCACGGTCCTCATGCGGCCGTACCCTCCTCCGCAGCGAGGTCGACGTGGATGAAGCCGTCCTCGACGGTGACGCGGTACGTGGTGACGGGGCGGCGTGCCGGGAGGCAGGTGGGTTCGCCCGTGCGGAGGTCGAATGAAGCGGCATGCAGCGGGCATTCGACCAGACAGCCCTCCAGCCAGCCCTCGGAGAGAGAGGCGTCCTGGTGGGTGCAGGTGTCGTCGATGGCGTACAACTCGCCGTCGTCTGTATGGAACACGGCGATGGGCGGGGTGGTCTCGACTCGGACGGACCCGCCCTTGGGGAGGTCTTCGAGGCGGCAGACGGGAATCACTGGGCCCCCCTCTCGTCCGGGACGTTCGGTCCCGGACGGGCTCGGCGCAGGCAGTCATGGGGTCCGGACCTGCTTCGGTCCGGGCGATGAAGCGGTAAGGGAGTGTCGGACCGTCTTCGGTCCAGGGCGTCCGTGCCCTTCCGGGATACGGACGCTTCGGTAACATGATGTTCCGCATGGCGCACAAGCGAGCGCTGTGCGCAACAGAATCCGCGCGGGACGACCGTCGCGTCAAGGGCTTCCCGCAGATGCGGCCCAAACAGGGCCGACAGGTGGTGAGAGTTGAGCCATGACCCGCACGCAGAAGAAGGCTGACCGCAGCGCGGACAACGCAGAAGGCCCGGGAAGTTCGGCGAGGCAGAACGGCCGGGGAGCGGCGAGCGCGGTGCAGTCGGTGGACCGTGCCGTGAGCGTGCTGGAGATCCTCGCCCGGCACGGCGAGGCGGGCGTCACCGAGATCGCCGACGAACTGGACGTGCACAAGTCCACGGCGTTCCGCCTGCTCGGCGTCCTGGAGAACCGCGGCCTGGTGGCTCAGGCGAAGGACCGCGGCAAGTACTACCTGGGCTCCGGCGTGCTGCGCCTGGCGGGGGCGGCGGCCGGGCGGCTCGACATCTCCACGGAGGGCGCTCCGGTCTCCCGGGAACTGGCCGACGAGCTGGGCGAGACGGTGAACGTCGCGGTGCTCGACGACGACGCGGCGGTCAACATCATGCAGGCGCGCGGCCCCGCGTCGGTCACGGCGCAGAACTGGCTGGGCAGACGCACCCCACTGCACGCCACCTCCAGCGGCAAGGTGCTGCTCGCGCACCTGCCGTCCACCCTGCGCGAAGGTCTGCTGGCGCGCACGCTGCCGCGCTTCACGGACCGTACGATCACCGGCACGGCCATGCTCCGCGCCGAGTTGGAAGCCGTGGTCGAGCAGGGCTACGGAACCACCATGGACGAGTGGGAGCTGGGGCTCGCCGGCGCAGCCGCACCGGTCCGGGCGCACGACGGCAAGGTGATCGCCGCGATCAGCGTCTCGGGACCCGTGTACCGGCTGAACGCCGACCGGCTGCCGGAGCTGGCGAAGCGGACGGTGGCGGCGGGGGCCGAGCTGTCGCGTCGTATGGGCTACGGCTTCTGACGGACTGCCGACGGCGGCGCGGGACCGGGAGGTTTCCCGGTCCCGCGCCGCCGTGTGTCCGTCACGTTTCGTCCGGCGAGCACCTTTTGCCAAGGGTTAACGCGCACCCCTTGACGGCCCCCCGAGGCCGTTCTCAATATGTTCCCCATCGTGCAACCCATCGTGCACTGCGCAACAGCAGAGGAGTCTGTCGTGCCACACGAGGTCCGTGCCGTAGTCGCTGCGAGGAAGGGTGCACCCGTCGAGGTGCGGACGATCGTCGTCCCCGATCCCGGGCCCGGAGAGGTCCTCGTGAACGTGCAGGCCTGCGGGGTCTGCCACACGGATCTGCACTACCGGGACGGCGCGATCACGGACGACTTCCCGTTCCTGCTGGGGCATGAGGCCGCAGGCACGATCGATGCGGTCGGCCCGGGGGTCACCGGTCTCGAGCCCGGCGACTACGTGGTGCTCGCCTGGCGTGCGCCGTGCGGGAGTTGTCGCTCCTGCCGCCGCGGACGTCCCTGGTACTGCTTCGACTCCCGCAACGCCACCCAGCCGATGACGCTGCCGGACGGCACCCCGCTCAGCAACGCCCTCGGCATCGGCGCCTTCGCGGAGAAGACCCTGGTCGCCGCCGGCCAGGCCGTGAAGATCGACCCGGCCGCCAGACCGGAGGCCGCCGGCCTCATCGGCTGCGGGGTGATGGCCGGTTACGGCGCCGCGGTCAACACGGGCAACGTCGGCCGCGGCGACTCGGTCGCCGTCATCGGCTGCGGCGGCGTCGGCAACGCGGCCATCGCGGGCGCCTGCCTCAACGGTGCCATGAAGGTCATCGCCGTCGACATCGACGACAGGAAGCTGGACCAGGCGGAGAAGTTCGGCGCCACCCACACCGTCAACTCCCGCGGAACCGACCCGGTCGAGGCCGTCCGCGCTCTCACCGACGGCTTCGGCGTGGACATCGCGATCGACGCGGTGGGCCGTCCCGAGACCTTTGAGCAGGCCTTCTACATGCGCGATCACGCGGGCCTGCTGGTCCAGGTCGGCGTCCCCTCCCCCGAGATGAAGGTCGAACTCCCGCTGATCGACGTGTTCTCGCGCGGCGGCGCCGTCAAGTCGTCCTGGTACGGCGACTGTCTGCCGAGCCGGGACTTCCCGTTCCTCGTCGACCAGTACCTGTACGGCCTGCTGGATCTCAACGCGTTCGTCTCCGAGACCATCGGCCTGGAGCAGGTGGAGGAGGCGTTCGACAAGATGCGGCGGGGTGAGGTGCTGCGCTCGGTGGTCGTCCTGTGACCATCACCGTCGCCGAGCGGCCCCACGTGCCGCAACCGTAAACGCGTTCTCGTTCACCCCTGTCCCGGCAAGGAGGGGCATGTCCAGCACGCCCGAAAACGGAGCCACGCCCACCGCCCGTACGAGCAGCCCTCGCGTCGTCATCATCGGCGCCGGCATCGTCGGCTGCTCCCTCGCCGACGAGTTGACCGCCCGGGGCTGGACCGACGTCACCGTTCTGGAACAGGGACCGCTGCCTGCTCCCGGCGGCTCCACCTCCCACGCGCCGGGCCTCGTCTTCCAGACCAGCCCGTCCAAGACGCTCGCGGAGTTCGCCCGGTACACCGTAGAGAAGTTCTGCTCCCTGGAGGTCGACGGCGTCCCCTGTTTCGACCAGGTCGGCGGACTGGAGCTCGCCACCACCCCCGAACGCCTCGCGGACCTGCACCGCAGGGCCGGTTACGCCGCAGCCTGGGGCATCCGCGGTGAGGTGGTCAGCGCGGCCCGCTGCAAGGAACTCTGGCCGCTCGTCGACGAGTCGATGGTCCTCGGCGGCTTCCACACACCCGACGACGGGCTGGCCCGCGCCCTGCTCGCGGCCCGCGCGCAGACGGATCGGGCCACCGCCCGGGGCGCCCGCTTCCTGGACCGCCACACCGTCACGGGCATCGAGCAGAACGACGGCCAAGTCACGGCGGTCGTCACCGACCGGGGCACCTTCCCCGCCGACCATGTCGTCTCCGCCGCCGGTTTCTGGGGCCCGGTGATCGGCCGCATGGCCGGGATCGACGTACCGCTGCAGCCGCTCGCGCACCAGTACGCGAGGACGAAGCCGCTGCCCGAGCTGAGCGGTGCCACGGCGGAGGCGTCGAAGCCCATCCTCCGCTTCCAGGACCGCGACCTGTACTTCCGCGAGCACAACGACCGCATCGGCATCGGTTCCTACGCCCACCGGCCCCTGCCCGTCGATCCGTTCGCGATCCTCGCCTACGACGAGGCGCGTACCCACAGCATGGACATGCCGTCCTCGTTCCCCTTCACCACCGAGGACTGGGCCCCGAGCTGGGAGGACTGCCGCCGGCTCATCCCTGCCCTGCGCCGGTCGGACATCGACACCGGCTTCAACGGCGTCTTCTCCTTCACCCCGGACGGCATGCCGGTCCTCGGCGAGGCGCGGCAGCTGCGGGGCTTCTGGCTGGCGGAGGCGGTCTGGGTCACTCACTCCGCCGGGGTCGCGAGGGCCGTCGCCGAGTGGATGGTGAACGGGCGGGCGTGGATCGACCTGCACGAGTGCGACCACACGCGTTTCGAGGAAGCGCAGCGCTCACGGTCGTACGTCCGTGAACGCGGCTCACAACAGTTCGTCGAGGTGTACGACGTCCTCCACCCCCTCCAGCCGATGGAGCGGCCGCGTCCGCTGCGTGTGAGCCCCTTCTACGCCCGTCAGCAGGAACTCGGCGCGTTCTTCCTGGAGGGCACCGGCTGGGAGCGACCGCACTGGTACGAGGCCAACGCCTCCCTCGCTGCCCCGTTCGCCGCCGCACCCGACGACGCGCTCCCCGGCCTCCCCGGACTCCCCGAACGCGACGCCTGGTCCGCCCGCTTCTGGTCCCCCATCGCCGCGGCCGAAGCCGGGGCGACCCGCGAAAAGGTCGCCCTGTACGACATGACGCCTCTGCGCCGCCTCGACGTCACCGGCCCCGGCGCCCTCGGCTTCCTCGACCGCATGACCACCAACAACCTGCGCAGAAAACCCGGAGCGGTCACGTACACCCTCCTCCTCGACGAGTCCGGCGGCGTCCGCTCCGACCTCACCGTGGCCCGCCTGGGCCCCGACCGCTTCCAGGTGGGCGCGAACTCCCCGGCCGACCTCGACTGGCTCATCCGGCACGCCCCGGACGACGTTCATCTCCGGGACATCACCTCCGGCACCTGCTGCATCGGCGTCTGGGGCCCCCTCGCCCGCGACCTGGTCCAGCCCCTCACCCGCGACGACTTCTCCCACGAGGGCTTCGGCTACTTCCGGGTGAAGGAGACGTACATCGGACACGTCCCGGTGACGGCGATGCGCCTGAGTTACGTCGGCGAGCTCGGCTGGGAGCTGTACACCACCGCCGACCTGGGCCTCAGACTCTGGGACACGCTGTGGGAGGCGGGACGGGATCTCGGCGTGATCGCGGCCGGGCGGTCGGCGTTCAACTCGCTGCGTCTGGAGAAGGGGTACCGGGCCTGGGGCATCGACATGACCGACGAGCACAACCCGTTCGAGGCCGGCCTCGGTTTCGCGGTCCGCATGGACAAGGGCGGCCAGGGCGGTGGGAGCGGCTTCGTCGGCCAGGAGGCCCTGCGGGACCTCCCCGAGCCGGTCCGGCGCCTGACGCCCCTCCTCCTCGACGGCCCCGCCGCCGTGGTCCTCGGCAAGGAGCCCGTCCTTGTCGACGGCGCCCCCGCCGGCTACGTCACCAGCGCGTCGTACGGCTACACGCTGGGCCGCTGCATCGCGTACGCCTGGCTGCCGGCCCGTCTCGCCGTCGGCACCGGCGTCCACATCGCCTACTTCGGCGAGAAGATCCCCGCGACCGTGGCCGAAGAGCCGCTGTTCGACCCGAAGATGACCCGTATCCGCCGTTGAGGCGCCCTCAGGAGGCAACTGGTGTCCCCCACTTACGACGTCATCGTCATCGGTCTCGGCGGCATGGGCAGTGCCGCCGCCCATCACCTCTCCGCGCGCGGTGCCCGCGTCCTCGGCCTGGAGAAGTTCGGCCCGGTGCACAGCCACGGCTCCAGCCACGGCGGTTCACGGATCACCCGGCAGTCGTACTTCGAGGACCCGGCCTATGTGCCGCTGCTGCTGCGCGCCTACGAGCTGTACGAGGATCTGGAGCGCGCCACGGGCCGCGAGATCGCCGTCCTCAGTGGTGGCGTGATGGTCGGCCGCCCCGACTCGCGGACCGTCTCCGGCTCGCTGCGCTCGGCGCGGGAGTGGGGACTGCCGCACGAGATGCTCGACGCGAAGGAGATCCGCCGCCGCTTCCCGACGCTCGCGCCGAAGGACGACGAGGTCGCCCTGTACGAGCCGAAAGCGGGCCTGCTCCGCCCCGAGAACACCGTGGCCGCGCATCTCCAACTCGCCACCCGGCAGGGCGCGGAGCTGCACTTCGAGGAGCCGATGGTCCGCTGGGAGCCGTACCGGGACGGGGTCCGCGTCCACACGGCCGAGGACACCTACACGGCGGGCCGGCTGGTGATCTGCCCAGGCGCGTGGGCGCCGCAGCTGCTCACCGACCTCGGGGTGCCGTTCACCATCGAACGGCAGATCATGTACTGGTTCCAGCCGAGGGGCGGCACGGAGCCCTTCGTCCCCGCGCACCATCCGATCTACATCTGGGAGGACGCGGACGGCGTCCAGGTGTACGGCTTCCCGGCCATCGACGGTCCGGAGCTGGGTGCCAAGGTCGCGTTCTTCCGCAAGGGCGTCGTCTGCACACCCGAGACCATCGACCGGACCGTGCACGCGGACGAGGTCCGGGCGATGGCGGACCACATGTCCCGCTGCATCCCCGACCTGCCCGGCACCTTCCTCAAGGCCGCGACCTGCATGTACTCCAACACCCCGGACGAGCACTTCGTGATCGCCCGGCACCCCGCACACCCGGAGTCGGTCACCGTGGCCTGCGGGTTCTCCGGTCACGGCTTCAAGTTCGTGCCCGTCGTCGGCGAGATCCTCGCCGACCTCGCGCTGACCGGCTCCACCGCGCACCCCATCGGCCTGTTCGACCCCCGCCGCCTCGCCACCGCGCCCGCCTGAGCCGCCCTCACTCCCGGAGTACGCACGTGACGACGACCCCGATCTCCTCGGCGACCCCGCTCTCCCCCAGCCTGATCGCCACGCTCCCCGGCCGCTACTACACCGACCCGGACGTCTTCCGGCAGGAGCAGGAGCTGCTGTTCGAGTCGATGTGGTTCTGCGCGGTCCGCAGTGCCGACCTGGACAGGCCCGGTGCCTTCCGCACGGTCCAGGTCGGCCGCGAGAGCGTCATCATCACCCGCACCCGCACGGGCGACCTGCGCGCCTTCCTCAACGTCTGCCGCCACCGAGGCGCCCGGCTGTGCACGCAGGAGTCCGGCGAGGTCCGCCGCAGCCTTCAATGCCCCTATCACGCATGGACGTACGGCCTCGACGGCAGGTTGATCGCCGCCCCCAACCTGATCAAGATGCCGGACGTCGACCGTGTCGCGTACGGATTGATCAAGGTGACCCTGCGCGAGTGGCTCGGCTACGCCTGGGTGTGCCTGGCCGCCGAACCGCCGTCCTTCGAGGACACGGTGATGCACGCGGCCGTCGAGCGGCTCGGCGACACGGCGGCGATCGAGCACTACGGCACCGAGCACCTCGCGCTCGGCCGACGCATCACCTACGACGTGCAGGCCAATTGGAAGCTGATCGTCGAGAACTTCATGGAGTGCTACCACTGCGCCACGATCCACCCCGAACTCACCGAGGTCCTGCCGGAGTTCGCGGACGGCTACGCGGCCCAGTACTACGTGGGCCACGGTGCCGAGTTCGGCGAGACGGTCAAGGGCTTCACCGTCGACGGCAGCGCCGGCTTCGCGACGCTGCCCGAGGTCGGCCCCGACCAGGACCGCCGCTACTACGCGATCACCGTCAAGCCGACGGTCTTCGTCAACCTCGTACCGGACCATGTGATCCTGCACCGCATGTTCCCGCTCGCCGCGGACCGCACGGTGGTGGAGTGCGACTGGCTGTACGCCCCGGAGGTCGTGGCGTCAGGGGCGGACGTGTCGAGGTCGGTGGAGCTGTTCCACCGCGTCAACGCCCAGGACTTCGAAGCCTGTGAACGGACACAGCCCGCGATGTCCTCGCGCGCGTACCGCGGCGGCGGCGTGCTGGTCCCCACCGAGCACCACATCGGGATCTTCCACGAGTGGCTCCTGGCGAAGCTGGGGAAGCCGGGGAGTCCGGGAGAGCCGGAGACTCCGGGAGAACCGGAGAGCGGCCGTGCCGGACCTGTTCGTGCCTGACGGTCCTGACGGTCATGACGACCGCTTGAACATGCGCGTCGCCGTGATCTCGCTGTGCACCGCCTCTCCGGCCCGGGGCTGCTGCGGTAGTCCCGGCCGGAGGTGTTCCTCCACGCTGATGTACTTCAGTCCGGCCCTGAGGTCGGCGTCGTTGCGCAGCCGGATCACCAGCGGGAACTCGGCGAGCGCGGTCGTGTCGAACAGGCCCGTGGTGTAGAGGAGTTGGACGCCGAGCGCGTCGGAGACGGCTCGCTGGAGCTCCAGGAGGTAGGTGGCGTTGGCGCGGCCGATGGGGTTGTCCAGGAACAGCGTGCCCGCGTGCCGGTGCTTGTCGCGACCCCGGTCGTTGCTCCTGAGGGCGGCCATCGTGCAGTACAGGGCGATAGCCGCGGTGAGCAGCTGGCCGCCGGAGAACACGTCGCCCATCTGTCCCACGGGGACGCGTTCGGCGCGCAGTACGGCGTCGGGCTTGAGGATCTCGACGGCGACGCCCTTGGGCTGGAGGGCCGCGGCCACGCCGCGCAGCAGCAGGGACATGCCGTCGCGCCGCAGGTCGGAGTTCTTCTTCACGGCGGCCCGGGTCGCCTCGTCGATGACCTCGCCGAGCCGCTCGGTGAGCGTGGCCTGGTCGGGCTCCTCGAAGCGGATGCGCAGGAACTCCTGACCCGACCACTCGCCGAGCCCCTCGGGCAGCCGGGAGAGCCGCTGGGCGGAGCGCAGCGTGGCAAGCGCCGACTCGACGAGCCCGCGCAGCCGGTCCACGATCGAGTCCCGGTTGCGCTCCAGCTGCTCCAACTCGTCGGTGAGGACGCGCAGTCGCGGAGCGAAGGCCTCCGCCCACTTCTGGGCGTGCTCGGGCAGCGCCGAGGCGGGCAGCTCACGGATCTGCTGCCGCGCCGGGGTGCGGACCTGCTCGTAGCGCGTGGAGTTGGCGTGCCGCACGAGGACGTCGCTGGCTTCACGTACGGAGGCTTCGGCGGCGGACAGGTCGGCGGCGCAGCCGCGCAGCGAACGGCGGGCCTCGGCGGCGGACTGCCGGGCCTCCTCCAGGGTGCCGGGGTAGGCCTCCGGCGCCTCCTGCTCGTCCTCGGCGGCCTGCTCCCGCAGCAGGTCCCGGAGCATGGCGGCGATCTCGTCGAAGCCGCCGGCCGCGTCCTCGGCGGCGCGGTGGGCCGCGAGCAGCTCGGCGTGGGCCTCGCGGGCCTGGGCCACCGCCTCGGTGCGCGAGGCGAGTTCGGCCGTGGCGGTGCGCAGCAGCGTCTGTGCGTGCTCGGCATCGCTCGGGACGCGGTCCTCGGGCAGTTCGGTGTGGGCCCCGCCGTCCTCGGGCGCGTGCCGCTCGGCCTCGCCGCGCAGCCGTCCGAGCTGTTCGCTCGCGGTCGACATCCGCGTCTCCAGGAGCTGTACGAGCTCCTCCGCGCGCGCGGCAGCGGCCTGCCGGGACGGGCCGTCCGAGCCGTCCGGCGACTGCAGCAGCTGTTCGGCCCGGGTGCGGACCTTGTTGCTGAGCCGGTCGAGTTCCGCGCGGGCAGCGCTCTCGTCGCTCTCCGCGCGCGCCTGCTCGGCACGCAGGTCGGCGCCGACGCCCACCTTCTCGTACACCTGGGAGGCGGCCCGGTAGGCCTCGCGGAGGGCGGGCAGCGACGCCTTCGGGGTGTCGGCGCCGTCGTCCTCCGGTACGTCGTCGGGCGCGCCGGCGATCTCGGCGCGCTCGGCGCGCAGCGCGCGGGCGGTGCGGCGGGCGTCGTCGGCGGCGCGCTGGGCGGCGCGGCGGTCCTCGTCGGCGGCGCGGGCACGCTCCAGGCAGACCTGGGCCCGGGCCTCCGACTCCGTGGCCTCGTCGGCGAGTTCACGCAGCTTGGTCTGCCAGCCCGGGCGCTCGCGTAGCCGGAAGGCGAGCCCGGCGAGGGCGTCGGCGGCACGCCGGGCCTTCTGCGCGGCCTCCTGCCGCTCGTCGCGCACCTGCGCGGCCTCGGCGGCGGTCTCGTCGGCCTCGGCCCGCACGGTCCGTGCCTCGGCGAGCTCCGCCTCGGACTCCTCGGCGAACGCACGTGCCTCGTGGGCGACCCCGGCCAGTTCCAGGAGGTGTCCCTGCGGGCAGCCGGTGCGCCACGAGACGAGGCGGGCGGCCAGCTCACGGTCCTTGCCGAGCCGCGTGGCGAGCGCCCGGATCTCCTCGTCGCGCTCGGTCGCCCGCGCGCGCAGCGTCTGCCGCTCCTCGTCGGCGGCGAGTTCGTCGTGCATGGCCGGGTTCGGCGGGACGAGGAACACGTCACCGTCGGCCGAGTCGGCGGCCGGGGCGGGGGCGAGCAGGGCGGCCGCGGTACCGACGGCCACGGTGGAGCGCGGCAGCAGCGCCGCGTCGCCGAGCGCCTCCCGGGCCCTTACGTGCGTGTCCGGGTCGGTGATGATCACGCCGTCGACCAGCTCCGGGCGGGCGGCGAGCACGCGCGCGTGGTCGGCGGGGGCGACGGCCTGTGCGAGATAGCGCCAGCCGGGCAGCGCGGGGATGCCGTGCTCGCCGAGGAACTCGACGGTGGCCAGCACGTCGTGGCTGGGCGGCAGCAGTCCGCCGTCACCGAGCGCCCCGAGGATCCGGGCGTCGTCGGCCGCGGCGGTCCGCAGCTCGAAGAGCTGCCGTTCGGCGGAGGTGACGGAGTCGTCGAGGAGTTCGCGCAGTTCGTCGTTGAAGCGGTCGAGGTCCTCGGGGGTGAGGGGGCCGCCGTCCGACGCGGCGCCCGTCTCGCCGTCCTGCCGGGGCCGGGGGACGAGCACACGGGTGCCGCCGGTCAGGCTCAGCAGCTCCGCCAGCCGCTCCTCCGCCGCGAGGGCCTCGGCGGTGCGGCGCTCGGCGTCGTACGCCCGCTGCGCCGCCGTCGCGGCGTCCGCGGCGCGGGCCGCCGTCAGCTCCGCGCGGGACTCGGCGGAGGCCGCCTCGCGCGCGTGGTCGCTCGCCCTGCGGGCGGCCTCGCGCGTCGCCTCCCAGGCCGCGACCGCCGTCTGCTCGGCGTCGCTGGCCGCGAGGGCGGCACGGGCGGGGTCGGCGTCGGGCGCGCTGTCGTCGAGCCAGCCCTTGCGCACCGCCTCGGCGGTCTCCTGCTCGACCTCGGCCAGGCGCTGGCGCAGATGCCCGACCTCGCTGCGGGCGCGCTGCGCCTCGGTGGCGGCGGCGGTCGATTCCCGGTGCGCGGACTCGCCGGCCTCCTGGAGCGCGGCCGAGCGCTCCTCCTCCACGTTGGCGTGGGTCTCGGCCTTCTCGGCGGCCGCGTGCAGGGCGCGTACGAGATCGACGGCCGCCTTGGCGCGGGCGGCCAGGGCCGGGGCGGCGTCCCGTTCCGCCTCCTGGATCGCGGCGGCCACGCGCGCGACGCGGTCGGCGGCGGCGCGGTGGCGCAGCACGGCCTCGGCGGCCTGCCAGGCGGAGTGCAGGGTGCGCGCGTCGGCGAGCTCGCGCTTCTGCGCGGCGGCGGACTTCTCACCGGCGGCGAGGGCCAGCGAGGCGTGCCGGTAGGCGAGTTCGGCGGCGATCAGCGAGCTGCGCTCCCGCGCGCCCTCGGAGTGTGTGACGGCGTACGCGGCGGCGGTGACCCGCTGCGCGAGGTCGGCGGCCCGCACCCGCTCCCTCACCCCGCGCGCGGTCAGCCGTCGCGCCAGGGTGCGCGTGCGGCGCTCGGCGCCGGCGTGGACGTCCCGCGCGTGTGAGCGCGCCTCGGCGGCCTCGACGATCCGCCCGAGCAGGTCCACTGATCCGGCCGTGAAGTCCCGCTCGGCGATCAGCTCGGCCCGCCGGCCCAGCTTGTTGCCGAAGCCGCTGACCAGGTCGGCGAGACCGTCGGTGTCGCGCGTGTCGGTGACGGCGCGCAGCAGCAGGTCGGTGAAGTCGGAGTCCTTCTTCACCGCGAAGAGGCCGGCCGCCTCGCCCTCGTCGGCGTTCATCTCCCGCTGGTAGCGGAAGAGTTCGGGGTCGAGGCCGAGCTCGCCGAGGTGCTCGGTCCAGCGCTCGTGGGTCTCCTCCCAGTGGACTTCGAGGTGCGGGTAGTTCCTGCCCGCCTCGGTGAGGGCGTCCCGGAAACCCTTCATGGTGCGGCGGCGGCCCTGCGCGCCCGACTGGCCCTCGACGGACGGCCGTACGGCGGTGGCCTCGGCGACGGGGAGGCTGTCGAGGCTCAGTCCGGGGCCGGGCCGGAAGGAGTACCAGGCCTCGGCGAACTTCCGCGGGTCGCTCGAGACCTGGCGCCCGCGCCACTCGCTGACCTTGCCGACCACGACGCACTCACCGGTCAGCGTGTGCTGCCACTCCAGGGCCACGTGGCCGCAGTCGTCGGCGAGCAGGAACTTGCGCAGCACGCCGGAGCTGGCGCCGCCGAGGGTGTTGCGGTGGCCCGGCAGCATCACCGAGAAGATCAGCTTGAGCAGGACGGACTTGCCGCCGCCGTTCTCCAGGAAGAGCACGCCGGCGGGTGCCGGGCGCCGCGGCGGGCCGACCGGCTCGTCCTCGAAGAACTCCGCCTGCCTGGGGGCGGGATCGGGCACCTGCGCGCCCACGCCCCTCAGGTCAAGCACGGTGTCGGCGTAGCGCGCACCGGCGGGCCCGATGGAGTAGAGGCGGACCCGGGACAGCTCGTACATGGCGGACTCTCGTCGTAAGTCTTCGGAAACGTGCGGTGGTTCAGGTACTTCGGGGAGTTACGCGGCCCCGGGGAGCCTGGGGAGCTTCAGGAGTGGAACGGCAGCCCGGCGTCGGCCACCAGGTCCAGGTCGTCGGTGTCCTCGGCGGCGAGCAGGCTGGCCGTGCCGTCGGTGACCGGGACGACGCCCAGGTCGAGCAGTTCGGTCATGGCGGCGGTGCTCGCCAGGTCGCGTACCTGCAGCTGGTAGCGGGCCGTCGTGCGGTAGGTGCCGCCGTGGTCGTCGCCCGTTCTCTGCAGGAACCCGGAGTCGGTGAGGAACGCCATCGCCTTGCCGATGATGCCGGTCGTCGAACCGGCCAGCCGGCGAGCGTCCTTGGTGGCGCCGGTCGCGCTGCGCCGGGCCCAGATCCGCCAGGCGGCCTCCAGGCCGGGCGCGTCGGAGGCCGGGTCGGTGTTCTCGCCCTGTTCCTCGGCGCGCTGCTCGAGGCGGCGGCAGATCTGCCGTACGAAGGCGTCGACCCCGTTGACGGTGACCCGGCCGATGTACCCGTCGTCGGCCAGGTCCTCCGGGCGGGGGAACGCCAGCGCGGCGACGGCGAGATGGGCGAGCCCGTGCAGGAAGCGGTCGCCGGAGTCGGCGGACGTGCGACGCGCGTAGTCGCCCATGCGGACGGCGAACACCGATTCCTCGTCGGCCGTCACGGCCATCCCCGCGCGCGGGGACACCTCCAGGACGACGAGCCCGAGACCGGTGGCCACGGCGTCCGCGAGCCGCGCGAACGCCGGTTCCTCGCGGTAGCGGCGCAGCAGCTCGGTGTACTCCTGGTCACGGGCGGGCTGCAGCTTGGGCTGCAGCCCGAAGGCGACGAGACGCGCCGCGTCGGCGGCGTCGGCGGGCGTGACGGCGGAGCCCGCCGGCGCGGCGGCAGGCTCGGGCTCGCTCCAGTCGACGTGCTCGGTCACGGTTGGTGCTCCTTGTCGCGCTCACACTCGTTCGTACGGGGGACGGCTCCGGTCACGCCGCCTCCGTTCGGTCCGCCGCCATCCCGGCCGCGTCCAACAGGGCCGTACCGACGATGAGATCGGCCCCGCCGAACTCCGGGTCGTCCAGCTCCGTCCCGTCGTCCACGGCGAACAGCAGCTTCTCCTCGCCCTGCCGGTAGGCGGTGCCCACCGCCGGACTGGCCGCGTGCACGGCCAGCAGGGCGACGAGATACGGCAGATCGGGGTCCTGCCGACGCGCCTCGGCGAGCAGCCCGGACAGCCTGCGCGGCGCGTCCGGGGGCAGATCGAGCAACTCGGTGGCGGCGCCCAGCTGTTCCTCGCTGAAGCGGCTGTCGTCCGGTGTGGCGATCAGGTCCGGCTCGGGCATCTCGGCGCCCAGGTGCTCCCGCTCCACGGGCGGGGTCAGCAGCAGGTCGACGAGGTCGGCGACGCGGACCGACACGGGGGTGCGCAGCCCGGTCCCGCGCGCGAAGAAGGCGTCGGTGACCCGGACCGCCTGTTCGAGCGGCAGGGGGAGGCTGGGGGCGAGGAGATGGCCGTACAGGTCGGTCCCCGAGGTCGTCATGGGGGTGGCGAAGGCCTGCCGGTCCTGTTCGGCGCGGAAGAGCGGGCCGGCCTCCAGCAGCCGGGACTGCAACTGCGTGTGCCGGCGGATGCAGTCCTTCACGATGTCGACGAGCTCGGCGGCGCGGCGCTTGTGCTCGGGGTCCTCGGTCTCGTCGCGCGCCTTGCGGATGTTGGTGAGGATGGCGTTCTCGTGGCGGTAGCGGTCGGCGACGTGGTCCAGCGCCTCGGCGATCATGTCGGGTACGGCGCCCAGCCAGTCCACGGCCCGGACGTTGCGCCGGGTCGCCTCCAGGGCCCTGCGGAGGGTCTCCGAGTACTGGACCGTGCGGTACCGGGCCTGCTCGGCCGCGAGCTGGGCGTCGGCGAGACGGCCGCGGTTGATGAGCACCTCGAGCTTGACCTCGGCGGCGATCTGGGCGCTGGTGACGTCGGTGTCCAGGGCGCCGACCAGGACGTTGACCGCCTCGTCGGTGGTGCGGAGGTAGACCGTGCCGCCGGGGCCCGGGACCTCCTCCACCAGCTTGAAGTCGTAGTCACGGCGGACATACGTGCCGTCCGGCTCGAAGGTGCCGTACACCGCGCGGAAGCCGCGGTCGACGCTGCCCACGTTGATCAGGTTCTCGAGCACCCAGCGGGCCACGCGCTCGTGCTCGACGGCAGGGCGCTGCGGGGCCTGGGCGGCGATGCGCGGGACGAGCCGGGTCACTATCTGCTCGTGGTCGGCGCCCGTGTCGAAGTCCATGTTCAGGGTGACGAGGTCGATGGCGGCGAGGGCCACCTCCGCCATGCCGTACACCGAGTACGCGCCCGCCAGGTTCGCCTTGCGCTGGTCCAGGTCGTGCAGCGGGGCGGTGCAGGCGAGCGCGCGCAGCCGCCGCGCCAGCCCCTCGTCGGCGGCCGGGCCCGGAGCGGGGCGCGGCCCCGCGCTGAGCTGGGGCGGAACGCGGTCCGTCGATGCAGGCGAAGTCACGGTGCACAGACTAGGTCCTCGCTCTGACAACTACCCAAACGGCAACAGAAGCGACGGTCGTCACAGTGCCGCGAGACGACCTCAGTCGACGCCCTGGCCGCCCTCACCGACGCGTCGCCGGTAGACCTCCACGACCCGCTCGAGCGAGTCCGCGAGGTAGGTCTCCAGCAGCTTCTCGGCCCCTTCCCGGTCGTCGGCCTGCAGCGCCTGGAGGATCTGCCGGTTGCGGGCGAGATACGGCTCGTGCAGACGGCGCGGGTCGTCGACGACGTGGAAGGCCAGGCGCAGTTCGGCGAAGACGCTGCGCATCAGCTCGTCGGTGCGCTCGCTGCCGGCCAGGGCGACGAGTTCCCGGTGGAAGTGGATGTTGGCCGTGCCCAGTGTTTTCCAGTCATGCTCGACCGTCGCCACCTGTCCCTCCGTGACGGCCGAGGCCAGTCCCTTCAGGGCGTACGGCGGCTCGCCCAGCCCGCGCACCACGGCGCACTCGACGAGGGCGCGGGTGCGGTAGATGTCCTCGACGTCCTCCACGGTCAGGACGCGCACGAAGACGCCCCGGTTGAGTTCGTGGACGAGCAGGCGTTCGTGGGTGAGCAGCCGGAACGCCTCGCGCAGTGTGTTGCGGGACACCCCGAGCGCCCCGCCGATGCTGTCCTCGGACAGCCGTGTGCCCGGCGGGAAGTACCCCTCGGCGATACGGCTTCTGAGGATGTCGGAGACCCGTTCCGCCGTGCTGGTGCGCCCGAGAAGGGCGCGGTCGTCAGCCAATCCCGTCAACTGCTCTGCCATGCCCGGAATTCAACCGCAGATATGAGGACGAAACAACATAGGTATTGAAGGATCGTTGAACGATCCCTTACGGTGCTCGGCACGGCACGGCTCCCCACAGGACTCTGTCCCCCGCACCCTCCGTCCGCATCTGCGAGGTGCCCATGAGCACGACCCCTCCACCGCAGGCCCTCCCCTCCGACGCCTCGCCCGGAACGGGTGAACGCGGCTCCGAAGGCGGCCCGTTGGGCTGGCTGCACGCCCTCGGACCGCAAGGCCGGCGCGCGTTCGCCGGCGCTTTCGGCGGATATGCCCTGGACTCCTACGACTACTTCACGCTGCCGCTGACCATGGTCGCGCTGGCCGCGTACTTCGGCCTGGACAGCGGCCAGACCGGTCTGTTCACGACCGTCACGCTGGTGGTCTCCGCGATCGGCGGCGCGGTGGCGGGCGTGGTCGCCGACCGGGTCGGCCGGGTCAGGGCCCTGATGATCACCGTGATCATGTACGCCGTCTTCACCGTGGCCTGCGGCTTCGCGCCCAACTACGAGACGCTGCTGGTCTTCCGCGCCCTCCAGGGCCTCGGCTTCGGCGGCGAGTGGGCGGTCGGCGCGATCCTGGTCGCCGAGTACGCGAGCGCGAAGCACCGGGGCCGCACGCTCGGCGCGATCCAGAGCTCGTGGGCCGTGGGCTGGGCGCTGGCCGCGATCGTCTACACGCTGGTCTTCTCGTTCGTCGGCGAGGACCTGGCCTGGCGCGTCATGTTCTGGACCGGCGCGCTGCCCGCGCTGCTCGTGGTCTGGATGCGCCGCCGGGTGCAGGACGCCCCGGAGGCGTCGGCGGCCCGCGAGGACAGCGCGCAGCGGGGCTCGTTCGCGGCCATCTTCCGCCCGGGCCGGGACGGCGCGCCGGGTCTGCTGCGGACGACGGTCTTCGCGGGTCTGCTGTCGACCGGTGTGCAGGGCGGCTACTACACGCTGGCGACCTGGGTACCGACGTACCTCAAGACGGAGCGCGGGCTCTCGGTCGTCGGCACGGGCGGCTATCTCACCCTCCTGATCTCCGGCGCCTTCATCGGCTATCTGACCGGCGGTTACCTCACCGACGTGCTGGGCCGGCGCCGCAACATCTGGCTCTTCGCGCTGCTGTCGGCGATCTGCATCCTGGCGTACGCGAACATCCCGAGCGGCGCCAACGGCCTTCTGCTGGTGCTCGGTTTCCCGCTCGGCTTCTGCATGTCGGCGATCTTCAGCGGGTTCGGGTCCTACCTGAGCGAGCTGTACCCGACGGAGGTGCGCGGCACGGGGCAGGGCTTCACGTACAACACGGGGCGCGCGGTGGGCGCCGTCTTCCCGACCCTGGTGGGCTTCCTGGCCGACAGCTGGGGTGTGGGCGGCGCGCTGGTATTCGGCGCGATCGGCTACGGCCTCGCGGCGCTGGCGCTCCTCGGGCTGCCGGAGACGCGCGGCAAGGAACTGGCGTGAGCGGGGCGCACCGTACGCAGGACCCTCCCCCGGCACTCGTCGCGGAGGACCGCCCGGTGACCCTCGTCGACGAGCACGCGCGCGCGTGGCGCCCGGAAACCGCTCGGGCCCGCTTCCGGGAGGGCCTTGCGGGACCGACGGCCGGGGTCGCGGCGGGCCACACGCAGGCCAACCTGATCTCGGTGCCCGCCGACTGGGCGTACGACATGCTGCTGTTCTGCCAGCGCAACCCCAAGCCCTGTCCGGTGCTGGATGTCACGGACGCCGGCTCCTGGACCACCGTCCTCGCGGACGGCGCCGACCTGCGCACCGATCTGCCGCGCTACCGGGTGTGGCGCTACGGCGAGTTGGTGGACGAGCCGACGGACGTACGGGAGCACTGGCGGGACGACCTGGTGTCGTTCCTGATCGGGTGCAGCTTCACGTTCGAGTGGGCGCTGGAGCAGGCGGGCGTCCCGATCCGGCACGTGGAACAGGGCCGCAACGTGCCGATGTACGTGACCGGTCGCCCGTGCCGTCCGGCGGGGCGGCTACGCGGTCCGCTGGTGGTGTCCATGCGCCCGGTGCCCGCGGAGCATCTCGCGGCAGCGATCCGGGAGAGCAGTCTGCTGCCCGCGGTCCACGGTGGCCCCGTGCACTGCGGCGACCCCGCCGCGCTGGGCATAGGCGACCTCGCCCACCCCGACTTCGGCGAACCGGTGGACGCCGGCCCGGACGACATCCCGGTGTTCTGGGCCTGCGGGGTGACCCCGCAGGCCGCGGTGATGGCCTCGCGCCCGCCGTTCGCCCTCACCCACGCACCGGGCCGGATGTTCGTCACGGACGCGCGCGACGAGCAGTACCGCGTGGCCTGACGGGCACCGTCGACGCGGGGCCGGCCTGACGGAAGACACGAACGGGACACGAAGGGACTCCATGACCGCGATCGATCTGAACGCCGACCTCGGCGAGGGCTTCGGCCGCTGGCGGCTGACCGACGACGAACAGTTGCTGTCCGTCGTCACCAGCGCCAACGTGGCCTGCGGCTTCCACGCCGGGGACGCGGCGACCATGCGGCGCGTGTGCGAGCTGGCGGCGGAGCGCGGCGTGACGATCGGAGCCCAGGTCTCCTACCGGGACCTGGCCGGGTTCGGGCGGCGCGCGATGGACGTGCCGCCCGCCGAGCTGGCGGCCGAAGTGGCGTACCAGATCGGCGCCCTGGACGTCTTCGCGCGCGCGGCGGGCGCGCGCGTGGCGTACGTGAAGCCGCACGGCGCGCTCTACAACCGGGTCGTGCACGACGAGGAGCAGGCCGCGGCGGTGCTCGACGGCGTGACCCTCGCGAACGCCTCGCTGCCCGTGCTGTGCCTGCCCGGCTCGCGCCTGCTGGAACTGGCCGGCAAGGCCGGGCTGTCGGCCGTCACGGAGGCGTTCGCGGACCGCGCGTACACCGACGGCGGCACGCTCGTGCCCCGCGGGCAGGACGGCGCGGTGGTCACCGATCCCGAGGAGGTCGTGGCGCGCTCGGTGGACCTGGCGTGCTCCGGCTCGGTCACCGCGCGCTCCGGCGCGCGCATCGCCGTACAGGCCCGCTCGTTGTGCGTGCACGGCGACTCGCCCGGCGCGGTGGAGCTGGCCCGCCTGGTGCGCGAGCGGCTCGTGGAGTCGGGCGTCCGGGTGGAGGCCTTCGCATGAGGGCGCTGCCCGTCGGCGACGGCGCCCTGCTCGTGGAGGTCGGCTCCGGCGAGGAGGCCCAGGCCCTGCACGCGGAGCTGCTGCGCCGCCGCGCGGAGGGCTCTCTCACCGTCCGCGAGATCGTCCCGGCGGCCCGTACGGTCCTCCTCGACGGCCTGGACGACCCGGCCCGTTGGGCCTGCGAGCTGACGTCCGCCGAGGTGCCCCCGACGCCACCACGCGCGCGTGAGATCGTCGAACTCCCCGTCCGCTACGACGGCCCGGACCTGGCCGAGGTCGCCGCCTTCTGGAACATGTCCGAGCGGGAGGTGGCGCGCCTCCACGCGGCCACCGAATTCACCGTCGCCTTCTGCGGGTTCGCGCCCGGCTTCGGTTATCTCACCGGTCTGCCCGCCCGCTACGACGTGCCGCGCAGGTCCTCCCCGCGTACCTCCGTCCCGGCCGGTGCCGTCGCGCTGGCGGGACCGTACACGGGCGTGTACCCGCGTTCATCGCCGGGTGGCTGGCAGTTGATCGGGACGACGGACGCGGTGCTGTGGGACCACGCGCGCGCGGCGGCCGCACTGCTGTCGCCGGGCACGTGCGTCCGTTTCGTACCGGTGGGTGCGCCGTGACCGACCGCGCGCTCGTCGTCGTACGGGCCGGGGCGCTGACCACCGTGCAGGATCGCGGACGTCCCGGCCACGCCCATCTCGGCGTGCCCCGCTCCGGGGCGCTCGACGCGCCCGCGGCGGCGCTCGTCAACCGACTGGTCGGCAATCCGGCCGACGCCGCCGTCCTGGAGACGACGCTCAACGGCTGTGCCGTACGGCCCCGTTCGACGGTGACGGTGGCGGTGGGGGGCGCCCCGTGCCCCGTCACCGTGGCCGGCCGCCCCGTCGCCTGGGGTGCCCCGGTGGTGGTTCCGAGCGGGGCCCTCCTGGAGGTGGGCACGGCCACCTCGGGACTGCGCTCGTACGTGGCCGTCGCCGGCGGCATCGCCGTCGAACCGGTCCTCGGCAGCCGCTCCACGGACCTGTTGTCCGGGCTGGGCCCGCCGCCGCTCACGGACGGCACGGTGCTGCCCCTCGGCGTGCCACCGCTCGGCGGCGCCGGGGGCAGACACGCGCGCGCGGACGTCGCCCCGCAGCCGGGGCCACCGGCCGAACTGGTCCTGCGTGTGACGCTCGGCCCGCGCGACGACTGGTTCACGGCACGGGCCTTGCGCGACCTCACGTCCCGCGTCTACCGCGTGTCCGCCGCCGCCAACCGCATCGGACTGCGCACAGAGGGACCGCCCCTGGAGCGGGCGGTGGCCGGGGAACTCCCCAGCGAAGGCATGGTCTTGGGGGCAGTGCAGGTGCCCCCGGACGGCCTCCCGGTGGTCTTCCTCGCCGACCACCCGACCACCGGGGGCTACCCGGTGATCGCGGTGGTCCGCGCCGCCGACCTCCCGGCGGCGGCGCAGGCGGTGCCCGGCACCCCGGTCCGCTTCACGGCCGTACGCCACCGCTGAGCCGGCACGCGACGTCCACGCCGTCCGCGCCGTCCGGGCGCTCCGCCGCCGCCAGAGCGGCGAGGGCGACGGACACCGCGCGCGCGGCCCGCAGATCGAGGCGCGCGCCGGTACCCCGCGCCCGGTGACGCACCTCGTCGACGGCCAGTCCCAGCAACTGCGGCAGCAGATCGGTGCACCGCCTGACCAGCCATCCGGTGCCGGCCGTGGCCAGCCACCACAGGCTCGCCGTTCTCGCGGGCGCGGGGAACTCCGGCTCGGGCGAGGGCGCGGGCCCCGTCGCGACGCCCGCGTCCGCCAGCAACGCGTGGAAGCGCACGGCGAGTTGCCGGTGGCCGCGTTCGCCGGGGTGCAGCCGGTCCGCGCTCCACAGGGCGCGGTCGGTGAGCCACGCGCCCCGGGCGGCGTGCAGATGAACGGCCCCGTACCGGTCGGAGAGCGCGTGCACCACCGCGTTGACCGCCCGCTGCCGCCGGGCCAACGGGCGGGCCAGGGCACCCGGGAGCCCCAGCATCGCGCCGGGGTCGGGGAGACAGGCCGTGAGCAGCACGGCGCCCTGGGCAGTGAAGGCCGCGTAGACCCGGTCGAGCCGTGCGGCCACCGTGTGGATGTCGAAGGTGCCGCGCAGCGTGTCGTTGACGCCGATGACGACGGAGACGAGGTCCGGGCGCCGCCGGAGTCCCTCCGCGGTCTGGCGCTCCAGGACGTCGCGCGTCCGGGCCCCGCTGACCGCGAGGTTGGTGAACTCCGCGGGCTCTTCGGCGAGTCCATCGGCCAGCAGGGCGGCCCAGCCGCGCCATCCGCCGGGCGTGGGATCGCCGACCCCTTGGGTCAGCGAGTCCCCGAGTGCCACGTACCGGACGGGTCTCATGCCGCGCCCTCCGGCACCGCGCGGCCGCCCGGTGCCGCCGCCTTCCGCAGGGCAGCAGGGGACGACGCGGTCGCGTCGTGTGCCGCGAGAAACGCCTCGACCGCGGCGCCCCACCCGAAACACTCCGCACGCGCGCGTGCCGCCTCCCGCCGCTGCGGCTCGGGACGGCCCAGGAGCATGTCCACGGCCTCCGCGAACGCCTCCCCCCGGTCGGCCGCGGTGGCTCCCGCCGACCCGATCACCTCGGGAAGCGCGGACGACGCGCTCGCCACCACCGGCGTCCCGCACGCCATGGCCTCGAGCGCCGCGAGCCCGAACGTCTCGGCCGGCCCAGGGGCCAGGGCCAGATCGGCGGACGCCTGCAGCGCGCCCACGCGCGCCCGGTCGGTCACGTGCCCGAGGAAGGTCACCGGCAGCCGGTGTTCCCGCACCCGCTGCTCAAGCCGCCCCCGCAACGGACCGTCCCCCGCCACCACGAGCACCGCGCGCCGCCCGCGCCGCAGCAACGCCTCCAGCGCGTCCAGCGCCGTACCGGGCCGCTTCTCCACGGACAGCCGGGAGCACATCACCAGCAAGGCCTCGTCCACGCGCGCGTACCGGGCACGCAGGACGGTGTCCCGCAGCGCGGGGTGCCGTTCCATCAGATCCACGCCCAGCGGAGCCCGTACGACGTTCCGCGCGCCGATCCGGACGAACTCGCGCTCGGCGAACTCGGTGGTGCACACCACGCGCGCGTACGTGTGTGCCGTACGGAGGTTGAGGGCGTCGGCGGCACGGCGGGAGAGATTCTCCGGCATGCCCCAGGTGCGGAGCACTCCGTCGGCGCTCTCGTGGGACACCATCACGGCGGGGACGCGAGCCCGCCGGGCCCACCTGCCGGTCCACCGCAGCGTCGTACGGTCGGACACCTCCAGGCGGTCTGGCGCCAGCCGCTCCAGGAGGGCGGCGACGCGCCGCTTGTCGGTCAGGACGCGGTAGCCGCCGGTGCCCGGCAGCAGCGGCCCGGGCACCGTGATCACGCGCCCCTGCCCGGTGTCCCGGTCGGTGTACCGCTCGCCCGGCACGATCAACACCGGCTCGTGGCCCGCCGCCCGGTACCCGCGGCCCAGTTCGCGCAGCGCGGTCCGCAGCCCGCCCGACGCGGGCGCGACGAAGTTGGCGAGCCGGACGATCCGCAGCGCAGCTCCGTCGGTCATGCAGCCACCGCCGTCCTCCGTGTCGCGAGCACGTCCTCGTAGTGCGCGATCAACTGGTCGCCGACCGCGGCCCAGGTACGCCCCTCGACGGCGGCGCGCCCGGCGGCGCCGTACGCGGCGCGCCGCTCCGGCCCGGCGGCGAGGGCCCGTACCGCGTCCCGCACGGCGTCCGCGTCGCGCGGCGGGACCAGTAGTCCGGTGCGCTCGTGGGCGACCAGGTCCAGCGGACCGCCGACGGCGGGGGCGACGACGGGCAGGCCGCTCGCCATGGCCTCCTGGACGGTCTGACAGAAGGTCTCGAAGGGGCCGGTGTGCACGAAGACGTCCAGCGAGGCGTAGATCCGGGCGAGTTCGGCGCCGGTACGGCGGCCCAGGAAGGCGGCGCCCGGCAGCGCCTCGGTGAGGTGGGCCCGGCTGGGCCCGTCACCGACGACCACGACGCGCACGCCCGGCAGGTCGCAGGCTCCGGCCAGGAGCTCGACGTGCTTCTCGGGGGCGAGCCGTCCGACGTAGCCGACGATCAGCTCACCGTTCGGGGCGAGTTCGCGGCGCAGCGCCTCGTCTCGGTGGCCGGGGCGGAAGCGGACGGTGTCCACACCGCGCGGCCACAGTCTCACCCGGGGCACGCCGTGCTCCTCCAGGTCGCGCCGCGCCGCGCTGGACGGGGCGAGGGTGCGGTCGGCGGCGGCGTGGACGGAGCGTATGCGCCGCCAGGCCGCCGCCTCGCCCGCGCCCATGTAGGTACGGGCGTAACCGGCGAGGTCGGTCTGGTACACGGCGACGGCCGGGATGCCGAGCCGGGCGGCGGCGGCCATGCCGCGGACACCGAGGACGAAGGGGCTGGCCAGGTGCACGATGTCGGCGCGGTGCTCGGTGATGGCCGCGGCGACGCGCCGGCTGGGCAGCGCGACCCGGACCTGGGGATAGCCCGGCAGCGGAAGGGAGGGGACACGGACGACGGGGCACGGCGCCTGGGCGTCCTCCGGTCCGTACGGCACCGCGGAGGCCGGGGACGCCGCGGGCGCCCAGGCCCCGGACGGCGCCGTGGACCTGGGGGCGGTCGGGGCGACGACGAGGGGAGCATGACCGCGGTCGACGAGGTGTCGGGCGGTCTGGAGCGCGCAGTGGGCCACGCCGTTCACATCGGGGGGAAAGGACTCGGTCACGATGACGACACGCATACGGGTGTTGTCGCCGCGCTGGACGTGGCCGCGTCAAAGTGGATCTTTCCGAACAGGGAACGTCCCGTGAGCTTTGCGCTGCGCACCCGCGCAGGTCAGCCCGTGTCCACGCCCTCCTGACCGGCCGGACATCCGGCGTTCACGCGTGGAACCCGTCCGGCCCGATCCGGCTGCGTACGGCCGTCTGGACCTCGGCCTCCTCGGCCGGATCGGCGGCGAGCCGGCGCAGCCGCTCGACCACGCGGGCGTCGCCGGTCTCCGCGTGCCGTGCGGCGATCTCGCGGGTGGTCTCCTCGCAGTCCCACAGGCACTCGACGGCGAAACCGGTGGCGAAGGAGGGGTCGGTGGCGGCCAGGGCGCGGGCGGCGCGGCCGCGGAGATGGGAGGACGCCGTCTCGCGGTACACATGGCGCAGCACGGGGGCCGCGCAGGCGATGCCGAGGCGTCCGGCTCCGTCGACGAGGGTCCACAGGGTCGGCGCGTCGGGTCCCTCACCCCGGACGGCCTCGCGCAGGGCGCCGAGGACGAGGTCGCGATCCTCGGCTCCGCCGCGGCAGGCGAGCATGCGTCCGGCGGCGGCGCCGAGGGCGTCGGGCCGGTGGACCCAGGCCCGGGCCCGGTCGACGGCGGCGACGCCGCACATGCGCTCGAAGGCGTCGACGGCGGCCTCCACGACGACCCCCGAGCCGTCGGACACCGCGGCCTCGATCAGGGTCAGCGCATCGGAGTCGTCGCTGTCGGAGAGGTACCGCAGCGCCGTACACCGGGCTCCGTCCATGCCGTCCTTGGCGGCCTGGACGATCTCCGGCCGGTCCTCGGGGCCCGCGACGGCGACGAGGCAGCGGGCGGCGGGGACATGGAGGGCGGCGCCGCGTTCGAGACCCTGCTGGGCCCACTCGAAGACGGCGCGCACGCTCCAGCCCGGCCGGGGCCCGCTCGGCCGCATCTGCTGCTGCCAGCGGTCGAAGCAGCCGGCTTCCCGCGCGGCACGCACGCGTGCGGCGATCGGTTCGCGGGGATCCTCCGCCCACAGGCGCCACGGCCGGGGCTCGAAGGCGTCGCGGACGGCGGCGGCCAGTTCGGCCTCGCCCTCGGCGTCGGTGGAGAAGCGCGCCAGGACGGGGGCGGCCAGGGCGCGCAGGGCCGCGTCGTCGTCCCGCAGCGCCAGTTCGTCGAGGGCCCAGGCCCAGTTGGCGCCGGTGGCGGCGTACCTGCGCAGCAGGTGGAGCGCGTCCCGCCTGCCGTACGACGCGAGGTGCCCGAGGACGGCCAGGGCGAGGCCGGTGCGGGACTCGTCGGTGTCGAGGATGTCCTCGGAGTCGAAGAGGTGCGCCTCGATGGCGTCCAGCTCGCCGTTCAGGTCGAGGTAGAGGCGGGCGTAGTAGAGAGAGCGGTTCTCGACGTGCCAGTCGTGGCGAGGGTCGTGCAGCACGCACTGGTTCAGTGCCGCGAGCGCTTCCGCGCGCGGGGCGGTGAGCGCGTGCAGCGTGCCGTCGCCGCGGCCCCGCTGGAGCAGGCCGAGCAGCGTACCGCTGGGCGCTATGACCGGATCGAACATGGGAAACAGCCTCACATCAAGCGTCGACGCAACCGGGGAACACGCATTACCTGGCCGCGTGACACAACGTCGGGGCGCCCGCCGTCTCTTGCTTGCTGTAGACCATTTCCTCTGCCTTTCGTCGGTGGCCCATGCGGACCGCATCACGGTCCGCGCGGTGCGGCAACACCTGCCCCGCCATCGCGTCCGTGAATCACGACGTCATGATGACCCGCGGGTTTCTCCTGCCGCGACCGTATTTCCGGCGGCCCGTTACCGCCTCCCCCGTTTTTTGTGTCGTACCTGGTCAGGATGCTCGTATCAATGCGTGCCGAACAATTCCAGGAGTTCCGTCTTACCGAACATCCGGGCGGTGTCGACGGCCGACGGCGTGCCCGCGTGGGGATCGGCGCCGCCTTCCAGTAGTGCCTTGATCACTTCCTGCTCGCCCTTGAAAACGGCACCCGCGAGCGGGGTCTGACCCCGGTCGTTCGCCCGGTCGGCGTCGGCGCCCCGGGCGAGCAGCGCGCGCACCGCCTCGGCATGGCCGTGATAGGCGGCGAGCATCACCAGAGAGTCACCGCGGTCGTTGGTGAGGTCGGCCGGGACGCCGGCGTCGACATACGCCACGAGCGCCTCGGTCCGCCCCTGACGGGCCAGATCGAAGATCTTGGTCGCCAGCTCCACGACCTCGGGGTCGGGGGCTTCGCTCATCGGCCGGACCGCCTCTCCTGCGTACCTGGGGGAACTGACAGAGCGTAATGGCGGCAGGTGCACCGCCGCCCTACGGGCTCATCGCCAGAGTACTGGCTGGTAGGGGTCCGACACGGCTCCGCCGGCCGAGGGAAATCGGCCTAGATTCACCCAGTTGCACCTTTTGTCGTATGGATACATGCTGTGATGCTGGAAGAACTCATGGTGACTGTCCCCCCTCGACACCAGGAGACCTCAAATGATTCTCTCCATGTCAGGCGTTGTCCTGCTCGGCATCATCGTCTTCCTCTTCTTCCGGAAGGACGGCCTCAAGGCATCGCACGCCGTGGTCTCGTCCCTGTTCGGCTTCTATCTCGCGAGTACGGCCATCGCCCCAAGTATCAAAGCGGGCGGCGAAAGCCTGGCGAGCCTGCTCGGCGGCATCAAGTTCTGACGCCCCTCCCGCCCGTACGCACCATCAGGAGACAGCAGTGGCCCGGCGCCCTCTCCCCCGCATTCTGAGCAACGGCAGCGCACAGATCGCCAGGAGCCGGGAGCTGGCCCGGACGGCGGCCGACAGCGCCACCGACGTCCTCCACCCGCTGATCACCGTCTCGCGCGGGCTGCGTCTGCTGGCCTCGGCCGGGCGCCGCAAGTGGGCGGACACACCCAAGGACAAGCGTGGGCCGCTGCTGTTCCTGGTGGCCTCCCTGGTCCTGGTCGTGGCGCTGGTGCCGTACGGACCGCTGCTCGCCGTCATCGCCCTGATGGCGGCGGCAGCCTGGCACGGCCGGGACCGGACGCCGGCGGAGCCCGCCGGCCCCGACGAGTCCCAGGCACAGCGGCTGCGATCGCTGTACGAGGCCCTGGTGCCGTACTTCTCGACCCCCGAGGACCCGGCGCCGCTCTACGCCCACGGCGGGGAGTGGGAGAAGGCCTTCGCCACCCACGACTTCGACGACGCGGGCCGCGTCGGCCACCTCGTGATCCGTTATCCCGCGTACTTCCCGGACGGCGAGGCCGAGGCCCGCGCGCGGATCGAGCACCTGCTCACCGCCAAGTCCGGCCGGGGCCGCGAATACCACTTCGCATGGAACGAGGAGGCCAACCACCTCACGGTGACCGCCCTCGCGCCCCTGCCCACCGACATCGCCGCCCAGCGCTTCGTCACCGCGCCCGGCGAGACGGTGCTCGGCTTCACCGACCCGAGCGAGGTCCAGCGCACGCTCCCCCTCGGATACGGCGAGGAGCAGCGCGACGCCCCGCCGGTCGTCTGGCGCACCGGCATCCGCTCCACCGAACCGCACCTGCTGGTCATGGGCCAGCCCGGCAGCGGCACCTCGACGCTGCTGCGCTCCATCGCCCTGCAGGCCCTGCGGTACGGGGACGTGCTGATCGTGGAGGGCGGCGGCACCGGTGAGTACGCGTGCCTGACCGGCCGGGACGGCGTCCTCGCGGTCGAGTGCGGGCTCACCGGGGCGCTGGCGAGCCTGGAGTGGGCCGCGCACGAGACGGAGCGGCGGCTCATCGCGGCCAACCGGGCCCGGCAGGCGGGACATCCGCCGCCCGACGACACCAGGCGACCGCTGTGGATCCTCCTGGACCGCCCGAGCACCTTCACCCACCTCGCCGCCGCGGACGGCCGCAAGGACCCCCAGTCGCTCCTCCAGATGCCCCTGCGGCACGGGCGGGCGGCCGGCATCACCGTGGCCGTCGCCGAACAGTTCGACTGCGCGGACGCATTGAGCGACCCGGTACGGCAGCACACGCGCGCGCGGGTCGTGCTCGGGCCCGCGACGCCCGAGCAGCTCACGGCGACGCTGGGCGCGCCCGCGCACACGACGCCCCTCTCCGAGGTCCCGCCGGGGCGCGGATACGCGCGACTGGGATCCGGTCCGGTGCACCGGCTCCAGGTCCCGTCCACGCCCGACCCGTACGACGACGCCACGAGCGACGCCGACCGGCAGGCGGTGATGGCGCTGCTCCCGGCACGTACGACACATATGAACTCGGTGCCGCCCGACGCCGCCCCGATGGACGCCGAGCCGGCGGACGTCGAGCCGGTCGAGTCGGACACGAAGCCGTTGCCCACACGGGCCGTCGTGGCCGAGAGCACGTGAGCGCGGCCCCGATCTGACGCCGGGCCCCTACGCCACGAACGTGCGGGGCGCCTCCGTTCCCGCCGTCGCCCCCGTCTCCACCAGCCGGGCCGCGGCGGCCAGTCGTACCGCCGCCTCCTCCGCCACCGCTCCCGTCACGGTGAACGGCAGTCGCACATAGCCCTCGAAGGCGCCGTCGACCCCGAATCGGGGACCGGACGGGACGCGGATCCCGACGCGCTCCCCCGCCTCGGCCAGCCGGGAGCCGGACAGGCCGCCCGTGCGCACCCACAGCGTGAGGCCGCCCCGGGGCACCTCGAACTCCCAGTCGGGCAGTTCGCGCCGTACCGCCGCCACTAGGGCGTCCCGGTTCTCGCGCGCCTGGATGCGCCGCAGGGCCACGGCCTGTTCCCAACCGCCCGTGCTGAAGAGCCAGTTCACGGCCAGCTGCTCCAGGACGGGCGTGCCCAGATCGGCGTACGCGCGCGCGGAGACCAGGCTGCGGATCACATCCGGAGCCGCCCGCACCCAGCCGATGCGCATCCCGGCCCAGAAGGCCTTGCTGGCCGAGCCGACCGTGATGACCGTCGAGCCCGCCGGGTCGAAGCTGCACACCGGACGCGGCATCTCCGCGCTCGTGGCGTCCTCGTCCAGCCACAGCTCGCTCATCGTCTCGTCGACGACGAGCACCGTCCCCGCCGAGCGGGCCGCGTCCACCAGCCGGCGCCGCTGATCCTCGTCGGCGAGCGCGCCGGTGGGGTTGTGGAAGTCGGCCACGACATACGCGAGCCGGGGGGCGGCCTCCCGCAGGACCTGGCGCCAGCGGTCCATGTCCCAGCCGAGGAGCCCCTTGCCCATCGCGACCGGGACCAGCCGGGCGCCCGCCTCCCGCATCAGCTGCAGGATGTTGGCGTACGACGGCGACTCGACGGCGATGCGCTCGCCGCGGCCCGCGAAGAGGTGGCAGATCGCGTCCATGGCGCCCATCGCGCCGGTCGTCACCATGATCTGCTCGGGCATGGTGGGGATCCCGCGCGCGGTGTAGCGCTCGGCGATCATCGCCCGCAGGGCCGGCAGGCCCGCCGGGTAGTCGCCGTGCGTGTGCGCGTACGGCGGCAGCTCCTCCAGGGCGCCCTGGACGGCCTGGGTCAGCCACGGCTCGGGCGCGGGCAGCGCGGCACAGCCGAGGTCGATGACCGAGCCCAGCGCCTCGGGCGGCAGCGGTTCCAGGCCGCGGGCGGGCAGCGGGTTCCCGGCCGGTACGGCGGTCCAGCTGCCCGCGCCGCGCCGGGACTCCAGGAAACCCTCGGTGCGCAGCGCCTCGTAGGCGGCCGCGACCGTGGTGCGGCTGACGGACAGGGCGAGGGCCAACTCCCGCTCGGCGGGCAGCCGGGCGGCCACGGGCACGCGCCCTTCGAGCACCAGCAGCCGGATGCCGTCGGCCAGCGCGCGGTAGGCGGGCGGGCGGCGCGTGCCGGGACCGGCCGGGCGGTCCTGCTGGGAGTTGAGCAGCCGGGCGAGCTGCGCGGCCCCGACTGCAGAGGTCCACTGCGCCATGAAGATCAGTCCACCTTCCCCGAATTGGCCATGGATCGCTTCTCTTTCCAAGCCACAGAGTGACATGCATCAGTCCAGTACCACCACACAGGGGGGCATCCTTTGTCCGCTGAGCCGTCCACCGACCCGTCCAAGGGGAGCCGTCTCGCACGGCGACTGATCCAGCTGTACGCGGGCCTCGCGCTGTACGGCGCGAGTTCCGCCCTCCTCGTGAAGGCGGGCCTCGGACTGGAGCCCTGGAACGTCCTGCACCAGGGGCTCGCCGAGCTCACCGGGCTGAGCATGGGGGTCGTACTCACCATCGTCGGTGCCCTCGTCCTGCTGCTGTGGATCCCGATGCGCCAGCGCCCCGGCCTCGGCACCGTCTCCAACGTCCTCGTGATCGGCTTCGCGATGGACGCGTGCCTGGCGGTGCTCCCCGACGTCCACTCCCTCGCCGTACGGATTCCCCTGCTCTGCTCGGGCGTCGTACTCAACGGCATGGCGACCGGCCTCTACATCGCGGCCTCGTTCGGTCCGGGCCCGCGCGACGGGCTGATGACCGGGCTGCACCGGCTCACGGGCCGCTCGATCCGGCTGATCCGCACCGCCGTGGAGGTGGCCGTGGTCACGACCGGCTTCACCCTCGGCGGCTCCGTAGGCATCGGCACCGTCCTGTACGCGCTGTCCATCGGCCCGCTCGCCCAGTTCTTCCTGCGTCTGTTCGCCGATCCCTCAACACCGGGGCGCAGCAAGGTCGTTGCCGGCCGGAAACCCGAGCGCGCGATACTGACCCGGTGACCTCCCCGATACGCCACCCCTATCTCGACCACCCCGGCCCGATCCCCTTCGCCCACCGGGGCGGCGCGGCGGACGGCCTGGAGAACACGGTGGCCCAGTTCCGGCGCGCGGTGGCCATGGGGTACCGCTACATCGAGACGGATGTGCACGCCACGGCCGACGGACGGCTGGTCGCGTTCCACGACGCGACCCTGGACCGGGTCACCGACGGGGCAGGCCGGATCGCCGACCTCCCCTGGGAGAGCGTCCGGCACGCGCGCGTGGCGGGCCGCGAGCCGGTGCCCCTGTTCGAGGAGCTCCTGGAGACGTTCCCCCGCGTCCGCTGGAACATCGACGTCAAGGCGGAGCCGGCCCTGCGCCCGCTGCTGGACCTGATCGAGCGCACGGACGCCTTCGACCGCGTCTGCGTCGGCTCCTTCTCCGAGGCGCGTGTGCTGCGCGCCCAGCGGCTGGCCGGGCCGCGCCTGGCCACGTCGTTCGGCACCCGCGGCGTGCTCGGCCTGCGGCTGCGCTCGTGGGGACTGCCCGCTGCCGTGCGCCGGTCGGCGGTCGCCGCGCAGGTGCCCGAGGCCCACGCGGGCGTCCCCGTGGTCGACGAGCGCTTCGTGCGCGCCGCCCACGCGCGCGGGCTGCAGGTGCATGTGTGGACCGTCAACGAACCGGAACGCATGCACCGGCTCCTGGATCTGGGGGTCGATGGCATCATGACCGATCACATCGACACGTTGCGCAAGGTCATGGAGGACCGGGGCGTCTGGGCCTGAGCACCCCGAGCGCCGACCCCGCCTTCGCACGGCCATCAGCGGGGGAAGCGGGGCTACGGGTGGAGACCGAGACCATGTGGGCGGGTGTGACCGACACCGCCCAGCGGCGGCGCGAACAGCGCGGCTGGTACTTCTACGACTGGGCGTGCTCCGTCTACTCGACGAGCGTGCTGACCGTGTTCCTCGGGCCCTATCTGACATCCGTCGCCGAGTCGGCGGCGGACGCGGACGGGTTCGTGCACCCGCTCGGCATCCCGGTCCGGGCGGGGTCCTTCTTCGCCTACTCGGTGTCCCTGTCGGTGATCCTGGCGGTCGTGGTGATGCCCCTGGTGGGCAGCGCGGCGGACCGCACCGGCCGTAAGAAGCCGCTGCTCGGGGCGGCCGCCTACACGGGGGCCGCCGCGACGACCGGCATGTTCTTCCTGGACGGCGACCGGTATCTGCTCGGCGGCGTCCTGCTGATCGTCGCGAACGCGGCCCAGTCCGTGGCGACGATGCTCTACAACTCCTATCTGCCGCAGATCGCGCCGCCCGAAGAGCGCGACGCGGTCTCCTCGCGGGGCTGGGCCTTCGGCTACGTCGCGGGCTCCCTGGTCCTGGTCGCCGACCTGGTCCTGTACTCCGGGCACGCCTCCTTCGGCCTCTCCGAGTCGGCGGCGGTCCGCATCTGCCTGGCCTCGGCGGGCCTGTGGTGGGGCGCCTTCACACTCGTGCCGCTGGGGCGCCTGCGCGACCGGCGCGCGACGGGCTCCCGGGCAACCGCCGGCCACGGGCTGCGGCAGCTGGTGGCGACCGTCCGCGACATGCGCCGCCACCCGCTGACGCTCGCCTTCCTGCTGGCCTACCTCGTCTACAACGACGGCATCCAGACGGTGGTCTCCCAGGCGTCGGTCTACGGCTCCGAGGAGCTGGACCTCGGCCAGTCGACGCTCATCGGGGCCGTGCTCCTGGTCCAGGTCCTGGCCGTGGGGGGCGCACTGGCCATGGGGCGGCTGGCCCGGACGTACGGCGCGAAGCGCACGATCCTCGGCTCGCTCGTCGCCTGGACGGTCACGCTGGGCGCCGGGTACTTCCTGCCGGCCAGGGCGCCGGTGATGTTCTTCGTGCTGGCGGGCGGGATCGGGCTGGTGCTCGGCGGGAGTCAGGCGCTGTCCCGGTCGCTGTTCTCGCATCTCGTGCCGCCCGGCAAGGAGGCCGAGTACTTCTCGGCGTACGAGTTGAGCGACCGGGGCATGAGCTGGCTGGGCCCGCTGCTGTTCGGCATGACGTACCAGCTGACCGGAAGTTACCGTTCCGCGATCATTTCGCTGGCCGCGTTCTTCGTCATCGGGTTCGTGCTGCTCGCGCGGGTACCCGTGCGGCGGGCGATCGGCGAGGCGGGCAACCAGGTTCCGGAACGGATGTAGCGCTGATTTAGCGCTCAACACGAAAGGGCGGTAGTGTACGCGTTTGGCCTGCCAGGCGTACCGTTACTGCGCGTCAAAGATGCCGAAACGCCGGGTGATATCTGTTTGCAGATGTGACAAACCGGGCGCCGGTGGGTACAAAAAGGGGCGGCTACGACGGCGACGCATGACCCGGAACGGGAATCTTTACCGCCGACCGGACGTTGACCGGATGACGACGACAGCGACACCTGTCCTGTGGGCGACAAGCCCGGGAGGCACGATTCATGAGTGAGCGAGCTCTTCGCGGTACGCGCCTCGTGGTGACCAGCTACGAGACCGACCGCGGCATCGACCTGGCCCCGCGCCAGGCCGTGGAGTACGCATGCGAGAAGGGGCACCGCTTCGAGATGCCCTTCTCGGTCGAGGCGGAGATCCCGCCGGAGTGGGAGTGCAAGGTCTGCGGTGCCCAAGCACTCCTGGTGGACGGCGACGTCCCTGAGGAGAAGAAGGGCAAGCCGGCGCGCACGCATTGGGACATGCTGATGGAGCGGCGCACCCGCGAGGAGCTCGAAGAGGTCCTCGAGGAGCGTCTCGCCGTTCTGCGTTCCGGCGCGATGAACATCGCGGTCCATCCTCGGGACAGCCGCAAGTCGGCGTAGTCCCTCCGGGGGCTCGGCCGGTTCACAGCGCAACGCAAGCAATCGCGGGCGCCGTACGTGAGTCTCACGTACGGCGCCCGCGGTTCTGTCTACGGCATCGGGCGAGCCGGGATGCCGCGCCTCGGACCGGAATGATCAGCGAGTCAGCGGAGGGCGCTGCTCCCCCGGGGCATCGGTCGGCTCGTCCCTGATGACCTCGCCCTGGACGACCTTGCCGTCGGGGCGGTGCATGCGGGCCTGCTGGAAGGCGTCGCCCAGGGTTCCGGGGGCGGCGCGGCGGAACGTGCGGTCGAAGGTGCGCTCCGCGCGGCGGCTCACGATCTTCTGCACCGGGGGGATCAGGAGCAGCAGGCCCACCACGTCCGAGAGCAGACCGGGGATCATCAGCAGCAGACCGCCCAGCATCGTCAGGCCGTTGCCGCCGCCGCGCTCCGCAGAGCCGCCGCTCTGCAGGGCCTCGCTCAGGCTGCGGAAGGCGCGGCGCCCCGCACGCTTGATGACCACGGATCCGGCCACGACTCCCGCGAGCAGGAGCAGGAACACCGCGAGTCCCCCCGCCGCGTCCGCGACCAGGGTAAGCAGCCAGATCTCCAGCACCGCCCATGCCGCGACACCCAGTGGCAGGTACGTACGCAGCCGGGAGCGCCGGGGCCGGTCGGAGTACGCGGAGGTCTGAGCGCCAGTCGTCATGCTCCCAGTGTGCCTGGGCCCGGCTCAGTGCGGGGTAAGGGGACGATCAACACGACCCGCGAGGTCACACGGCTCGCGCTACGCCCGCTTGCCCTTGCCGTTGCCCTTGCCCGCGCCCGTGATCCTGCCGAGCCGTTCGCCGATGCCCCACGAGGTCACCCGCCACAGCGCCTCGACAAGGATGTCGCGGCTCATCTTGGAGTCGCCGTACTCGCGCTCCACGAAGGTGATGGGCACCTCGACGACGTGGAAGCCGGCCTTGACCGCGCGGCGGGCCAGGTCGACCTGGAAGCAGTACCCCTGGGAGGCGACGTCGGCGAGGCCGAGGCCTTCGAGCGTCTCGCGGCGGAAGGCGCGGTAGCCGCCGGTGATGTCGCGCAGCGGCAGGTCGAGGGCGAGGCGCGAGTAGAGGCTGCCGCCGCGGGAGATGACCTCGCGGCTCCTGGGCCAGTTCACGACCCGGCCGCCGGGCACCCACCGGGAGCCGAGCACGAGGTCGGCGCCCTTGAGCGCGGTGAGCAGACGGGGCAGTTCCTCGGGCTGGTGGGAGCCGTCGGCGTCCATCTCGACCAGCACGCCGTAGCCCTGGTCCAGGCCCCAGCGGAAGCCCGCAAGATAGGCGGCGCCGAGCCCTTCCTTGCCCTTGCGGTGCAGCACCTGGACGTGGTCGTCCTGGGCGGCCAGCTCGTCGGCGAGCTTGCCCGTGCCGTCGGGGCTGTTGTCGTCCGCGACGAGGACATGCGCCTCGGGGACGGCCTTGCGCACCCGGCCGACGATGGCCTTGACGTTCTCCGCCTCGTTGTAGGTCGGGATGATCACCAAGGCCGTGCCGAGCGGGCCGAACTGCCTCCCCTGGGCCTGAGCCACGCGGGCCCCGTCGCCGTCGTTCACTGCTGCCCCTTCGTGTCGTACGCAGGGGACCACCATAGTGGCCGCGGCCTGCGATGACGCGACAGCTCGTTCACACGGTGGTGTCGACTGTGCGAGAGCCGGGTAAGAAGGGGAGATTTCGGGGTCGCCGTCGTACGGCGGATGGGGGCCCGGCGCCCTTCGGGCCGACCTGGGACCCGCTGGCTGCGGGTCGACCTGAAGCCGTTGTCTACTGAGCGTCCGGGCCCCACCCGGGTCGCACCTTCCCGACCGGCCGGAACGTTCCCTCGTCGGCGCGGGCGCTGAGCCTGGCTCCCAGTGACGGTGCCCCGGTGCGGCACACCGTCCCTGACCCAGCGGCGCTGCGACGTGTGCGCGGAAGCTCCCCGGTCGGGCGTCCGGTGGTGGACTCGGCCGAACCTACCGGCCCCCTGCCGCTGGCTGTCAACAGCCACTTGACCTGCGTAAACGCCATCAAGTGCCTGGTCAGCGGGGACGGGACACAGGTCGTACCGCGGATGATCAACGATGCGCCACCCCGGGAGATCACTCGCCCGGCCGTACGAACACCGGCCGCCCGCCGACCACCGTGCGCAGGCAGACCGGGAGGTGGTGTCCCGGGGTCAGATCGGGCAGGCCGGGGGTGCCGGAGCGGGGGTCGGTCGACCAGCGCGCGACCCGGTCGTCGGGGGCCTGGACGACGAGCGCGTCGGTGCGCCACACGGCATAGTCGGCGGGTGCGCCGGGCACCAGGACGCCCGCGTCGTCGCGGCCGATGGCCCGCCAGCCGCCGCGTGTGTGCGCGGTGAAGGCGGCGCGTACGGAGATCCGGTACTCGGGCGTGCGATGGAAGGCGGCGGCGCGGACCGTGCCCCACGGGTCGAGCGGGGTGACCGGGCTGTCGGAGCCGAACGCGAGCGGGACGCCGGCGCGCAGCAGGCCCGCGAGGGGGTTCAGCGTGCGGGCCCGCTCGGCACCGAGACGCTGGGCGTACATGCCGTCCTCGCCGCCCCACAGCGCGTCGAAGGCGGGCTGGACGGAGGCGGTCAGGCCGAGCTCGGCGAAGGCGGCGACGGCCTCGGGGGTGAGCATCTCGGCGTGCTCGACGCGGTGCCGGGCGGCGCGGACGCGGGCGAGGCCCACCTTCTCGGCGGCGGCGCGCACGCCCTCGACGACGGCGGTCACGGCGGCGTCGCCGATCGCGTGGAACCCCGCCTGGAGTCCCGCCTCGGTGCAGGCCGCGACGTGTGCGGCGACGTCGGCCGCGTCGAGGTAGGCGGTGCCGGTGTGGTCGGCGTCGGCGTACGGCCGGTGGAGGCAGGCGGTGTGCGAGCCGAGGGCGCCGTCGACGAACAGGTCGCCCGCGGCGCCCAGCGCGCCCAGCTCACGCGCCTTCTCGACGTCCCGCTCGGCCCAGTAGCCGATCACCCGGGGGCCGGGCACCTCCGCGGCAAGGCCCAGCAGGCCGGTGAAGTCGTCCTCGGAGGAGATCTGGGGGCCGCCGCACTCGTGGACGGACCCGATGCCGAGCGAGGCCGCGTGCGCGAGGGCGGCACGCTGGGCCTCGGCGCGCTGGGCCGGCGTGACGGCGGCGAACGCGGCGGAGCGGACCGCGTGGTGGTCGTCGCGGGTGAGCGGGGCGTCCTCGCGCGTGACCTCGCCCGGGACCAGGTCCAGCAGGGCCGTGGTCGCCACCGCCGAGTGGACGTCGATGCGGGAGAGATAGAGGGGGCGTCCGCCGGTGGCCGCGTCGAGTTCGGCGCGCGTCGGGGGGCGGCCTCCGGGCCAGCGGGCGGCGTCCCAGCCGTGGCCGAGCAGAACGCGGTCGTTCGGCCGGGCGGCGGCGAAGTCCCGTACGAGGGACAGCGCGGCCTCGAGGGAGGGGGCACCGGACAGGTCGAGCCCCATCAGGGCGAGGCCCGTCGACGTGGTGTGCACATGGGCGTCGGTGAAGGCCGGGGTGACCAGGGCACCGTCCAGGTCGACCACCTCGTCGACGCCGTCAGCGAAGGCGTCGGCGGCCCCCTCGGAGCCGACCCACGCGACCTGGCCACGCTCGACGACCATCGCGGTGGCGAAGGGGTCGGCGGGGCTGTGGACCTCTCCCCGGCGCAGGAGGACGGTCTTGGGATCGGCGGGACGCTCACTCATGCCCGACAGTCTCTCGCGCGAGCGCGCGCGAGCGGCACCCGGGGCAGACCGGAGGCGGTTCAGATCCTCGGCGGGCGCGCCTCGTACGGAGTCGACAGGACCACCGTCGTACGGGTGGAGACCCCGGCGAGCGACCGGAGCCGGGCCAGCAGTTCCTCGAGCTCGTGCGGGGTCGCCACCCGGACCTTGAGGATGTAGTTCTCGTCGCCCGCGACGCTGTGGCAGGCCTCGATCTCGGGGACGCCGGCGAGGCGGTCCGCGATGTCGTCCGGGGCGCTGGGGTCGAACGGTTTCACCGAGATGAACGCGGTCATGGGCAGCCCCACGGCCTCGGGGTCGACGACGGCGGCGTACCCGCGGATGACACCGCGCTGCTCCAGCCGCCGCACCCGCTGGTGCACGGCCGACGTGGACAGGCCCGTGGCCTTGCCCAGATCCGTGTAGCTCATCCGCCCGTCCTTGACGAGCAACTGCACGATTTGACGGTCCAGCTCCTCCATGGCGCCAAAACCTACAGTGCGCTTGATCTCCTCGGATACCCGAGCAACCCAGGTCATACCCGGTTCGCGCGGTATCGGAGAGCCTGATACGTGTGATCCGGGGGACAAATCCACCGCACCGGGCACCCGCGGGCGGCGTGTGACGAAGACCACACTCCTCCGACCCGCTCCGTGATGTTCTCGTGATTACCGCCGAAGCGGGACGGGAAGTGCTTGGTGTGGTCGAGGCCGCAGTGCCTTCACGGCCCAGCCCGAGGGGGAGAATCCCATGCAGAGTGTCAAGCGCCCTGGTCGCACCGCGCCCAAGCGGCAGCAGCAGGTCGTCGAGCTCGACTCGGAGGGCGTCGAATTCGACGCCCTCGATGCCGAGAGCCTCGACGCCTACGAAACCTTCGAGATGTACCGGGTGATCTGCCCGGACTGCGCCCAGCCCATCGCCCTGCTGGCCGACGAGGAGCACCTTCCGGAGCACGCGCTGTGCGCCTCGCCGTGGAACCCCTTCGGTCTCACGGTGTGCGCCGGTACGGGCCGTTCGGCGGCCGGGGCCCGGTCCGCGGACGAGTCCGTCGAGCCGCAGGAGCAGGACACCGCGCTCCTGCTGACGCTCCCTCAGGGCCTCGACTGGCGTACGCAGCCCTTCTCCCACGTCGGCGGCCCGGGCTCGCGCCCGATGCGCGTACCGACGATGCGCGGCCAGGCCGCCTGAACACTCTGCCGAACGTCCCGTCGCCGGCCCGTCGCTCACCCGCGGGCCGGCGACGGGACGCGCGCGAACGCACGCCCGATTCCGTTGATCGGTGACCTGTCCGGCAGCCCCCGCGTTGCCCAGGCATGACCCCCACGTACACGGCCACCGGGCGTCAGCGCCGGCTCATCGTGCCGTCGCCCGCGGAATGGGTTGCGCCGCCGCAGCCCCAGGACCCGCCGATCTACAGCGACCTGGTGCGCACGTGGGCCGACCGGGGCCGCACCCTGCCGGGCCGCCACGACCCGGAGTGGGTCAGGCTGGCGGCCCTTCCGGTCAGCCTGGGCCGCTTCAGCGTCCCTCAGGGCCCGCCAGGTGACGGGCGATGACCATCCGCTGGATCTGGTTCGTGCCCTCGACGATCTGCAGGACCTTGGCCTCGCGCATGTAGCGCTCGACGGGGAAGTCGGCGGTGTAGCCGTATCCGCCGAGGACCTGGACGGCGTCGGTGGTCACCCGCATCGCCGTGTCGGTGCAGTGCAGCTTGGCCATGGCCGCCTGCTTGGCGAACGGCAGGCCCGCGTCGCGCAGCCGCGCCGCCGCCAGATACAGCGCGCGGCCCGCCTCGATCTGGGTCGCCATGTCGGCGAGCATGAAGCGCAGCCCCTGGAAGTCGGCGATCGGCCGCCCGAACTGCCGCCGCCCGGCGGCATAGGCGACCGCCTCGTCCAGCGCGGCCTGGGCCAGGCCGATCGCACAGGCGGCGATGCCGAGCCGCCCCGAATCCAGCGCGGACAGGGCTATGGCGAAGCCCTGCCCCTCCTCGCCCAGGCGCCGCTCGTCGGACACGCGCACGCCGTCGAAGTGGACCTGCGCGGTGGGCGAGCCTTTCATGCCCATCTTCTTCTCGGGCGCCGCGGCGCTCAGCCCCTCGGCGTCCCCGGGCACCAGGAACGCGGTGATCCCGCGCGCGCCGTCCTCGCCGGTGCGCGCCATGACGGTGTAGAAGTCGGCGATGCCGCCGTGCGTGATCCAGGCCTTCGTACCGGTGATGACCCAGTCGTCGCCGTCCCGGACCGCCTTGGTACGCAGCGAGGCCGCGTCCGAGCCGGAGGACGGTTCGGACAGGCAGTACGCGCCGAGCAGTCCGCCGCCGAGCATGGCCGGCAGGTGCTCGACCTGCTGCTGCTTGGCGCCGAAGGCGGCCAGGCCGTAGGAGGCCAGGGTGTGCACACTGACGCCGAGGCCGACGGTGAGGCGGGCCATGGCCAGCTCTTCGAGGACCTGGAGGTAGACCTCGTACGGCTGGTCGCCGCCGCCGTACTCGGAGTCGTACGGAAGGCCGAGCAGTCCTGACTCCGACAGAAGGGTGAAGACCTCGCGCGGGAAGCGTCCGGCGTCCTCCTCCTCGGCCGCGGTCGGGGCGATCTCGCGCTGCGCGATGTCGCGGACGAGCGAGATCAGGTCCCTGGCCTCGTCGGTGGGCAGCTGACGCTCCACCGGCTGCGGGGCACGGTCGGACATGGCGACGGTCTCCTCCCTGGGTCGGGCACATCGGCGGACGTACGCCTTGGGTGGGGCGGCGCCGCCTGGTCCTTCTGGAGCCGGCCGAGGCGCGCGCTTCCGGGTCACGGAAGCTGCTGACCAGCGGCTGTGCGCTGTGAGTATGCCCGATCAGCGACCTCCCGTCACCAGTTAACGACCGCTTACTTCAGGAATTCCACAGGAGGGTTCCAGACGTGTGAACGGGGAGGGTTCCGCGGCCCGGAAACGGCGGGGTCAGGGGCCGCGAAACCGGCCCGGAGCCGGCTCAGCCGTCCCGGCGCGCGGCCTGCGGTGCCCGGTACGCGGGGTCCAGTTCCTCGATGGCGCGCAGGGCCCCGCCCAGCGTCTTCACGAGCAGCTCGCGCATGGTGTCGCGGGTGAGCTCGGGGCGGTCGAGCCAGTCGAGAGTGGCCCCCTCGACGCCGCACACCCAGGCGAGCAGGCCCATGCGGGCCACGGGGGCGATGTCGCTGCGGCCGTACGCCCCTTCCGCGAGGGTGGCGACGATCGCCTCGCGCACACCGTCCCGGATGGCGTGCACCTCGGCGTCGAAGCCGACCCCGCCGCTGACGATGGCCCGGTAGGCGGCCTGGTGGTGCTCGGCGTAGCGCAGATAGCCGTCGACGGTGCGGTGGAGGTGGTCCACGGCCGCCAGCTCCCGGCCGCCGGCGGCGACGGTGACCAGGCCGGCGACGGCGTCCTCGATGATCGCCAGGTAGTAGCCGCGCTTGGACCGGAAGTAGTAGTAGATCAGCCCCTTGGCGACATGCGCCTGCCGGGCGATGTCGTCCATGGACAGCGCGTCGTACGACGTGTCGGCGAACAACTTCCGTCCGATGGCGATGAGTTCGGCACGACGGGCCGCGGAGCGCTCGGTGCCCCGCGCCTTCTGGGGGACGACGGCGGGCTGGTGACTGCTCTTCACTTTGGACCCTGGTCTCGGCGGGCGACTGGCTGCCTGCCCGCAGTATGGCAGAACGGCCCCCGGTCGACCGGGGGCCGTCGGCGTCCGCGGGGTCAGCGCACGCCCACCGCCTCAAGTGCCTTGCGCTGGCGGGGCGTCGGGTGCGCCGGGAAATAGAGGTAGCACACCCCGCCGGTGCCCGAGACGACCTTGCCGGTGGCGTTGTACCGCTTGGTCCTGAGCCAGATGTTCTCCCACTCCCGCCTGCGGTAGACGCGCCGCACCGCCTCGTCGCTCGGCGACGCCGGGTCGTTGGCGATCACGTCGCCCTCGGCGGTGAAGCCGATCACCGTCATCAGGTGGCCGGAGGTGCCGTAACCGGCCCCCGTCAGCTCGGTCTTGAGGAAGGACTGGGACGTTATGGCCGGGATGCCCGCGGCGATCAGCGTCTCGAGGTCGGTGAGCGAACCCAGCCGGGTGACCAGGCCCTGCAGGCCGGGGTACGTGGCCGCGTAGGCGGCGTTGAACGGCCAGTTGCCGCAACCGGTGTACTGGTAGTCGTACGTGGACCGGGCCGCGAGGTCCACCTGCGGGTCGGCATAGCTCGGGTCGACCCAGGACAGCTGCTCCGGGGTGGGCCGGCCGCCCCAGTACTCGATGATCATCTGCGAGGAGGTGGGGCTGCACCAGGCCTCGCCGCCGTTGTCGTACTGCGGGTACTGCCCCTTGTGGATCTCCTGCGAGTAGCGCGGGACGATCAGCTCCCGGGCCACGCCGGGCGTGGAGGCCGGGACGGTGAAGCGGTCGGGGACGTCGGAGCCCATGGCGCCGAGCCGCCAGACGGTGGGGGTGAGCTGCGTGCCGGGCTTGCGGTGGAGCGTGAGCCGCAGGCGGTACGACATGAGGCGCAGGCCGGTGGAGGCGTCGTCGATGGCGAACGTGTCCGTCCAGATGGTGCTCTTGCCGTCGGTCTGGTCGTCCACCGAGGTCCGCTTGATGTCCTCGTCGCCGGCCGCCCAGCGGCCCATCACGTACCAGGGGGTGTCCGCGCCGTCGGAGTACGTCCCCTGGAGCTCGACCTGGAGCCAGGTGCCGGCCGGGGTGTCCGCGTTCCAGGAGGCGATCACCTCGGTGGCGGGGACGGACAGCCGGTGGACCGGTGAGGTCCACGTGGCGTACTCCCAGGTGGCGGTGGTGCCGGTGTGCGGGTCCGTGTAGTCGGTGGTGCCGGCCGGGGCGGAGATCACCACGCCGGGGCGCAGGCCCGCGACGGGCTGGACGCCCTCGGCGGCGCCGCTGCGCCAGTCGGTGTACGTCGTCCAGGCACGGTTGTCGACCAGGCGGGTGGGCGCGGCGGCGTCGGAATCGGTGGTGGCCGCGGCCGTCGCGGCGGCCGCCGGGACCGTGCCGTAGGCCATGGCGGTGGCGATGGCCGCGGCCAGAACGGTTCTGCGGGAGGGCTGTTGAGCTCTGCTCATGGGCGTGAGACCCCCAGGTATCCGAGTCAGGGCGGAACCGATGCGGTTGTGCGCCAACTATGGAGCAGGCGGCATGCCCCTGCCAGCACTTCGGCTCACGGCACGCCCACGAATATTGGTCTCGTCCACTGGCATCGCGGGGCCGCCTCACCGGCAGGGGTGCCGTCCGGGTGCACGGGGTCCGCGTGCACCCGGACCGTGACGCGAGCGTCAGATGAGGTCCATCGCGGCGACCTCGTCCGGGCGGCCGTAGCTGATCGGGCCCTGGAAGCGGCGGCGGGCGGTGGCGAACCACCAGATCGTGGCCACGAGCAGGACGGCGGCCAGGGCGATCGGCGCGTAGTTGAAGGAGTCGACGGTGATCGGCGAGGCCTGCGGCAGCATGAACAGCACGCTGCTGAGCAGGATCCAGGTCACCGCCAGCCAGCCGATCGGACGGCCCCAGCGGCCCAGGTGCCAGGGTCCGGGCTGGAACTCCTCGCCCAGCCGGAGCCGCAGGAAGACCGGCACCGCGTAGGCGAGGAACAGCCCGACGACGTTGACACTGACGATGGCGGTGAACGCAGTGTGCGACCACCAGCCGGGCAGCACGAGGGCCAGGGAGCAGGCCACCGCGAGCCACACCGCCTTGACCGGGGTACGGGTGCGCAGCGAGACCGAGTGCCACCAGCGGGAGCCCGGCATCGCACCGTCCCGGGAGAAGGCGAAGATCTGCCGGGTGTTGCTGGTGAGGTTGGCCAGACCGCAGAAGAGCATGGCGCCGATCACGATCAGCAGCATGACCTTCGCCCAGCCCATGCCCAGACCGTCGATGAGAATCTGGACCGGCGGGGCGGACGCGCTCGCCACGTGCTGGTAGTCGCTGATGCTGTAGACCAGCGCGAGCATCAGGATCAGGCCGGTGATCGCCGAATAACCGATGGAACGGGTGATCCCCTTCGGCGCGTTGACGGTCGCCTGGACCGTTTCCTCCGACATGTGGAAGCTGCCGTCGAACCCGGTGAAGGTCCAGCTGGTCACCAGCAGACCGAGCATCCCGCCGTAAAGCCCGTTCGTGAAACCGGTGTTGTTCACGAAATGCGTGACGAAGGACGCCGACTGGTGATGGTCGGGCATGACGACCAGTGCCGCCACGATCACCACGAGTCCGATCAGCAGCCACCACACGGATATCCGGTTGACGATGGCGACGAGCCGGACGTTGTAGGTGTTGGCGAGCCCCTGCAGCACGATGATCAGGGCCGTGATCAGCACCGTCTGGTGGGCGGTCGGCTGGTACGAGGGCCACTGCAGGGCGATGAAGGCCTGGACGAAGGTGGCGGCCGCGTACCCCGTGGCGGCCGTGCCGCCGATCTGGCCGACGAAGTTCAGCCAGCCCGTGTACCAGGACCAGGCACCCTTGTTGCGCTTGGCGAGTTTACCGGCGGAGAAGTACAGGGCCCCGCTCGTCGGATAGGCCGACGCGACTTCCGCCATGGCGGCGCCGATGAGCAGCACCATGACGGAAACACCGATCCAGCCGAACACGAGAATGCGCGGACCGCCCGCGTTCATGCCGAATCCGAAGCTGGAGAAAATGCCCGAGAGGATGTTGATGATGGTGAACGAGATGGCGAAATTGTCGAACGCCTGGAATCGCCGCGTGAGTTTCCGCGGATATCCCATCGCATGCAGGGTCGCGTCGTCGTCGAGTACGACCGCGTCTTCTTCCCCACGGGCGGTGGCCCGCGAAGTCGATGTCCGTTCTGACACAGATCGGCCTTTCACTCAGAAGGGGACGAGCAGGACGTCAGGCGTCTCCCGGCACGGGCAGGCCGCAGGCGCGCCGGGCCCGGGAGAGCTGCTCGGCGGGGTCGCCGAAGACACTCCAGGGCATGCGCGAGGCGTACCGGCCCATCGCCGTGAAGACCGCCCGGGCCTCGAACACGCGCTGGGCCATGACCAGCGCGTGCGCGAGGTAGGCCAGGTCGAGCACCGGGGTGAAGCGGTAACCGGCCACCGTGGGCAGCCAGTTGTGGTAGATCGCGAGCGCGGTGCAGCGCCACTGGGGCTCCTCCCAGACCCGGCTGGCCAGCAGGTGGGTGGGCTGATAGCTCTCCACCAGGGCGACCAGCGGGAGCAGCCGCAGGGGCGAGTCGGCGGGCGCCCGCTGACTGAGGAAGGCAGCCACGTCCCAGGCGGCGTTGACCGAGCCGCCGTACCGCGTGAAGAAGAAGGACAGGAAGCGGTGGTGGGCCTCCCGGTTCCAGGGGTCGAGGGTCAGGACGTGCGCGAACAGCCGCCAGGGGCCCGGCGGCGCGGTGAGCAGTCCGCTCGGCGCGGGGTCGCGCAGCCGGTGCAGCCGGGTCATGGCCAGCTTGGCGACCCAGGGGGTGGGGTCGTCGGGGGCCAGGGCCGCGGCGCGCTCGCAGGCGGACAGCGCGATGCGCTCCAGGGCCTCGGCCCGCTCGTCGCGCGCGTCGGCGGCACGCACCGCGCGCAGCACGGCCACCCGGGCCCACATCAGCGTGGACTCGGGGGTCGCTTCCTCGGCCAGCCAGCGCTCGACGAGATCGGTGCCGGCGGCCTCGGAGGCCAGGACCAGGGAGCGGTGGGCGCGCAGGCCGAAGTCGGAGCGCGCGTCGGACAGGACCTCACCGGCGGTCAGATAGCGCCCGGCGCGTACGTCGACGCACGCTTTCGCGAGGAGGCGGTCGTCGGCGGCGGGGTGCCACACGTACTGCCCCTCGAATAACTCCGCGGCCATCTTCACCTGTCCGTCCCCGCACACGCGTCGCAGTTACGCAGGAGGCACCTTACTCAGCACGGGGCGCACCGGAAACGTCGATTTCGACATATCGGTCAGCCGATTCAGAACATTATGGATTCGATTCCCTTGCGGCCCGGGGCACTTGAACGTGAGACGTTCCTTTCGGCCCGCCATCCGGGCCACTATGGGGCGCTACTAGACTCTTTGCGGAAAACAGCCCACACCGCACCACAGCTCAGGAATCGCCTTGCACGCCCTCGCCTCCCTCCTGCGCGGACTCCCGCCGTCCTGCGGGCCGGTCCGCCTGATCGGCGTGGACGGGCACGCGGGCTCCGGCAAGTCCACGTTCGCCGGCCGCCTGTCCGCCGCGCTGGGCGGGGCGCCCGTACTGCACCTCGACGACGTGGCGAGCCACGACCGGCTCTTCGACTGGACCGGACGCCTGCTGACCCAGGTGATCGGGCCCCTCACCCGCGGCGAGACGGCCGCGTACCCGCCGTACGACTGGCACGCCCGGCGCTTCGGGCCGCCCCGCGCGCTGCCGCCCGCGCCCGTGGTCCTCGTCGAGGGGGTCGGCGCCGGCCGCCGTGCGCTGCGCCCGCATCTGGCGCGGCTGCTGTGGATGGAGTTGCCGCACGAGGAGGCGTGGACGCGGGGGCGCCTGCGGGACGGGGACGAGCAGCGGGAGTTCTGGGCCCGGTGGGTCGAGGCGGAGCGGCGGCACTTCGCCGAGGACCCCTCGCGGCCGTACGCCGACCTGCTGGTACGGCAGTCGCCGGAGGGATACGAGGTGCTGGCGGGTCCGCCCGCGCCCCCCGCACCGGACCGGAACGTCACGCACGGTGAGGGACCGTCCGCTGTGTGCTGAACCTGTGAAAAGCCTTGCGCGCGAACTTCTCCGAGTGCCTCAACTCTGCTTGACCCGGGGGCCGTACAGGACTTACGTTCTCAATGTGCGGCCATTCGGCGCCGCCCGCAGACGCGAAGCCCCCGGTTGTTCCCCCGTGATCGGGGGCTTCGTTCTGCCCTGAGCCCGTTTTTCGGACGCCTTGTGCGGCGATTCGCTCACGCTCGGTCACGAACCGTGTGCGCCCCATCTGCTCCCACCTCGTCAAACGGCCCGTGCGGCACCCTTCGGCGGGCGGAGGCGGCGCAGGTACGATGCCTTCGGTGCGACCTTCGAGCGGCAGCTTCGCGCACCTGCAACTCCGTACCGCGGCACAGCGATTGGAACCAAGTCGGCCGCCGGGCGACCGCCCGGTGGTGAACCGACGGGGGCACGGTTTGTGGGGGACGTGATGGACTTCGGCACGCGGGGCCCGGAGGCCCCGGCCGACCTCGCCTGGCTGCGAGGCGTGGACGCCTACACCATGGGCGCCTATCCGCAGGCGGAGGAGGAGTTCCGCGCCGCGGCGCGGATGGATCCCGGGATGGCGGACGCGTGGCTCGGGCTGCACGCGCTGCGCGTGGACACGACGACCGCGCTGCTGAGGATGTTCCGGCACCGCGAGCGCTTCGGGGAGCAGCGCGCCCGCCACCGCCGCACCCTCAACTCCTGGTACTGGCTGGGCTGGTGGGTGCAGCCGGTCCTGGAGAGCCCGCGCGACCTGCTGCTCGCGCACGCCTCGCACTGGCTGGACGGCCGGCACGTCCCGGAGCTGGACCGGGCGCTCGCGGGTCTGCCGCCGGTGGACGCCGAGCCGCAGGTCCGCTTCCTGCACGCGTGCCGGGCCTATCTGGTCAAGGACTGGGAGCAGCTCGTCCGGCACACCGAACCGCTGCTGGACGACTCGATGCTGGGTATCGAGGCCGGCCTGTTCGGCGGCATGGCCCGGGTGCGGCTGGAGATGTACGGCCAGGCCGAGCCGCTGCTGTCGGCGGCCCTGATGCGCTGCCGCAGCGAGCAGCCGCAGCGCAAGGAGCTGCGGTACTGGCTGGCGAGAGCGCACGACGGCACGGGGCGCAGCGCCGCCGCGCTCCCCCTGTACCGGGCCGTGCATCGGGTCGATCCCGCGTTCATGGACACCTCGGCCAGGCTGGCCGCCATCGCCGAGGCCGACGGGTACGACGACGCGGCCGGTCTGGCCGCGGTCACGCTCTCCGGCTCCGGTCAGGACGCCGTGGAGGGAGCGGACGCCCTGGACCCGTTGTTCGGCGCCGAGGGCCGCGACCTGCGGCTGACCGAGTCCGACCTGCCGCCGTCCGGTCCGCTGCCGCCGGTGGGCGACCCGGCGGTGCGCGAGAAGATCGTCGTACCGTCGCCGCTGCCGGCCGGTCCGACGGACCCCGCGCTGCTGGAGGAGGCGCTCGCCGAGCTGGAGCGCATGGTGGGCCTCGAGCCGGTGAAGCGCCAGGTCAAGGCGCTGTCCGCCCAGTTGAACATGGCGCGGCTGCGGGCCGGGCAGGGCCTGCCCGTACAGCCGCCGAAGCGGCACTTCGTCTTCTCCGGTCCGTCGGGCACCGGCAAGACCACCGTCGCCCGCATCCTCGGCCGCGTCTTCTACGCCCTCGGACTGCTCGGCGGCGACCACCTCGTGGAGGCCCAGCGGGCGGACCTGGTCGGCGAGTACCTGGGCCAGACCGCCGTGAAGGCCAATGAGCTGATCGACTCGGCGATCGGCGGCGTGCTGTTCGTGGACGAGGCGTACGCGCTGTCCAACTCGGGCTACGGCAAGAGCGACGCCTACGGCGACGAGGCGCTGCAGGTGCTGCTGAAGCGGGCCGAGGACAACCGCGACCACCTCGTGGTCATCCTGGCCGGCTACCCGGAGGGCATGGACCGCCTGCTCGCGGCCAACCCGGGGCTGTCCTCCCGGTTCACGACCCGGGTCGACTTCCCGTCGTACCGTCCCCTCGAACTCACCGCGATCGGCGACGTGCTGGCCGCCGAGAACGGCGACGTGTGGGACGAGGAGGCCCGGGAGGAGCTGCTGTCCGTCGCCGGGCACGTCGTCGACCAGGGGTGGATCGACGAGCTGGGCAACGGGCGGTTCCTGCGGACGCTGTACGAGAAGAGCTGCGCCTACCGGGATCTGCGGCTGTCGGGCATCCCTGGCGCGCTGTCCCGGGACGACCTGGCGACGCTCAGGCTCCCGGACCTGATGCAGGCGTACGGGGAGGTGCTGTCCGGGCGGGGGCCGCAGGATCCGTCGATGTGACGGACCCCGCGGCCTGCCCGGCGCCGGGTCAGCTCGCCAGGGCCTGCTCGGGCTGCCCGCCGGGCTGCGGCTTGGCCACCTTCACATCCGGCGCCTGCCGGTGTGCCGGGTCCCGCACCTCGCCCACCAGGAGCTCCAGTACGTCCTCCAGGGCGACCAGGCCGAGGACCCGGCCGGAGGCGTCGGCCACCTGAGCCAGGTGCGTCGCAGCACGGCGCATCACCGTCAGGGCGTCGTCCAGCGGCAGCTCGGCCCGCAGCGTCGTCATCGGGCGCCAGAGCTGCTGGGGCACCGCCCGCTGCGAGTCCTCCAGGTCCAGTACGTCCTTCACGTGCACGTAGCCCATGAAGGCGCCGTTTCCGGCGGCGACCGGGAACCGGGAGTAGCCGGTGCGGGCGGTCAGCTCGACGATCTGGCCGGGCGTGACCGACGGAGGAACCGTCACCAGGGACTCACGCCTCAGGAGCACGTCGGTGACCGGGCGCGAGCCCAGCTCCAGCGCGTCCTCCAGGCGCTCCTGCTCCTCGGGGTCGAGGAGGCCCGCCTGACCGGAGTCCTCCACCAGCCGGTTGAGCTGCTCGCTGGTGAAGACGGCCTCGACCTCGTCCTTGGGCTCGACGCGGAACAGCCGCAGGATGCCCTGGGCACAGGCGCCGAGAGCCACGGTGATCGGCCGGCAGACGCGGGCGAAGGCGACCAGGCCGGGGCTGAGCCACAGCGCGGCCTTCTCCGGCGCCGCCATCGCCAGGTTCTTCGGGACCATCTCGCCGATCACGAGGTGGCAGAAGACCACCGCGGCGAGGGCGATGACATAGCCGAGCGGGTGGATCGTCCCGTCCGGCAGGCGGATCCACGCGAACACCGGCTCCAGCAGGTGCGCGACCGTCGGCTCGGCGACCGCGCCCAGGGTCAGCGAGCAGACGGTGATGCCGAACTGGGCGGCGGCCATCATCTGCGGCAGCCGCTCCAGGCCGTACAGCACCTGGCGGGCCTGGGTGGTGCCGAGCGGTTCGATCTGGCTGCGGCGCACGGACACGAGCGCGAACTCGGCGCCCACGAAGAAACCGTTGGCGAGCACGAGCAGCGCGGCGAGGAGGAGTTGGAGTGCGTTCATCGGACCGCCTCCGCGACCGGGGCCACGGGGGCGGTGCGGACGAGACGGACGCGCTCGGCGCGGTAGTGCCCGACCCGGCGCACGGAGAGCCGCCAGCCGGGCAGTTCGGCCTTGTCACCCGGGGCCGGGATGCGCCCCAGCAGGTCGGCGACCAGACCCGCGACGGTCTCGTACGGCCCCTCGGGCACGTCGAGGCCTATGCGCCGCAGGACGTCGATGCGGGTACCGCCGTCGACGTCCCACGCGGGCTTGCCGTCCTCGGGCGGGGCGGCGGCGAGTTCGGGGACGTCCTGACCGTCGTGCTCGTCGCGGACCTCGCCGACGAGTTCCTCCACGATGTCCTCCAGGGTCACCACGCCGGCCGTGCCGCCGTACTCGTCGACGACGACCGCGATGGGCTGCTCGCTGCGCAGCCGCGTGAGCAGGGGCTGGACGGGCAGCGTCTCCGGGACCAGCAGCGCCGGGCGGGCGATGCGGCCGACCGGAGTGCGCAGCCGCTCGGCGGCCGGAACGGCGAGCGCGTCCTTGAGGTGGGCCATGCCGACGATCTCGTCGATCTTCTCCCGGTAGACGGGGAAGCGGGAGAGGCCGGTGGCCCGGGTGAGGTTGACGACGTCCTCGGCCGTGGCCGACGACTGCAGCGCGCTGACCTTCACGCGCGGGGTCATGACGTGCTGCGCGGTCAGCTCGCCCAGCGACAGCGTCCGTACGAACAGATCGGCCGTGTCCTGTTCCAGGGCGCCGGCCAGGGCGGAGTGACGGGCCAGGGAGACCAGCTCGCCGGGGGTGCGGGCGGAGGCCAGTTCCTCTGCCGGTTCGACGCCCAGGGCGCGCACCAGCCGGTTGGCGACCACGTTCAGCGCGGCGATCACCGGCCGGAACAGGAGGGCGAAGCGGTGCTGCGGGCCGGCGACGAACCGCGCGACCTGCAGCGGCTTGGACACCGCCCAGTTCTTCGGCACGAGTTCGCCGACCACCATCTGGATCGCCGAGGCGAGCAGCATGCCGACGACCACGGCCACGCCGGAGACGGCGCCGCGGGGTATCCCGATCGCGGTGAACGGGCCCCTCAGCAGCTGCGCGAGCGCCGGCTCGGCGAGCATGCCCACGACGAGGGAGGTGATGGTGATGCCGAGCTGGGTGCCGGAGAGCTGGAAGGACAGCTCCTTGAGCGACTCCACGACCGTACGGGCGCGCTTGTCGCCCTCGGCGGCGGCGTTCTCGGCGTCCGCGCGCTCGACGGTCACCAGGCCGAACTCGGCCGCCACGAAGAATCCGTTGGCGAGAATCAGCAGGAACGCCGCCAGGAGCAGCAGGGGGATGGTCATGATGCCGCCGCCTCCACAGGACGAGAGGGGGCGGCGCAGGTACTACAGGACGGTCCGTCCATCGCCGGAGAGGGTCACTCCTCGGGTAGCAGGAATCCCTGTGCACCGGGCGGCGGCACAGGGAGGGAGGCGCAACGAAAAAGCGCCTCCGTCACCAGATTAATCAAGACACGGCTCTTTCGGGCAGGCCGGTAGCCCCCGAGTCAGCCCTGATCTTGCTCGACGTCAGCCCTGACGCGCCTCGGGGTCCCGCGCGGCGCGGGCCTCGGCGAGCGCCCGGAGCGTGCGGGCGTCGGCGATGGCGCGCTGCCTGGCGATGCCCGGCTGGATGCCGAGCGCGGCCAGGCTGGTGCCGTCGCTGAGGTCGAGGAAGACCCAGGGGTCGCCGGGGCGGAGGTTCACCCGGAGGATCTCCGCCCAGTCCAGGCGCCGCGTGCCGACGATGTTGACGACGGTGACACCGGAGGTGTCGGCGACGACCTTCACCCGGGCGAACCGGGCCAGCGTCCAGAAGACGAGCGCCCCGGTGAGGACGAAGGTGAGCCGGTCCCCCGGACCGACATGCTGCAGCAGCATGCCGACCCCGGAGAGGACCAGGAAGATCACCAGTCCGCCGGTGAGCAGGACGGCACGGGTGCGGCCCGGCCGGAACGTCACGGGCAGGGCCGGAAGCGGCGTCGGGTCGGACGGGGTCGGGGCGGGCATCGGTGTGCGGCCTCCTCGGCGTCAGAGGCGGCAGGCGTGGATGGCCGTGGTCAGGATGGCCCGGGCGCCGATGGCGTACAGGTCGTCCATGATCCGCTGGGCGTCCTTGGCGGGCACCATGGCGCGGACGGCGACCCAGCCCTCGTTGTGCAGCGGCGAGATGGTCGGGGACTCGAGCCCCGGGGTCAGCGCGACGGCCTTCTCCAGCTGCTCGACCCGGCAGTCGTAGTCCATCATCACGTACGTCCGGGCCACCAGGACGCCCTGCAGGCGGCGCAGGAACTGCTGGACCTTGGGTTCCTCGGTGTCGGCGCCGGTACGGCGGATGACGACCGCCTCGGACTTCATGATCGGCTCGCCGAAGACCTCCAGGCCCGCGTTGCGCAGCGAGGTGCCGGTCTCGACGACGTCCGCGATGACCTCGGCGACGCCCAGCTCGATGGCGGTCTCGACGGCGCCGTCGAGGTGGACGACGGAGGCGTCGATGCCGTTGTCGGCGAGGTGCTTGGCGACGATGCCCTCGTAGGAGGTGGCGACCGTCTTGCCGTTCAGGTCCTCGACGCCGCTGGCCGTGCCCGGCTTGGAGGCGTAGTGGAACGTGGAGCGGGCGAAGCCGAGGGGGAGGATCTCCTCGACGCCGGCGCCCGAGTCGATCAGCAGGTCGCGGCCGGTGATCCCGATGTCGAGCTGGCCGGAGGCGACGTAGATCGCGATGTCACGGGGCCGGAGGTAGAAGAACTCGACCTCGTTCGACGGGTCGACGGTCCGCAGCTCCTTGGACTCGCGGCGCTGCCGGTAGCCGGCCTCATGCAGCATCTCCGCCGCAGGGCCGGACAGGGAACCCTTGTTGGGGACGGCGATGCGCAGCATGAGGTCGGCTTCCTTTGCGTGACGGGATGTGCGGGGTGGGGACTTCAGAAACAGCTGAAACAGCGGGAACTGCCTGGGCCTACAGGTGGGCGTAGACGTCGTCCAGGGAGATCCCGCGGGCGACCATCATCACCTGGACGTGGTAGAGCAGCTGCGAGATCTCCTCGGCGGCCGCCTCCTTGCCCTCGTACTCGGCGGCCATCCAGACCTCGGCGGCCTCCTCGACGACCTTCTTGCCGATGGCATGGACGCCCTTGCCGACCAGCTCTGCGGTACGGGAAGCGGCAGGATCGCCGTGGGCGGCCTTGTGCTGGAGCTCGGTGAAGAGCTCCTCGAACGTCTTCTTGGACATGGTGGTCCTTACCCTACGCGCTCCGGGTGGTGTCTCAGTGCCAGGGTTCGGACACCGAGCGGAGCGTGACGGCGGTGGCGACCGCCGCGGTCACGGCCTCGTGGCCCTTGTCCTCGTTCGAACCCTCCAGGCCGGCCCGGTCCAGGGCCTGCTCCTCGGTGTCGCAGGTCAGCACGCCGAAGCCGACGGGAACGCCGGTCTCGATGGAGACCTGCGTGAGGCCCTGGGTGACGCCCTGGCACACGTAGTCGAAGTGGGGGGTGCCGCCGCGGATGACGACACCGAGGGCGACGACCGCGTCGTAGCCGCGGCCCGCGAGGACCTTGGCGGCGACGGGGAGCTCGAAGCTGCCGGGGACCCGGATCAGCGTCGGCTCGTCGATGCCGAGGTCGTGCAGGGCGCGCAGGGCGCCGTCGACCAGACCGTCCATCACCTTCTCGTGCCACTGCGCCGCGATGACGGCGACCCGCAGGTCGCTCGCGCCTCGTACGGACACTTCCGGTGCACCCTTGCCGCTCACGTCTCTCCTCAATGACTTTCTCTACTGGTTGCCGCAGGTGGACACGGCAGGGGTGTCCAGCCAGGGCAGGTCGTGGCCCATCCGGTCCCGCTTGGTGCGCAGGTAGCGGAGGTTGTGCTCGCCCGCCTGTACGGGCATCGGCTCGCGGCCGGTGACCTTGATGCCGTGGCGCTGGAGCGCCTCGGTCTTGTCGGGGTTGTTGGTCATCAGGCGCACGCTGCGCACGCCCAGGTCCGCCAGGATCCGCGCGCCCGCACCGTAGTCGCGGGCGTCGGCGGGCAGCCCGAGTTCGAGGTTGGCGTCGAGGGTGTCGTGGCCGCGCTCCTGGAGCTCGTACGCGCGCAGCTTGGACATCAGGCCGATGCCGCGCCCCTCGTGTCCGCGCAGGTAGACGACCACGCCCCGGCCCTCGGCCTGGATGCGCTCCAGCGCGGCGTCCAGCTGGGGGCCGCAGTCGCAGCGCAGGGAGGCGAAGACGTCGCCGGTGAGGCATTCGGAGTGGACGCGCACGAGCACGTCCTCGCCGTCGCCGATGTCGCCGTGGACGAGGGCGACATGCTCGACGCCGTCGGCGGTGGCGCGGTAGCCGTACGCGGTGAAGGTGCCGTGCGCGGTGGGCAGGCTGACCTCGGCCTCGCGGCGGACGACGGGCTCGGCCGGCGTCGGCGCCTGCTCGGCCGGTGTCACCGCCTGTCCGGGCAGGGCCTGGCGCTCGGACGTGCGGCGGTAGGCGATCAGGTCCTCGATGGAGATGATCGTCAGACCGTGCTTGCGGGCGAACGGGATCAGCTCGGGCAGACGCAGCATGCGGCCGTCCTCGCCGGCGATCTCGACGATCGCGCCGGCCGGGCGCAGGCCCGCGAGCCGGGCCAGGTCGACGGCGGCCTCGGTGTGGCCGTTGCGGACCAGGACCCCGCCGGGCCTGGTCCGCAGCGGGAAGACATGGCCGGGGCGGACGAAGTCGGTGTGCTCCGCCGTACCGCTCGCCAGCAACTGAAGCGTGGTCGCGCGGTCGGAGGCCGAGATACCGGTGCTCACACCGTGAGCGGCCGAGGCGTCCACGGAGATCGTGAACGCGGTTTTCATCGACTCGGTGTTGTCCTCGACCATCTGCGGAAGCCGCAGCCGGTCCAGCTCCTCGCCCTCCATGGGGGCGCAGATCAGCCCGCGGCACTCGCTCATCATGAAGGCGACGATCTCGGGGGTCACCTTCTCGGCGGCGATGACGAGGTCGCCCTCGTTCTCCCGGTCCTCGTCGTCGACGACCACGATCGGACGGCCGGCCGCGATGTCGGCGACGGCCTGCTCGACGGGGTCGAGCGCGATGTCCTCGGAGCCGTCGAGGCCGTACAGGGTGGGTGCCGTGATCATGCCGGCGCTCCTTCCAGGACGGGCCGCGCGGCCTTGCGGGAGCGCAGCCACCAGTCGCGCATGCCCCACAGGACGAGTGCGCCGTAGATGACGTAGACGAAGCCGGAGAAGGCGAAGCCGTTGTGGAACGCGTACGGGACACCCACCGCGTCCACCAGCAGCCAGGCGAACCAGAACTCGACCATGCCGCGCGCCTGGGCGTACATGGCGACGACGGTGCCGACGAAGATGTAGGCGTCGGGCCACGGGTCCCAGGACAGGGACGGGTACGCCTGGAACAGTTCGGCCAGCGCGACCGTGCCGAGGGCGGCGGCGCCGACCAGCACCGCGCGCTCGCGCCAGGTGGCGAACCGTACGGCGATGTGGCCGTCCTCGGCCCGGCTCTTGCCGCGGTTCCACTGCCACCACCCGTATCCGGCGACGGCCATGACGACGACCTGCTTGCCGGCGCTGCCGGACAGGTGGGCGGTGGCGAAGGCCGCGAACAGGATCAGGCCGGAGAGGAACTGGGTGGGCCAGGTCCACAGGGAGCGCCGCCACCCGAAGGCCAGGGCTATCAGGCCGACGATGTTGCCGATCATGTCCGACCACTTGATGTGCTGGCCGAAGAGGACGAACGCCTCGGAGTTGAGCCAGTTCACCGGCCGGCCTCCTGACTCGCCAGGAGCCGCTCGACGTACTTGGCGATGACGTCGACCTCGAGGTTGACCGGGTCGCCGGGCTGCTTGTGGCCCAGGGTGGTCAGGGCGAGGGTGGTGGGGATGAGGCTGACGGTGAAGAAGTCGGGCCCCGCCTCGACCACGGTGAGGCTGATGCCGTCGACGGTGATGGAGCCCTTCTCGACGACGTAGCGGGCGAGGTCGGCGGGCAGCGAGATCTTCACGATCTCCCAGTTCTCGGACGGCTTGCGCTCCAGCACCGCGCCGGTGCCGTCCACGTGCCCCTGCACGATGTGGCCGCCGAGGCGCGCACCCACGGCGGTGGGGCGTTCGAGGTTGACCCGGGAGCCGACACTCAGGGCACCGAGGCTGGAGCGGTCCAGCGTCTCGGCCATGACGTCGGCGGTGAACTCGTCGCCCTCGTGGTCGACGACGGTGAGACAGACCCCGTTCACGGCGATGGAGTCGCCGTGCCGGGCGCCCTCGGTGACGACGGGGCCGCGAAGACGGAAGCGGGAGGCGTCGTCGAGCTTCTCGACGGCGGTGACCTCACCCAGCTCTTCGACGATTCCGGTGAACACTTCCCGGGTCCTCCTGCCTCTTCGGGCACGGACTCCGGGGCCTGTCGATGACGACAGCAAGTACGGGTGAGCACCGGGGCGACGCCGACGGGACCCGGCCATGATCTCCATGGCGGACAAGTTCCCGGACGACGGCGCGCACGCATGCCCGCCCGCCGCGCACTGCCTCCCATCCGGACTTTAACCGTCGGTCCAGGAATTTCACCTGGTCAACCGGCCGCTGGAAGCGACCGGGTCGCGGACTGTAACCGCCGGTTCGGACTTTCACCGACCCCGGAGTGCGCTGCTTCTGGTACAGGCCCAGTGTGCCATGCGCGCTCGCCGTCCCGACAGGGGACCGCTGTGGGGTGGCTCACAGGGCAGGTGACAGGGCGTCCTGTGGAGCTGCGGAGTCAACTCCCGTGAGAACAGGGTGCGGCAGCGAAGCCGGGTCGGCCGACTTCGGTCGGTCCTCATCAATTCCCGGCTGTAGCTTGGGGATTGTGACTACGCAGCACGAGGTGCACCGCGCCCGCTACGCCGTCGCGGCCGTGTTCGCCGTGCACGGCGCCGTCACGGGCTCCTTCGCGACCCGTGTGCCGTGGATCCAGGACCATGCCTCGCTCGGCGCGGGGCAGCTCGGGTTCGCCCTGGCCCTGGCCGCGGTCGGCGCCTCGTGCTCGATGCCGCTGGCGGGCCCGATCAGCCACCGCTTCGGCAGCCGCAGGGCCCTGCGCGGCCTGATCGCCCTGTGGACGCTGTCCCTGCTGCTGCCCTCGCTCGCGCCGAACCTCCTCACGCTGTGCCTGGCGATGTTCGTCTACGGCGCGAGCGCGGGCATGGCCGACGTCGCCATGAACGCGCTCGGCGTGGAGGTCGAGCGGCTGCTCGGCCGGTCGGTCATGTCCGGGCTGCACGGCATGTGGAGCATGGGTGCCCTGATCGGCTCGGCGGCGGGCACCCTCGCCGCGCACCTCGGCTCGGACGCGCGCCTGCACTTCGCGCTGGCGGCCGCCACGCTCACCCTGCTCGGCGTCCTGGCCTGCGGCTGGGTGCCGGACGTGCAGCCCGCCGAGGACGAGGAGCCGCCGCCGAGGTTCGCGCTGCCGCCCCGGTCGGCGCTGCTGATCGGCGCGGTCGGCTTCTGCGCGGTGTTCGCGGAGGGCGCGAGCCTCGACTGGTCGGCGGTGTTCCTGCGCGACCGGCTCAGCAGCTCGGCCGGCCTGGCAGCGGCGTCGACGACCGGGTTCGTGCTGACCATGGCGGTGGCCCGGCTCGCCGGGGACATGATGGTGAACCGCTTCGGCCCGGTCCGTACCGTCCGGGCCGGGGGCGTCCTCGCCGTGCTCGGCGGGCTTCTGGTCGTCGCCTCCGGGCCCGTCCTCGCGGGTCGTCCGGCGGCCGCGATGGCCGGATTCGCCCTGATGGGCCTCGGCATCGCGGTCGTCGTACCGCTGTGCTTCGCGGCCGCCGGGCACAGCGGCCCGAACCCCAGTCAGGCCATCGCCGGCGTCGCGACCATCACATACACCTCGGGTCTGATCGCGCCGAGCCTGATCGGCGGGGTGGCGCAGGCGACGAGCCTGGTGGTGTCGTTCTGCCTGGTGACGGCGCTGGCCTGCGGGCTCGTGGGCTTCGCGGGCGTCCTGCGCACCGGACGGCGCGGCGCCGCGACCGAGGTCGGGCCGCGGACCGCTGTGGTTCCCGACCCGCGCCCCTGAAACCGGCGCGGACGACGGGCCCGAGCCCTCCGGCCGGCGGGGCGCGTCGGGCCCCGCGACCCCGTTCAGCCGTATGAACGCAGGTCATGAGCGGGACCGCGTGGCGGGAGGACCGCCGGGACCCGCGACAATGGTCCGGAACCTCCTCACGTAACAACGAAAGCGATACCTCACCATGGACCTCGGCGTGCGCTGGAAACTGCACGGTGACGGGCGCACGCCCGCGCCCGGAGCGGTGGTACGCCCCGACGAACGGCTCTCGTGGCCCCGCACCGTGGGGCTCGGCGCCCAGCACGTGGTGGCCATGTTCGGCGCCTCCTTCGTGGCCCCCGTGCTCATGGGCCTCGACCCCAACCTGGCGATCATGATGTCGGGCGTCGCCACCATGATCTTCCTGCTGGCGACCCGCGGCCGGGTGCCGAGCTACCTGGGCTGCTCGCTGTCGTTCGTGGGCGTCGCGGCGATCATCCGGGCGCAGGGCGGCACCAGCGCGACCGTGACCGGCGCGATCCTGGTCGTCGGCGTCGTGCTGTTCCTGGTGGGTCTCGCGGTGCAGCGGTTCGGGGCGCACATCATCCACGCGGTGATGCCGCCGATCGTGACCGGTGCGGTCGTCATGCTGATCGGTTTCAACCTCGCCCCGGTGACCGCCACCGTGTACTGGCCGCAGGACCAGTGGACGGCCCTGCTGGTGATGCTGTTCACCGGTCTGGCCGTCGTCTGCCTGCGCGGTTTCTGGTCGCGCATCGCGATCTTCCTCGGCCTGATCTTCGGCTACGGCATCTCCTGGATCTCCGACCTGGCCTTCGGCAAGATCCACTCGAACGACGGCAGCGGCAAGATCACCGATCACTGGCGGCTGGACTTCTCCGGTGTCGGCAAGGCGGACTGGATCGGGCTGCCCTCCTTCCACGCCCCGGCCTTCCAGTGGTCGGCGATCCTGGTGGCGCTCCCGGTCGTCATCGCCCTCGTCGCGGAGAACGCCGGTCACGTCAAGGCGGTCGGCGAGATGACCGGCCAGAAGCTCGACGACAAGCTCGGTACGGCGATTTCGGCCGACGGCGTCGCCTCGGTGCTCTCCACCGCGGTCGGCGGCCCGCCCAACACCACGTACTCCGAGAACATCGGCGTCATGGCCGCGACCCGCGTCTACTCGACGGCCGCGTACTGGGCCGCCGCCTTCTTCGCGCTGCTCTTCGGCGTGTGCCCCAAGTTCGGCGCCATCGTCGCCGCGATCCCGGGCGGTGTCCTCGGCGGCATCACCGTCATCCTGTACGGCATGATCGGCCTGCTCGGCGCGCAGATCTGGATCAACGCCAAGGTGGACCTGCGCAATCCGCTGAACCTGGTCCCGGCGGCCGCGGGCATCATCATCGGCGTCGGCAACGTCTCCATGAACTTCGGCAAGCACTTCACCCTCAGCGGCATCGCGCTCGGCACACTGGTCGTCATCACCGGCTACCACTCGCTGCGCGTCTTCGCCCCCGCCCACCTCAAGCCGCAGGAGCCGCTGCTCGACGAGGGCACGTCCTCCTACGACGAGGAGGAGGAGGCGAACGCCCAGCGCCCCACGTCGTAGGCAACACCGGGGCCCGGCACGCGCGTGTACCGCCGCGCGCCGGGCCCTCGCTGCCGGGCACGACGGTCGCGTTCCCCCGTTCCGGGGAAGCGTCGGGCTCGTCGGCGCTCGGCGGCGCCGCGGGCTGGAACGCTGCCCCCATGGCGCAATTGGAACAGTTCACGACGTCCGTCGGCAGCGTGGACGCCGTCGTCTCCCGGATGCGCGCCCTGGACGCGGCGCTGCCCGCCCGCGACGGGGTCGCGGTGTTCAACCGCGTCTATCTGGCCGTCACGCAGGAGGTCGAACGGCGCCTGGCGGCCGGGCAGTTCACGGACCCGCGGGCCGCGGCCGCGCTGGACGTGCGGTTCGCCGAGCGCTACCTGGCCGCCGTCGACGCGGCCACGGAGGACCGCCGGCCGCCCGCCTGCTGGCGGCCGCTGCTCCAGCTCCGCCGCCATCCCGGCGTACGGCCGCTGCAGTTCGCGCTGGCCGGCATCAACGCGCACATCGGCCATGACCTGGCGCTCGCCGTGGTCGACGCCTGTCACACGCTCGGCTGTGAACCCGCCGACCTGGAGGACGAGTTCGACCGCGTGGGCGAGCTGCTCGTGGCGCTGGAGGAGCGCATCCGGGAGGACCTGATGCCGGGCCCGGACCTGCTCCAGCTCGCCGACCCGCTCACCCATCTGCTCGGTTCCTGGAGCCTGGAGCGGGCCCGGGACGCGACCTGGTCGACGGCGCGGGCGCTGTGGGCGCTGCGCCGGTTCGAGGACGTGGCCGAGGAGTTCACCGAACGCCTCGACGCGGCCGTGGGCCTCGCGGGCCGCATGCTGCTGACGCCGCTTCCGGACTGACCGTCGCCGGACCGATCCGACCACGCCGCACGCGCGTACATCGCACGAACTGCCCCTCGACCGCTGTACGTTGACCGTCCGGCACACCCGTACGCGAAGGAGCGATGTGGTATGGCGACGCGGCTCGGACTCGGCCTCCCCCAGATGAGGCAGTTCACCCTCGGGCGGGACGTGCCCGACGTGGCACGGACGGCCGAGAGCATCGGCTACGGCAGCCTGTGGGTCTTCGAGCGTGCCCTGTTCCCGGACCCCCAGACCCAGGGGCTGTTCGGCATCGAGGGGCTGCCCTGGCCCGAGGCGTACCGCGACGTCGCCGAGCCCCTCGTCACCCTGACCCTCGCGGCCGCCGCGACCGAACGCGCCCGGCTCGGCACCAGCGTGCTGATCGCCCCGCTGCACGGGCCGTTCCAGCTCGCCAAGACCCTCGCCACGCTCGACGCGGCGAGCGGCGGCCGGGTCGTCGCGGGCCTGGGCACGGGCTGGTCGCACGACGAGTACGCGGCGGCGTCCGTGCGCCCCTTCGCCGAGCGCGGGCAGGCCCTCGACGAGACCATCGAGGTGTGCCGAGCGGTGTGGGGCCCCGACCCGGTGGTCCACGACGGTCAGTCGACCCGGATCACGTCGGCCACCGTCGGGCCCAAGCCGGCCCGGCCGATCCCGATCCTGCTGCCCGGCAACAGCGGGAAGTCCCGACGCCGCCTCGTCGACAAGGCCGACGGCTGGATGCCGACGGCCATGGGCGCCGAGCGGCTGGCCGCCCAGTGGCGCGAGTTGCAGGACCTGGCGGCCGAGCGGGGCCGCACGGAGCCGCTCCAGACGGTGCTGCGGGCCAACCCGCGCTACACGCCGAAGGCCTACGGCGGCGCCGACCGCCGCCCCTTCCAGGGCAACGTCGAGCAGATCGCCGAGGACCTCGCGGCCCACGCGGCGGTGGGCCTCGACGAGATCCTCGTCGACGTGCAGGAGTGCGTGCGCGACGCGGAGGAGCTCAAGGACGTGGCCGCCGAGCTGTACGCGGCGGCGCGGGCGGCCGGGGTCTGACCGGCCGAATCCCCGTCAGTCCTCGGGGAGTTCGACCGGCGCGATCTCGTCGTAGACGTCGCCCGGGCCCGGGTTGGTGGGGTCACTCGCCCCGCCGAGGTGGTGCATGACGCCCCAGACCGCGTTCAGCGCGGTCTGGACTGCGCCCTCGGCCCAGCCGGCCGTCCACGAGATGTCGTCGCCGGCCAGGAAGACGCCCCGCTTGTCCGCGGGCAGCCGGTCCTGCATGAAGTGAGTGAACAGGCGCCGCTGGTAGCGGTAGTGGCCGGGCAGGTTGGCCTTGAACGCGCCCATGAAGTAGGGCTCGTTCTCCCAGGAGACCGTCACCGGGTTGCCGATGATGTGCTTCCGGATGTCGACCTTCGGGTAGATCTCGCCGAGTGACTTGAGCATGACCTCCATCCGCTCGTTCGCGGACAGCGGCAGCCACTTCAGGCTGTCGTCGCACCAGGTGTAGGAGAGGCAGATGACGGCGGGCTTGTCCGGACCGTCGTCGAGCAGGTAAGTGCCGCGCGTCATACGGTCGGTGAGCGTCATCGACATGACGTCCCGCCCGGTCGGGTTTCCCCTGTCGTCGACGGCCTTGTCCAGCCAGAACGGCCGGTCCACGGGCACGAAGAGCTTGCTCGACTCCATGTAGTGGGTCCGCTCGACGGCCGTCCAGTGGTCGATCGGCAGGAGCGAGTCGTCGCAGTCGATCTTCGACAGCAGCATCCAGGACTGGGCGGTGAAGACGGCCGCCTGGTACGTGCGGATGTCGCCGTTCGCGTCCGTCACCGTGATCTGGTTGCCCGCGGTGCGGTGCAGCCGGGTCACGGCCGGGCGCGGCTCGCCGTTCACGTGCAGGGAGCCGAGCGAGGTCCCGTACGGCCAGTGGACGATCTTCTCCGGCTCGCGCTCCCACAGGCGCAGCGGCAGCTGCTGCGAGCCGCCGACGATGCCGCGGTGGTGGTCGTCGGCCTCGGTGTAGACGACGCGCAGGATCTCCAGGATGGAGTTGGGGAAGTCGGTGTCCCAGCCGCCGGTTCCGAAGCCGACCTGGCCGAAGATCTCGCGGTGCCGGAAGGACTTGAAGGCCTCGGAGTCGCACAGGAAGCCGTAGAAGGTCTGGTTGTCGAGCTTCTCGACCAGCTTCGCCCAGATCTCGCGGATGCGCGGCACGTCGCGCTCGCGCATGGCCCGGTTCATGTCGGAGAAGTCGGCGCCCTCGTCGAGGCACTTGTTCCAGGCGTCGGCGACGTCGCGGTAGACCTGCGGCAGGTCGTCGACCGTCTCGGCGTAGTGGGACTCTCCCTTGAGGTCGACGACGGTCGACGGGGTCGTCTCGGCAAGGGGGTTGGGGAAGGGGACGGTCTCCAGGCCGACGAGGTCGATGTAGTGCTGGAGCGCCGTCGAGGACGGCGGGAAGCGCATCGCGCCCATCTCGGCGGTCAGGGACGCGTCGCAGCCCTCGAAGCCGACGGTGCGCAGACGGCCGCCGATCCGGTCGGCCTCGTAGACGACGGGCTTGAGGCCCATCTTCATCAGCTCGTACGCGGCCACGATGCCGGACAGGCCGCCGCCGATGACCGCGACCTCCGTGCCGTGCTCGGTCGCGGGGATCTGGCCGAGGCCCGCCGGGTGAGCGAGGAAGTCGTCGTACGCGTACGGGAAGTCCGGGCCGAACATGGTGATCGGCGGCTGCTGCTCGTCTGCGTGCTCGACGGCGTTGGGCACGGTGGACGTCATGGGGTACGGACTCCTTGCGCGGGTTGAACTCGGAGAAGCTGTGAGCGGGTTCAGATCAGAGACCCGTAGAGGCCGGGGCGGCGGTCTTTCAGATACGGGTTCGCCTCGCGGGAAGCGGCGAGGAAGGCCGGATCGGCGTCGGCCAGGACGAGTTCCTCGCCGCGGCCGGCGCGGGTGCGCGCGACGCCGTCCGGACCGGCCAGGGTGGACAGGCCGACGAACTCGAACTCACCCTCCGGGCCGACCCTGTTGACGTACGCGACGTACATCTGGTTCTCGAAGGCCCGCACCGGGACGACGGACTCGGGCACGAACTGGAACGGGTGCATCTGCGCCGTCGGCACCAGGAGCAGGTCGGTGCCGGCGAGGGCGTGCGCGCGGACGTTCTCCGGGAACTCGACGTCGTAGCAGATCATCAGGCCGACGGTGAGACCGTTCAACTCGGCCTGGACGACCGGCTGGTCGCCCGGGGTGAAGTGGTCGCGCTCGAAGCGGCCGAAGAGGTGGGTCTTGCGGTAGTTCGCGAGACGGGCGCCGTCCGCGGCGATCAGCTGGGCGGAGTTGTGGACCGTGTCGCCGTCGCGCTCGGGGTAGCCGTAGGCGATGGCCAGTCCGTGCCGGACGGCGATCTCCGCGACGGCGGCCGCCGAGGCTCCGTCGGCGGGCTCGGCGAGGCGGCCGATGTCGTCGCCGATCGCGTAGCCCGTGAGGAACATCTCCGGCGCGACGAGCAGCCCGGCGCCCGCGGCGGCGGCACGGCCCGCGGCAGCGTCGAGGACCTTGAGATTCTCGACGGTGGAGCCGGGGGTGCCGGAGCTCTGGAGCAGGGCGGTGCGCATGCGTCGTCCTCACCGGTACGGAGGGGTCGGGGGGTCAGGAAGACGGTACGGTCGGCGGACTCGGCCGGACAAGAAGGAGCCGTTGCGCGCGGGTGAGCGAATCGTTGCGTGCGACGGGGGGCCGATGGCGATTCGTTGCACGCCACAGGCGCCTGGGGCATGCCCTAGATCTCGCGCAGGCGCTCGATGATCTCCCGCAGCAGCTCCGGATCGGTGGCGGGGCCGCCCGACAGGACGTGGCGAGGCGCGTCGACGCGCACCAGGCCCGCCTCGGCGAGGTCGCCGAGCAGCACGCGTACGACGGTCAGCGGCAGGTCGGCGTCCGCGGCCAGCTCGACGACCGGGCGCGGGCCGCGCCGCACCAGGTCGAGCAGGGCGGCGCGAGCGTGGTCCACGCCCGGCCGCCCCGCGTCCGCGTCGAGGGCGGTGATCTGGGACATCAGGTCGATGGGGTGCCGGTCCGAGGGCCGGGTGCGGCCCCCCGTGACGGTGTAGGGGCGCACCATCGAACCGGTCTCGTCCTCGTACCAGTGGTCGCCGTACCAGTGCTGGTCGTTCACTTCGGCATCAAGACGCCGATCGAGCCGCGGCGTCCAGATGGCGGCCGAGGCGGCGCACGAGCAGCGCCATCTCGTGGGCCAGTTGACCGACGTCCGTCTGTGCCTCGCTGAGGACGGCCAGGCGGCTGCCGTGGCCGGCCGGAGTGATGAAGAGGTAGGCGTCGTCGAGCATCACCATCGTCTGCCGGACCTCTCCGGCACCGAACCGCTCCCCCGCCGAATCGGCCAGGCTGTGGAAGCCGGAGGAGATGGCGGCGAGGTGCTCGATGTCCCGTCTCCGCATGCCTTCCGAGCGGCTCAGCGGGAAGCCGTCCGCGGTGAGCAGAACGGCCTGGCGGACGTGGTCGGTCCGTGCCACCAGGTCGTCGAGCAGCCAGCCGAGATCCGTGCCGGGCGCCCCGGTGGCCGGAGCGGCGTGCTCAGAGTTGTGCGGTTCACCGAGCATCGTCGGCCTGTGTCCCTTCGTCGGTGTCGGCGCGCTCGTCGGATGAGCGGCCGGCGGTGCGGGTGCCCTGGTCCTCACGGGGCAAGCCCTTCCGGCCCCGGTCCAGCCCACGCTGGAAGGACCCGAAGATCGCCCGCATCTCGTCGGCACGGACCTCGCGCGACGGGGTGGCGTCGGCGGCCGCCGCCTCGTCACTGAGTTCCGCGACGAGCGAGGCCTGACGGACCCGGGTGGGGAGCGCGGGAGGGCCGGCACTCGGAGACGGGGCGATCGGCGCTCCCCTCGACTCGGCTGCGGCCTCGGCCTCGGCCTCGGCCTCGGCGGCGCCGTGCTCCGGCGTGGGGTCAGGCGTGAGATCAGCGGCCTGCTCATCGGAACGGCGTTCGGCGCCGGACGAGGTCTGAGGGACCCGGGTGGGCAGCGGAGCGGGGGCCTCGGTCGCCTCCGCCCGCGCCGAAGCCGCCCCCGCCGCCCGTGCGCGCGCACGCGCCCGAGCGCGCTCTGAACCCGCATCCGAGCCCGGCGACTGCTCATCCGTCGAGGCGGCCGATTCGGCTGACGCGATCGGCTCGGTCGGGTCAGTCCGCTCGCCCCTCCCCGGTGCCTCCGGCTCTTCCGTCTCCTCCGTCTCCCCCGCCCGCTCGTGTACGAGCGCCGGCGCGGCCGGTTCCCCGCGGGTCGGGAGTGCCGTGAGCGGGTGCACGTTCGTCGCGAGGGCGTTGGGCTGCGGCGTCACGTCCGCCAGTGCCGCCGGAGGAAACAGCACGACGGCCGTCGTGCCGCCGTACGGAGACTCCCGCAGCGTGACCTGGATGCCGTGCCGGGCGGCCAGGCGGCCCACGACGTACAGGCCGAGCCGGTCGTGCCGGGTCGGGTCGAAGTCGTCCGAGCCGGCGAGGGTGCGGTGGAACTCGTCGAGCTGGTCGGTGTCGAGGCCGATGCCCCGGTCGTCGATCTCCAGGACGAAGCCGCCCGACACCCGGCCGCAGCGGAGGGTGACCTGGGTGTTCGGCGGCGAGAACGCCGTGGCGTTCTCGAGGAGTTCGGCGATCAGATGCACGACGTCGGCGACGGCGTCGGCCGCGATGCCGGCCTCGGGCATCGGCGGGATGTCGACACGCGCGTAGTCCTCGATCTCGCTCACCGCCGAGGACACGACGTCCGCGAGGGGCACGGGGCGACGCCAACGGCGGCCGGGTGCCGCGCCGGAGAGGATGATCAGGCTCTCCGCGTGGCGTCGCATGCGGGTGGTCAGGTGGTCGATGCGGAACAGTTCGCGGAGGGTGTCGGGATCGTCGGTGCTGCGCTCCAGCGTGTCCACGAGCTTCAACTGGCGGTGCACCAAGGCCTGGTTGCGGCGCGCGATGTTGAGCAGCACCGCGAACAGCCCCCGGCGGAGCGTGGCTTGCTTGACGGCGGCCTCGACCGCGGCGAGCCGCGCGGTGTTGAAGGAGGCGCCGACCTGTCCGATCTCGTCCGGGCCGGACTCGCCGGCGATCAGCGGGGGCGCCTCGGCCGCCGCGTCCACGTTCTCACCGACGCTCAACCTGCGCATCACATCGGGAAGTTGGCGTGTGGTCAGCAGGTCGGCCGCGTCCCGCAGTGTCTCGAGGCGGCGCGAGATGCGCCGGGCGCCGCGCACCGCGAACCACAGCGACAGCGCCACGGCGGCCAGCCCGACGACGCCCACGACCGCCGCCTTGGCGAGCTCCCGGTAGGCGAACGCCCGCCCGCGCACGGCGGAGTTCTCGGCCGCCCGGGTGCACAGCAGCATGTACCGCTTGACGGCCCGGTCCGTGGTGCTCCGCCAGGTGCGGGCCGTCACGGCCTCACCGGCGTGGCCCGCGCCCGCCCGCAGCAGCGCGTCCTCGCCGTTCACCAACGAGCGGTGCAGGGCGCCGCGTTGGAATGCCTCGAACAGCGTCCGCGAGTCGGAGGGCAGGTCCGGCACATACGTCCGCTCGAAGACGCGCCGGTCCTCGATCGTCGCCGTCAGCGTGTCGTACTGCCGGTCGGTCAGGGTGCCCGCGGCCCGCGCCCCGGCGACCAGGGCGTCCTCGCGCGAGACGAACTCCCGCACCCGCACGAGCTCGACGACGGTCTGCGCCTCCCGGGCCAGCTGCCCGGCCTGGAGCGCGGTGAGCGTGGACTCGACGTCGAAGCCGGGTTCCACGAGCGCGCTGTACTCGGCGACGGCCCGGTCCCAGGAGATCTCGCGGGACAGCACCCGATCACGGAGCTTCTCCAGCCTGCCGGTCGCGCCCAGCATCGCGTCGAGCGACTGCCGCTGGCGGCCGGTGAGCCGGTCGCGGTCGCGGCCCCGGGTCGCGTCGCGCATGGCGCTCACCACGCGGTCGGTGCGGCGCTGCTGCGCCAGCAGGTCGCCGACGAGGCCCGTGTCGAGGTGGGTGCCGAGGTACGCGGCCGACAGCCGGCGTTCGATCTGGATCTGCCCGACCGCCGTGTCGACGGGCGTACCGAAGTCCTCGTACACCCCCTGGAGCCGGACGAGCGCGCGCAGTTCGCCGGTGACCGACACCATGGCGAAGCTCCACAGCGTCATGAGGGCGACGGCCGGTGCGAGCGCGAGCGCCACGATCCGGGCACGGATGGTGGTGGGACGTCCGACAGGCCAGCGCATGACATAACCGCCTGGGTTACCGGTCAGTAGAAAGTGCGCCACAAACTACGGGATCGTCAGTTCGACTGCAACGCCTACCATTGGTAACTCGACAGGGGGCCGTATGGAGCTCACCGGAATCGCAGCACTGCCGTACGTCGACGCACACACGGCCGTCGTCATGGCGGACACCGACACGGTGTGGCGCGCGCTCGGCGAGGTCCTGGACCGGAGCTTCGGCCGCCCCCGCACGGCCCGGTACACCCGCCTGGTCGGATGCGCCGACCACGCGTCGTCCGGTCCGCGACCCCTGGCCGAGGGCGCGACGGTGCCGGGCTTCCGGGTGGTCGCGGCGGTACCGGGCCGGAAGCTGGTCCTCGCCGGACGCCACCGCTTCTCGTCGTACGCGATCGTCTTCCGCCTCGCCCCCGACGGCGTCGGTCGCTCGACGCTGAGCGCCGAGACGCGGGCCGCCTTCCCCGGCTGGTCCGGCCGCCTCTACCGCCGCCTGGTCATCGGCACGGGCGGACACGCGGCCGCCGTGCGGCGCCTGCTGGCGGCGGTCGGCCGGCGGTGCGGGTGAGGGTCAACGGGCCCGCACGCAAGGGATGTTCGGGCTGTGCGCGGGCGGCGGATCAGCCCGGCGCGCCCGACGAGAAGCGGCGCAGGAGCGGTGACAGCACCAGGACCGACTTGGTGCGCTCCACGAACGGCTCGCCGGCGATGCGCTCCAGGACGCGCTCGAAGTGGCGCATGTCGGCGGCGAAGACCTGGACGATCGCGTCCGCGTCCCCGGTGACGGTGGACGCGGACGCGACCTCCTGGTAGCGCTCCAGGCCCCGCTGGATGGTCTCGGGCGAGGTGTTGCGCCGGCAGTAGATCTCGATGAAGCCCTCGGTTTCCCAGCCCAGCGCCGCGGGGTCCACGCGGACGGTGAATCCGGTGATGGCGCCGGTGGCACGCAACCGGTCCACGCGTCGCTTCACGGCGGGCGCGGACAGCCCGACCAGGTTCCCGATGTCCGCGTAGGAGCGGCGGGCGTCCTCGGCGAGGGCGTGCACGATACGTTCGTCGAGATCGTTCAGCACTGCTGGGGGTTCACTTCTCCGGGTCGCTCACTTCGCTGCCGCCCCGGCGTCGCTGTCGGACGCGAGACGGGAACGGCGGTAGCCGTACACGAAGTAGAACACGAGCCCGACCGCCATCCAGACCCCGAACACCGCCCAGGTGACGGCCGACAGGCTGCCCATCATCCAGACGCAGAAGAAGAGTCCCAGCGCGGGCAGGACCGGGGACAGCGGAACGCGGAAGGTGCGGGTCATGTGGGGGCGGGTCCGCCGCAGCACCACGACGGCGATGTTGACCAGCGCGAAGGCGAACAGCGTGCCGATGCTGGTGGCGTCGGCGAGCTGGCCCAGCGGGATGGCGGCGGCGAGCACACCGCAGAACACCGACACGATCACCGTGTTGGCGCGGGGCGTGCCGGTCTTCGGGTGGATCCGGGAGAAGACCTTCGGCACGAGCCCGTCCCGGGACATCGCGAAGAGGATGCGGGTCTGGCCGTAGAGCACGGTCAGGACGACGCTCGCGATCGCGATGACGGCGCAGGCGGCGAGCAGGGTGCCCCAGAAGGACTGGCCCGTGACGTCGGTCATGATCCGGGCGAGCGTGGCCTCCGAGTCGTTGAACTGCTTCCAGGGCTTGGCCCCGACGGCGACGGCCGCGACGAGGACGTACAGCGCGGTCACGATGACCAGCGACAGCATGATCGCGCGCGGCAGGTCGCGCTGCGCGTTCTTCGCCTCCTCACCGGCCGTCGACGCCGCGTCGAAGCCGATGTACGAGAAGAAGAGCGTCGCTCCCGCCGCGCTGACGCCGGCCATGCCGAGCGGCATGAAGTGGGAGTAGTTGCCGGACCTGAACCCCTGGACGCCGATGGCGCAGAACAGCACCAGCGCGGCGATCTTCACGCACACCATGACGGTGTTGGCGCGCGCGGACTCCTTGGCGCCGCCGATCAGGAACACCATGGCGAGGAGGACGACGATCAGCGCGGGCAGGTTGAAGATGCCGCCGTCGCCGGGCGGGGCGGACAGGGCGTCGGGGATGGTGACGCCGATCGTGCCGTCGAGCAGTTCGTTGAGGTACTCGCCCCAGCCGACGGCCACCGCGGCGACCGAGACGCCGTACTCGAGGACCAGACACCAGCCGCAGACCCAGGCGATCAGTTCGCCCATCGTTGCGTACGCGTACGAGTACGAGGAGCCGGAGACCGGGATGGTGCCCGCCAGCTCGGCGTAGGACAGGGCCGAGAACAGCGCCGTGAGACCCGCGATCACGAAGGAGAGGGTGACGGCGGGGCCGGCCTTGGGGACGGCCTCGCCGAGGACCACGAAGATGCCGGTGCCGAGGGTGGCACCGATGCTGATCATGGTGAGCTGCCAGAGGCCGAGGGAGCGCCGCAGCGTGCCGCCCTCGCCCTGGCCACCCTCGGCGACCAGGCGTTCCACGGGCTTGCGCCGCAGGAGGCGCGCGGCGACGCCCAGGGGTGGCGGGCCGGTCTCTGTGCGGGTCTCGGGGGGTGCGCCTTGGTCGAGCACGTGCTGGCTCCTTGTCGCTGCCGGTCAGGGCCGCGGGGACCGGCGGCACCCCTGCGCGGGCAGGGTCCGACCGAGCGGGTTCCCCGCCACGCCACGTATTGCGCAGCACCCTACGAGCCACGCCTTCGCGGACGTAATGGAGCGGTCTTGCGCACCCCCGCAAGATCGTTGCGTTCATCCGGCGTGGGTGTCCATTCGTTGCGCGCGGACTTCGGACCGTTGCGCAAGGGCCCGCATACGCCACTTTCCGGCCGACTCTCCAGCCGGCTTTCCCACCGGCTTTCCCACCGCGTCCGTCCGGTATGCGAAACAGCCCCCGCCGTCCCGGTGGTGAGGACGACGAGGGCCGTACGCGGAGGGGAGGCGAGGCTCAGCTCCAGCTGGCGTGCAGCGGCTGGCCCTCGGCGTACCCGGCCGCGCTCTGGATGCCGACGACCGCCTTCTCGGTGAACTCCTCGAGGGAGGAGGCACCGGCGTAGGTGCAGGAGGAGCGGACGCCCGCGATGATCGAGTCGATCAGGTCCTCGACGCCCGGGCGGGTCGGGTCGAGGAACATGCGGGAGGTCGAGATGCCCTCCTCGAACAGCGCCTTGCGGGCACGGTCGTACGCCGACTCGTCCGAGGTGCGGTTGCGCACGGCGCGGGCCGAGGCCATGCCGAAGGACTCCTTGTAGGGGCGCCCGTCGGCGTCGTGCTGGAGGTCGCCCGGCGACTCGTAGGTGCCCGCGAACCACGAGCCGACCATCACGTTGGACGCACCGGCCGCGAGCGCCATCGCGACGTCGCGGGGGTGGCGCACACCGCCGTCGGCCCACACGTGCTTGCCGTACTTCTTCGCCTCGGCGGCGCACTCCAGGACCGCCGAGAACTGCGGCCGGCCCACGCCGGTCATCATGCGCGTGGTGCACATGGCGCCCGGTCCGACACCGACCTTGATGATGTCCGCGCCCGCGTCGATCAGGTCCTTGACGCCCTCGGCGGAGACGATGTTGCCCGCGGCGATCGGCACCTTGGGGTCGAGCGCGCGCACCGTCCGGATCGCGCTGATCATCGACTCCTGGTGGCCGTGCGCGGTGTCGATGACGAGCGTGTCGACGCCCGCGTCGAGCAGCTGCTTGGCCTTGCCCGCGACATCGCCGTTGATGCCGACGGCGGCGGCGATGCGCAGCTTGCCGTTCGCGTCGGTCGCCGGGGTGTACAGCGTGGCGCGCAGGGCGCCCCTGCGGGTGAGGATGCCGGCGAGCCTGCCCTCGGCGTCGACGGCGGGGGCGTAGCGCCGGTTGGCCGCGTCGAGGGTGTTGAAGGCCTCGCGCGGGTCGATGTCCGCGTCGAGCAGCAGCAGGTCGCGGGACATGAGCTCGGTGAGCTGGGTGAAGCGGTCGACGCCGGTCAGGTCCCGGTCGGTGACGACACCGATCGGCCGGAAGTCCTCGTCGACGACCACACCGGCGTTGTGGGCGCGCTTGGGCAGCAGGGCCAGCGCGTCGGCGACGGTCTGGTGCGGGGACAGCACGATGGGCGTGTCGAGGACCAGGTGACGGCTCTTCACCCAGCTGATGACATCAGTGACGACGTCGATCGGAATGTCCTGCGGGATCACGACGAGACCGCCGCGCCGGGCGACAGTCTCGGCCATGCGCCGCCCCGCGATGGCGGTCATGTTGGCCACCACCAGCGGAATGGTCGTGCCCGAGCCGTCCGGCGAGCTGAGGTCCACTCCCTGACGGGAGCCCACCGCGGAGCGGCTCGGCACCATGAACACGTCGTCGTACGTCAGGTCGTAGGGTGCGGTAGAAGACGACACAAGCCGACCGGTACCCGGCTCCAGAAAACGCATGACACCACTTTTTCAAGGTGATACGGCGCAGGTCACTGCCACGAAGACACGACAAAACGCCCTCATCCCCGTTGGTTTCTCCAAGCAGAAGAGGAGGGGCCGCGCGATGGGGCGGAAACACCTGCCTTACGACCAGATACTACCCGGAGGCATGTCCGGAACGCGGGCCCGCGGGCCCGCGCACTGGTGGTCGCCCTTGCGGTACCACCAGCGACCGGCGGGCGGGACGTCAGGCGAAGTACTGGCCGCCGTTGATGTCGACGACCGTTCCGGTGACGAATTCCGCGTGCTCCGAGGCGAGCCACAGCGCGGGGCCCGCGACGTCCGCCGGGGTTCCCGCTCGGCCGGCCGGGATGCTCGCGATGGTCACAGCCTTGGACTCCTGGGTGGTGAAGGTGTCGTGGAAGGGGGTCGCCTCGATGAAGCCCGGGGCCAGCGCGTTGACGGTGATCCCGCGAGGGGCCAGCTCCTTGGCCAGGCTGCGTGTGAATCCGAAGACCGCCGCCTTGGACGTGGCGTAGGCCAGGGCGCCGGGGTGACCGCCGGTGTGCCCGGCGAGTGAGGCCACATTGATGATGCGGCCCTGAGGATTCGTCATGAGGGCCAGCGCGTGGCGGGTGAAGAGGAACGTGCTGTCGAGGTTCACCGCGAGCACGGTGTGCCACAGCTTCAGGTCGAGTTCGTCGATGCCCGCCCGCTGCACGAGACCACCGACATTGTTGACCAGGATGTCCAGGGTGCCGAACTCCTCCCGGACTACGTCCAGGGCCTCGGACACCTCGGTCTCGGAGGTCGCATCGAGGGACAGCAGCACCGGATCGCGCCCGGACGCGCGGGAGAGCGCCTCCACCAGTTCCGCGTCCGGCTCGTGGGTGCGGTAGGTGACGGCGACCCGCGCCCCCTGTTCCGCGAATCGCAGGGCGATGCCCCGGCCGATGCCGACGCCTCCCCCGGTGATCAGCGCCGTCTTGCCTTCCAGCAGTTTCGTCAAGGGTTTTCCTTTCATGGGGGTGATCACCGGGCCGGTGCCGCGGCGGATGCCGCCGCCGGGACCTCGGCGCCGACGGCAGGGGCGGTCCCCTCGGGGCGCTTGCGGGCGTAGAGGTGGACGACCAGCGCGGTGGCGGCGAGACAGCCGGCGAGGAAGAGCAGGGCGATGCGCATGTCACCGGTGCCGCTCTTGATCAGGCCGACGAGGTACGGGGCGACGAAGCCGCCGATGTTGCCCAGCGCGTTGACCAGGCCGAGCCCGGCGGCCGCGGCGGCCCCGGTGAAGGCCGCGGCCGGCATGGCGAGGAACGGGGCCACGGCGGAGTAGATCCCGCCGGCGGCCACGGTGAGGGACACGAGGGCGAGCACCGGGCTCAATGGCAGCAGGAACCCGGCGCCGACCAGGCCGACTGCCGCGGTGACCATGCTGACGCTCGCGTGCCCGGCGCGTCGGCCGGTGCGGTCGGCCCGCTTGCTCCAGTAGTAGACGAACGGCACGGAGACGGCGTACGGGATCATGACGACCAGACCGAGCTGGGTGCTGCTGAAGTGGCCCAGCGCCGACACGATGGTCGGCAGCCACAGCCCGAGGCCGTAAATGCCGCAGACCATGCCGAGGTTGAGCAGCCCGTAGACCAGCGCGCGGCGGTCGCGCAGGCCGGCCAGGAACGGGCGCCGGGCGGGTGACGCGGTGGCCGTCTGCTCGGCCTTCATGGCCTTCACCAGCCACGCGCGTTCGTCCTCGTGCAGCCAGGTCGCCTGCGCGGGCCGGTCGGTGAGCAGGAGCGGGGCGAGCAGTCCGAGGACGACGGCGGGGGCGCCCTCGATGAGGAACATCCACTGCCAGCCGTGCAGCCCCCACACGCCCTCGAGATTCAGGAGCAGTCCGGAGAAGGGGGCACCGAGCGCGTTCGCCACCGGCTGCGCGAGGACGAAGATCCCCAGTGCCGTCACCCGCTGGGCCGCGGGGAACCAGAGGGTGAGGTAGAAGAGCACGGCCGGGAAGAACCCTGCCTCCGCGGCGCCCAGCAGGAAGCGGACGGTGTAGAAGGACGTCTCGCCGGAGACGAAGGCCATCACGCAGGCCATCACACCCCAGCTGACCAGGATCCGGGCCAGCCACCTGCGTGCGCCGAACCGGTACATGCCGGCGTTGCTCGGCACCTCCATGAGCACGTAGCCGATGAAGAAGATGCCGGCTCCGAGCCCGTACATGGCGTCGGTGAGGCCGAGGTCGCTTCCCATGCCGGAGCGAGCGAAGCCGACGTTGTTCCGGTCCAGGTAGGCGACGAAGTACAGCGCGACGATCACCGGCAGGACGCGTCGCCTGACCTTGCGCAGGGTGCGGTCGCCGATGTCGCCGGGATCGCGGGTCGGGGGCTGTTCGGGTGTGGCGTGGAACATCGTTGTCCCTTTCGGCTCGTTTCCGAACCGGCACCGGGCCCCGGGTCCACCGGCTCGACTCCGGAGGAAGCTACTTCATGCGCACACCCTGTGCAATAGTTGCACTCGAATCCGCGGCGAGCGGCTCCGGAGACCGTCGGGAGGATGTCCGCCGCTAAACTCGGCCGGTAAAAGCCATGGATGTGCCGTCGGCGCAGCCCTTGCCCGTGAGAGGACGGTCGCGATGTCCCAGACGGTGAGCAGGGCGATCGACGTCCTGGAGTTCTGCAGCAAGCGCCCGCGCGAGCTACGGGAGATCGCCGAGCTGTGGGGCGTGCACCGGACCACCGCGCTCAGGCTCGTCCAGACGCTCGCCGCGGGCGGCTTCGTCCGCAAGGACGAGCGGGGCCGGTACGGCGTCGGGTTCCGGCTGGCCGCGTTGGCGGAGTCGGCCCTGGAGCAGTTCGACCTGCGCACGGTCGTGCACCCGTACATCGTGGAACTCGGCGAACGCGTGGGCCACACCGTCCAGTTCGCGGTCGTGCAGGGGTCGCACATCGTCTATGTCGACAAGATCGAACCGCCCGACTCCATTCACCTCAACACCCGGATCGGCGGCTTCGTCGTGGTGCATACGGCGGGCGTGAGCAAGGCGATCCTGGCGAACCTGGCGCCGGGCGAGCGCGACCGGATCCTGTCCGGCGTGACGTTCGAGAAGTTCACCGACACCACGCTGGCGTCCCGTAAGGACTTCGAGGAGCGCCTGGAAGCGTGCCGGTCCGCCGGATGGGCCTACGACGACGGCGAGTACGAGTCCTTCTCCAACTGCGTCGCCGCTCCCGTGTGGGACCACGCCGGCCGGGTGGCGGGCGGCATCTCGATCACCACACTCAAGGCGCAGGCCGATCTGACCGCCCTTCAGAAGCTGCTCCCTGCCCTCTTGGAGACGACGGCGGCGATCTCCGCGGAACTCGGCTGGCGGTCGTCGTCCGAGGACGCCTCCGGCGCGGACTCGGCGGCGCCCCGCGCGCACGAAGCTCCGTACGCTCAGTGAGCGGTGCGCGCGAGCCCTCTCGGGCATCGCGCGCGACAGCATCGGCGACCCGCGGCGGGCCGAGCGGTGGCTCAGCCGGCCTGCGCGCGGGCCCGCCTCAGGCGCGAGGGGGCCTGGCTGTGGCGCCGCTGGTGGACCAGGCCCGCGACGACGGCGACGACGGTGACGGCGAGGGTGAGCAGCAGTGACCTGCGGCTCGTGGCGCTGAAGGCCATGCCGGTCATGATGGCGAGCAGCCCGGCGAGGACCAGTGCGTCGGCGTAGGGGTACCACCACATCCTGACGGGCATCAGCTGCGCTATCGCCCACTCCATCCCGGCCCGGAACCGCAGATGGGTCAGCGTGATGGCCAGGTAGATGACCACCGCGATCGAGCCCGAGGACTGCAGGAGGAAGTCGAAGACCGTGCTGGTGGGCAGGAAGTAGTTCGCGACGACGGTGAGCAGTCCCCCGCTGGAGGCCAGGACGACGGCGAGGACCGGAGCGCCGTTGGGAGCGGTGCGGGTGAGCAGGCGGGGAGCCTCGCCGCGGCGGGCCAGGCTGTGGACCATGCGCGAGGAGGAGTAGATGCCGGAGTTGAGGCAGGACAGCACCGCGGTCAGCACGATCACGTTCATGATCGTCCCGGCGTAGGGGATGCCGATCCGTTCCAGAACGGCGGCAAAGGGGCTCGCGGTGACCGCGCCGGTGTTCCACGGCATGAGGGTGACCACGACGGCGATGGAGCCGATGTAGAAGAGAAGGATCCGCCACACGACGCTCCGCATGGCCTTCCGGACGGCATGCACAGGGTGCCTCGCCTCACCGGCGGCGACGGTGACGGCCTCGGTGCCGAAGTAGGAGAAGAAGACCACGAGGGTCGCCTGGAGGACGGGAAGCCAGCCCTTGGGGGCGAACCCGCCGTGCCCGGTCAGGTTGCTCAGCCCCGGGGCGGGCTGCGAGGGCAGCGCACCGAGGATCGCGGCCAGGCCGAGCAGCAGGAACACCGCGATGGCGGCCACCTTGATCATCGCGAACCAGAACTCGAACCCGCCGAAGGACTCGACACGGCAGAAGTTCACGCCCATCAGGGCCACCATGACGACCAGCGCCGCGAGCCAGGTCGGCACCGACGGCAGGAGCTGGTGGACGACGGCGGCGCCGGCGATGGCCTCGAAGCCGATGACCACGCACCAGTGATAGGCGTACAGCCATCCCACGGACAGGCCCGCCCAGGAGCCGAGTTCACGCCCCGCGTAGCTGGAGAAGGAGCCCGTCTCCGGCTGGGCGGCGGACATCTCCGCCAGCATGCGCATGACGAGGACGACCAGACCGCCGATCGCCGCGTACGCGACCAGCACGGCCGGCCCCGCCTGCTGGATCGCCTTGCCGCTGCCGACGAAGAGGCCCGCGCCGATGACACCGCCGATGGCGATCATCGTCATCTGCCGGTTCCCCAGTGCGTTGCGCAGTTGGGCCGAGCTGTGACTGCTGGAGGGTGCACGCACATGGGCTCCTGTGGTGGCGGTGCGAGGCCGGGGTGTCACCGGCGCCAGAATGCAACAAAATTTGCGCCCACAGATAAACAGACAACTTAGCTTACATCAAGGCCCGTTGCACGGTCCCCACACCCGCGTGGCCCCAGCTTCGGCCGGAGGGCGCCCGGGAGCCACACCCGCACGTCGAACAGGGCAGAATCCCCGCATGGCGTCCACATCTCAGCCCGCTCCGCGGACATTCGACGAACTTCTCGCCGAGCTGCGCCGGCGAGGGACTTCGCTGACCCCGTCGCAGCGGCGACTGGCCGATCGCGTCATGGCCGACCCCGAAGGGGTGGCGTTCATGACGGTCTCCGAACTCGCCTCCGCCGTGGGCGTCAACGAGGCGACCGTCGTCCGGTTCGCCGCCGGCCTCGGCCTGGAGGGGTACCCCGGCCTGACCCGCCTGTGCCGGCAACAGCTGCGTGAACAGGCCCAGTTGCTGCACCGCTACCACAATCTGGAGCAGCTCACCGCCGAGGGCGGCGACCCACTGGAGCGGGCCGTCGCACTCGACCAGGCCAACATCGCGCGCACCTTCGCGCGGGTCCCCACCGCCGCCTGGCAGGAGGCGGTGTCCGCTCTGGCGACGTCGTCCCGCGTGTACGTGATGGGACTGCGCAAGTGCCACGCCCCGGCGTACCTCATGGGCTATCTCCTGGGCATGGTCCGCGAGGAGGTGCACACCGTCACGGGCACGGCCGGCAATCTCGCCGACGAGCTGCTGCGCGTCGGCCCCGACGACTGTTTCGTCGCCATGTCCATCCACCGCTACAGCGCCGACACCGTGAAGGCACTGAACTGGGCGCACCAACGCGGCGCCCGCTGCCTGGCGTTGACGGACAATCCGGCGTCGCCCCTGGCCCTGGCGGCCGATCACACCTTCTACGTCGACGCGGCCGGACCCTCCGTACTGCGCTCCCTGACCGCCTTCGTCTCCCTGGTGCAGGCGCTGGCCACGGGCGTGGCACAGGAGCGGGGCCTGGAGGCACGCTCGGCCCTGCTCCAGGAGGAGGAACTCCTGGAGCAGTTCGGGGTCTACATGCCCTCCGAGGGCTGACGCGGGCCGACGGCCTCAACCCTCAGCTTTTCGCCCCGAGTTGGGGCACGAGCGCGCCCAGCGCCTCCCGCAGGTGGTCGAGGGAGCCGGAGATCCAGGGCAGCGCGAGGGGGTCGTCGCTGCGCAGGGCCTCCCAGCGCTCGTCGGCGGAATCTCCGTACAGCAGGCTGGTGGCGACCCGGGCCCGCAGACCGCGCGGCGCGTCGCCGAACGCCTCTCCCGCCAGCACGCCCACGCCGTGTCGTTCCAGCAGATACGACGCCAACTCGGCGCCGGTGGTGATGCCCTGGTCGGCGAGGGCGGCACGGGCCGACTCGAAGTCCGGGTAGAGATAGAACCCCGCCCGAGGGGCGCGGCAGAGGGCACCGGCCCGCACGAACTCGGCGTGCACGGCGCGGGCGACCGTGGCGTGCAGACGGCGCGACGCGGCGATGTGCCCTGTCACCTCCGGGGGGTCGGCCAGCACAAAGGCGGCGGCCGCCTGCATCGGCGCGGCGAGGCTGGACCACACCTCGCTGGCGACGCCGATCACGTCGCGCAGTACGCGCGCGCCCCACGCGTTGTCCGGCACCCGGGCAAAACCGGTCCGCCAGCCGCCGAGGGCCATGGACTTGCTCAGGCCGGTGGTGACAAGGGTGCGCTCGGGCAGGTGCGAGGTCGCACTGGGGGCGCGATGTCCGTCGTGGCACAACTCAGCGTAGATCTCGTCGGAGACGACGGCGAGGCCGTGCCGATCGGCGATGGCGCACACCTCCCGCAGGTGTGCGGGCAGGGCGACGGTACCCGTGGGATTGTCCGGCACGGTCAGCAGCAGCACGCCGGGGTTCGCCCCTGCGGTCCGGGCGCGCGTGAGGGCCTGTTCGAGCAGGGCGGGGTCCGGGATGCCGCCGGACTCGGCCGGGACCGGGACGCCGATGACGCGCTTGTTCACCAGAGCGGCCTGGGCGGCATAGCTCACCCAGGCCGGACAGGGCAGCACCAGATCGCCGGGCAGTGCCGCCAGCAGCGCGAACAGCAGAGCCTTGCTGCCGGGGGCGAACAGGACCTGGTCGGGGCCGGTGGGCAGTCCCCTGCGGGTGAACCAGCCGGCCGCCGCCTCCCGTGCCTCGTACGAGCCCACGACGGGCCCGTAGCCATTGCGCGCCGCGGCCCCCGCGAGGACGGCGGCCACCTGCTCCGGGACGGGCAACCCGGCCTCGCCGAAGCCGAGGTGCAGCACCTTCTCGCCCGCGGCCTTGCGCGCTCGGACGGTTTCGTCGATGGCCAGGGTCGCCGAATGCACGGTCACGGGCGTCCACTCTCCTCGCAGGGGTGCAGGGGGTGCCGATGAGCAATGATAAGTGCATCACATATCGACAGTGCAATTTGATTTGCATACGAAGGGAGAGGGCAAGCCCGCCTGCTCAGGCGCGAGCGATCAGACGATGGCGAGGACGATCGCCAGTGTCGAGTCGTACTCCTGCTGGCGCCCGGCGACCGACTCCAGGGCCTGCTGGGCGTTCTCCCACTCCTCGGGCTGTGCCTTCGCGAAGTCCCGCCAGCCGATGACCACCATCAGCCGGCCCGGCCCGGCCGGTCCCCAGCCGATGTCGCCGCAGGCGTCCACGAACGCATCCCAGTTGCGCCCGAAGTCCTTCGGCAGATTGAGGACGGTCGTGACACGGTCCATGAAGCCGTCCTTGTCCGTGACGCCGGAGAGGTCGAGCGGGAGGACCTTCCAGCCGGCCGAACGGACCGCCTCGGCGAGGGTTGCGTGAGTCATTTCAGCACCGCCTTGAACGAGTTGTAGTGATCGTCGGTGTAGTAGAGCTCGCTGCCCTGCCCGGTGACGAAGCGCCGGGCTCCCCGGTCGTCCCGGCCCGGGGTCCTGACCGTGTACTCGTGGTAGTAGCCGCGGGGGTGCAGCGGCAGGTGCCGCTCGAAGTTGCGGAAGACGGCACCGTCCGCGACATAAGGAAAGGGCCCGCCCCGGTCGATGAGGGTGACCGTGTGGCGGGCCTCGGCGGGGAGCCGGGACAGGAGGACGGTCGGCAGGGAGCCGACCCAGGACGGGACCGAGGACGTGGCGCGGTCGCTGGCCGCGGGGCGCGCGCCCGCCGAGGTCGCCGTACGCGCAGCCGGGGTCGTCGTACTCGTCGAGGCACAGCCCGTCAGCAGGACCGCGCCGCACAGGAGCAGCCCCGCGAGCGCACGGGGGCCGGACCGCAGCAGCATGATGCCGATGCTGTCACGGCCGCCCCCGTGCGGCGCGCTGTCAGACGCCGTCCGGGTCCGCCCGGCTGAGGGCGGGGCGCGGCTTCGGTCCGGCGGTCAGCAGGTAGTCCGCGGCCGAGGTGTCGGTCACCAGGCTGGTGACGAGCCCGGAGCGCAGCACCGCGTCGATCGCGGACGCCTTGCGCTGGCCGCCCGCGATCGCGACGACCTCGGGGATACGGCGGAGCTGGTCGGCCTTGACCGTGATGCACCGCTCCCCCAGGTCCCGGCCCACCCGGCGGCCCTCGCCGTCGAAGAGGAGGGCGGACATCTCCGCGGCGACACCGAGCGAGGCGTAGTGCGCGCGCTCCTCGTCGCTGAGCATGTCGTGCACCGTCGAGATGCCGGGCTCCCAGGAACCGATGGAGACGCAGGCGACCGTGACCTTGTCGAAGTACTCGAAGGCCCGGGCGATCCCGGTCTGGTTGCGCAGGGCCGCCGCGGTGGCCGCGTCCGGCAGCAGCATCGGCGCGTAGATGGGGTGTGCGTCGCCGCCCGACACCTGGGCGGCGCGGCGTACAGCCTCGACGGAGCCTCGCTCGGCGGTCCCGGCGTCGTACACACCGGTCAACTGCACGACCGTGCACGGCGGCAGCCGGTCGAGCGCCGCCGCCATGTGGATGGTGGAGCGGCCCCAGGCCAGGCCGAGGACGTCCCCTTCGTTGACGAGCTCGCCGAGCAGGTCGGCGGCGACCTCGCCGAGGTTCTCGGGGTCGGGGGTCTCCTCGGCCTCGGCCGGGGACTCGACCACGACGGCGTGCCTGAGGCCGTACCGGGCGCGGAGCGCGTCGGAGCGCTCGGCGTCCAGTTCGGCCGGCACGCGGATCTCGATGCGTACGAGATCCCGTTCGAGAGCGGTTTCCAGGACCCGGGCCACCTTGAAGCGGCTGACCCCGAACTCCTCCGCGATCTGGATCTTGGACTTGCCCTCGAGGTAGAAGCGGCGGGCCATGGCCGCCGCCTGCACCAGCTCGGCGGGTCCCATCCGCATGGCTGACCGGCCCGCCGACATACCCGACACGGCGTTCTCCTCACTGCTGTTCACACTCTGGATTCGCCGTCCATCCTTGCAGATCCGGCGCGCTTGATCAGCCCTGATGGGCGCCGTTCACGTAGCTGTGGCTCAGTGGCCGCATGCCCAGGATGCCTGAGCAGTGGCCGCCTCCGCCTGGCTGCGCAGCGCACGTACCGCCTCGGCCGGGTCCTCGGCTCCGTACACCGCGGATCCGGCGACGAAGACGTCCGCTCCCGCGTCCGCGCACCGCTCGATGGTCGATACGGAGACACCCCCGTCGACCTGCAGCCAGAGCTCGAGACCGTGCTTGTGGATCAGCTCACGGGTGCGGCGGATCTTCGGGAGCATGAGGTCGAGGAACTGCTGGCCGCCGAAGCCCGGTTCGACCGTCATGATCAGCAGCATGTCGAGCTCGGGGAGCAGTTCCTCGTACGGCTCGATGGGCGTCGCGGGCTTGAGCGCCATGGAGGCGCGGGCCCCCTTGGCGCGGATCTCGCGGGCGAGCCGGATCGGCGCCCCGGCCGCCTCGACGTGGAAGGTGACGGACGAGGCACCCGCCTCGACGTACTGCGGTGCCCAGCGATCGGGGTCCTGGATCATCAGATGGCAGTCCAGCGGGATGTCCGTCGCCCGGGCCAGCGACTCCACGACCGGCACGCCGAGCGTGAGGTTCGGGACGAAATGGTTGTCCATCACGTCGACGTGGAGCCAGTCGGCCCCCTCGACCGCCTTCGCCTCGTCCCCGAGGCGGGCGAAGTCGGCTGACAGGATGCTGGGATTGATCTGCGCGGCCATGTCCCAAGCCTGCCATGCCCCGCCGGGGCGGGCCGAGGCAGGGCCGGGGTGGTGGGGGCTGTACGTGAGGCTGCGGACCGGTGGGTGCCGGTCGCGCGGTTCACCGCGCCTCCGGACAGGTCGGCTGCCCCCTCCCAGCGGCGCTTCAGCCGGTTCTGCGGATCAGGGCCAGATACATCGCGTCGGTGCCGTGCATGTGCGGCCACAACTGGATGTCGGGGCCCTCGCCGAGCGCGGGTACGCCGGGAAGGAGCGGGCGGGCGTCGATCAGTTCTGCGTCCTGGTACTGCTTGAGCACGTCCCCGACGACCGCACGGGTCTCGGCGAGGTGCGGCGAGCAGGTGGCGTAGCCGACGACTCCGCCGACCCGCACCGAGTCGAGCGCGGTGCGCAGCAGGGCCCGCTGGAGCGGAGCGAAGCTGTCCAGGTCCTCCGGGCGCCGGCGCCAGCGGGCCTCGGGCCGCCTGCGCAGCGCGCCGAGACCGGTGCACGGCACATCCATCAGCACGCGGTCGAAGGTGCCGGGGCGCCACGGCGGCCGGGTGCCGTCGGCGGCGATGACCTGGTACGGCCCCGGGTTGCCGTCCAGCGCCTTGGCCACCAGGCCGGCCCGGTGCGGCTGCTTCTCGGAGGCGAGCAGCGCGGCCCCGCGTTCGGCGGCGAGGGCGCCGAGCAGCGCGGCCTTGCCGCCCGGTCCCGCGCAGCCGTCGAGCCACTTCTCGTCCGGGCCGTCGATCGGCGCGTTGGCCAGTGCGAGGGCGACCAGCTGGCTGCCCTCGTCCTGCACACCGGCCCGGCCCTCGCGGACGGCCTCGATCAGGCCCGGCTCCCCGCCCTCGGTGAGCCGCACGGCGTACGGCGACCAGCGCCCCTCGACCGCGGCCTCCTCGCGGAGCAGCTCGTCGGTGGTGGACCGGCCCGGCCGGGCGACGAGGGTGACCTCGGGCCGCTCGTTGTCGGCCTCCAGCAGGTCCTCGATCCCGGCGCGCGGGCCGCCGAGCGAGTCCCACAGCGCGGAGACGACCCAGCGGGGGTGCGAGTGCACGACGGCGAGGTGGTCCTCGGGGTCCTCGTCGTAGGGCGGTGCGACCTTCTCCAGCCAGCCGTCGAGGTCGTCCTGGGCGACCTTCCGCAGCACGGCGTTGACGAACTTGGCGCGTCCGTCGCCGAGGACGACGCGCGCGAGCTCGACGGAGGCGGACACGGCGGCGTGCGTCGGAATGCGGGTACCGAGCAGCTGGTGCGCGCCCAGGCTGAGCACGTCGAGCACCGGCGGGTCGACCTCGCGCAGCGGCCGGTCGACGCAGGCGGCGATGACGGTGTCGTACGTCCCCTGCCTGCGCAGCGTGCCGTACACCAGCTCGGTGGCGAGGGCGGCGTCCCTGGCGTCGAAGTCGCCCTTCTCGCGCGCCTTGCGCAGCAGCGGCGGCAGCACGAGGTTGGCGTAGGCATCCCGCTCGTCGACGGCACGCAGCGCGTCGAAGGCGAGCATGCGGACGGGGTCCTTCTGGGGACGACGGTAGGGCTTGACGGGCTTACGGGGCCGTCGGGACTGCTCGCTCACGAAAAGGTGCTCCGGGTGTAGGAAAGGTGCGAAACCCAGCCTACGTCGCCGCCCGCGCCGCGGGACCGGCGCCGTACGCCGAGCAGCGGCGCCCGGACCGGGCGGGCCACGCACGGACCGGGCACGGACCGGGCGGGCCGGCGCCCGAGCCGGACCGGTCGGCACCGGACCTCGACCGCCGCCGAGGCCCGGCAGACGGTGCCGAGCCTCGACCACCGAAGCCCGACGGGCCGTGCCGCGCCTCAGCCGTCGCAGCCGGGTAGACGATGCCCCGCCTCAGCCGCCGAGGATCTCGTCGGCGGTGATCCGCACCCCGCGTGCCCAATCCGCCGCCCGCATCGGCTTCTTGCCCTGGGCCTGCACCCACAGCAGCTCGACGGCGAACGAACCGGTGCCCACGTGCACGCTGTTCTTGCCGACGGCCATCTGGCCGGGGGCGAGGTCCGTCCGCTCGGGCACGGGCCTGACCTGGATGAGCTTGAGCCGTTCGCCGCGGAAGGTGGTCCAGGCGCCGGGGGCCGGGGTGCAGCCGCGCACGATCCGGTCGACCCGCAGGGCGGGGGCGGCCCAGTAGACCTGCGCGTCCTCGACGGTGATCTTCGGCGCGAGCGTGATGCCGTCGGCCGGCTGCGGTACGGCCTTCAGCGTGCCGTCCTCGATGCCGTCCATGGTCGCGGCGAGCAGCCCGGCGCCCGCGAAGGCGAGCCGAGTGAGCAGATCGCCGCTGGTGTCGGCGGCCCGGACCTCCTCGGTGACGGTGCCGTAGACGGGGCCGGAGTCGAGCCCTTCCTCGATGAGGAAGGTCGAGGCACCGGTGATCTCGTCGCCCGCCATGAGGGCGTGCTGCACGGGCGCGGCCCCGCGCCAGGCGGGCAGCAGCGAGAAGTGCAGGTTGACCCAGCCGTGGGCGGGGATGTCCAGGGCGACGCGCGGCAGCAGGGCGCCGTAGGCGACGACCGGACAGCAGTCGGGCGCGATCTCCTTGAGCCGCTCCAGGAACTCGGGGTCCCTCGGCTTGACGGGCTTGAGCACCTCGATCCCGGCCTCCTCCGCCCGCTCGGCCACGGGGGACGCGACCAGCCTGCGCCCGCGCCCGGCCGGCGCGTCGGGCCGCGTGACGACGGCGGCCACCTCGTGCCGCCCCGAGGCGATGAGAGCGTCCAGGGCGGGAACGGCGACCTCGGGGGTACCGGCGAAGACAAGCTTCATGGGCGAGTGGGAGCCTCTCGGACGGCGTGGGTACGGGCAGCGCACCAGTCTATGACCACGAAGCAAAGCCCGGCCTCGGCGGGAAACCCACCGACGGCGAGCAGGCCTCTCAGGTCGCTCAGCCCCCTGGCCAACCGGAAACAGGTGGTGCGTGGGCGCGAGAGCGGCGTACGCATATGCCCGTACGCCCCCACCCCGTGACCAGCGGAGCGAAAACGCGTTGGTCAAGAAAGAGTTGACCACAGCGGGCCGCGTTCGCGGCCCCATTCCTTTCAACGCCGGCTCGAGAGGCTTGTTCATGGCCGACCACGCAACCCACGACGCCCAGGCCCGGGCCAGCCTGCACTTGCTGGTGCGGGACATCGAGCGGGTCCGCCGGCAGGTGGACGCACTGCGCACCCTCACCGCCCAGTTGGGCAACGTCTACCGCCCGCGCCGCTCCGGCCCCTCCACGGGCTTCGTCGTCTACGGACGCGCCCCGGCCCCGACGGTCCGTCTCGCCCAGGAGCTCCGGGACAGCGTCGAAACGCTGGTCACCGCCGCCGTGGACTTCGACCGCTCACTCGGCTTCTCGTGGGACGCGGTGGGCTCCGCCCTCGGCGTCACCAAGCAGGCGGTGCACCGCCGTTACGGCGCCCGCCGTGCCGCGGCCCAGGCTGCGGCCGAGGCCGAGCGTACGGGCGAGCCGTCGGGCACCCGCACGATCAACGTGAACACCGGCCTCCCCGCGATGCCGACGGTCCCCGCGGCCCGCTCCATGCCGACGCAGCCGAGGGCAAGCACCCCCGCGCTGCGCGAAGAGGCGCGGCCGACGGCCTTCCCCGGCCCGCGCAACGGTTGAACCGCCCTCGCCCCGCACCTTCCTCCGGTCTCACTCTGCCCTCCCGGTACGCGTCCGGGAGGGCAGTCGTATACCGGGAACGACCACGGCCGTCACCGGGTCACCCGATGTCCGGCGGATCGATCCGCAGCCGTACCGCCTCCCCGCTCCCCCGGGCCATCCGCGTGGCCTGCGCCGCCTTCAGCGCGGACGTGAGCGCGGCCCCGCTGCCGGGCGGCACACGGACGAGGGCCCGCTCCCAGTGCTCCCCGGGTGGTGGCGACCCGGGCCGACGGGACTGTCCGGCAGCCGTGACCGGCAGGGGTACGGGCCCCAACACCTCGGCGTCCGGCGGCAGTTCGACGGAACCCAGGAAGTCCGCCACGGCCTGCGGCGTCCCCGACACGGCCGCCATCCGGGACACCGGCGGAAATCCCAGCTCGGCCCGCTCGGCCAACTCCCGCACCGCGTACCCGACGGGGTCCCAGCGCACCAGCGCCTGCACGGGCCGCAGCGTCGGCTCGGCGACGACGACCACCGTCCCGCCCTCCTGCTGCGGCCGGACGAGCGCGCAGGCCTCGATCCACCGGCGCAGCGCGTCCTCCCCGGCCCGCAGATCCGGCCGGCCGAGCATGGCCCAGCCGTCCAGGAGCAGGGCCGCCGCGTAGCCGCCCTCGGCGACGGGCTCCGCACCGGGGGTGCTCACCACCAGAGCGGGCATCCCCGGCACGGTGTCCAGCACCTGCTCGCGTCCCGAGGTCCGCACCGGTACGGCGGGGAAGGCACGCCCGAGCTCCTCGGCCGTCCGCCGCGCCCCCACCACCTGGGCCCGCAGCCGGAACGACCCGCACTCCGGGCAGTGCCAGCCGCTCTCCTCGTGCCCGCACCAGTCGCACCGCAGCGCCTCGGCGCCCTGCGCCTGAAGGGGCCCGGAACAGTGCCGGCACCGGGCGGGCGCCCGGCACTGCGCGCAGGCCATGCGCGGTATGTATCCGCGCCGCGGCACCTGGACCAGCACCGGGCCGTGCTTCAGACCCTCTCGGGCCACCTGCCAGGCGAGCGTCGGCAGCCGGGCCGCCCGGGCGGCCTCGTCCCGCGCGAGATCGCCGTCCCCCACGGTCCGCACCAGGGGCGCGCTCCGCCGTACCTGCTCCCGCCCGGCGACCAGGGGCCGCGCCCAGCCGCTCTCCACGAGCTGCGCGGCCTCGACCGTGCAGCTCCAACTGCCCAGCAGGAAGGCGCACTTGTCCATGGCGGCCCGCAACAGCAGCACGTCACGCGCATGCGGCTGCGGTGCGTGCTGCTCGCTGTGGCTGTCGTCCCCGTCGTCCCAGATGGCGACGAGCCCCAGATCCCGCACGGGCGCGAACATGGCGGCCCGCGTCCCGACGACGGCCCGCACGGCCCCGCGCCGTACGGCGAGCCACTGCGCGTACCGCTTCTCGGGGCCCGCGTCGGCGGTGAGCAGCGCATGCCGCCCCTCGCCGAGCAGCGCGGTCAGCGCGGCGTCCACGCGGGCGGCGGCCCGGCCGTCCGGTACGACGACGAGCGCGCCGCGCCCCGAGGCGAGCGTCGCGGCGACGGCCCGGGCCAGCTCCTCGCTCCACTGCGGGCCGGGCAGCGCGTTCCACACCGCGCGGGGCGTGCCCCCGTGGGCCAGTGACTCGACGAAGGCGGCCCCCTGCTCGTACCGGGCCCACGAGCCGGCGTCGGGGGCCGGAGGGGGCGGCAGCGGCGCGGGCGACGGGCGCTGCTCGGCGCGCGCGCTGCGCGGCGGCACCGCCAGCTGCAGCACATCGGCGAGGCTTCCGGCGTACCGGTCGGCGACGGCCCGGGCGAGGCCCAGCAGTTCCTCGCTCAGCACGGGTTCGGGCGAGACGACCTGGGCCAGCGCGGCCAGGGGCCCCGTGTAGTCGGAGTCGGCCCGCCGCTCGATCAGGAAGCCGTCGATGAGGCCCCCGCCCTCGCGGCGCCCGTCCCGCACCCGGTGCCGCCCGGCCCCGAAGCGCACCCGCACGCGCACGCCGGGCTGGGCCTGCTCGTCGAGCTCCTCGGGGACGGCGTAGTCGAAGTACCGGTCGAGATGGAGGACGCCCTTGTCGACGAGCACCCGTGCCACGGGCAGCTCCTTGGCCAGCGCGGCGCCCCGCCAGGTCCGCGGCTTGGCCCGGGGCACCTTCGCGTCCCGCACGCTCTCCCGGATGAGCGCGAGCTGCTCCGGCGGCGCCCCTTCGGCCCCGCGCTCCCCCTGCCCGTTCTCGCTGCTCACGCTTGCATTCTTACCAAACGGCACTGACAACCGCGTGCGGTGCCCGCGGGCGATCGGCCCGCCCCGCGCACACGCCGAGGCCCGGCTCCCCGAAGGGAACCGGGCCTCGGTGCGAGCCGAACGCGGGGCTTACAGCCCGACGGCCTTCTGCAGCGCCTCCACGCGGTCCGTGCGCTCCCAGGTGAAGTCGGGAACCTCACGGCCGAAGTGGCCGTACGCCGCGGTCTGGGCGTAGATCGGGCGGAGCAGGTCGAGGTCGCGGATGATCGCGGCCGGCCGGAGGTCGAAGACCTCGTCGATCGCCTTCTCGATCCTCTCGGTCTCGACCTTGTTGGTGCCGAAGGTCTCGACGAAGAGGCCGACGGGCTCGGCCTTGCCGATGGCGTAGGCGACCTGGACCTCGCAGCGGGAGGCGAGGCCCGCGGCGACGACGTTCTTGGCGACCCAGCGCATCGCGTACGCGGCCGAGCGGTCCACCTTGGACGGGTCCTTGCCGGAGAAGGCACCGCCGCCGTGGCGGGCCATGCCGCCGTACGTGTCGATGATGATCTTGCGGCCGGTGAGGCCGGCGTCGCCCATCGGGCCGCCGATCTCGAAGCGGCCGGTCGGGTTGACCAGCAGGCGGTAGCCCTCGGTGTCCAGCTTGATGCCCTCGTCGAGCAGCGCCTTGAGCTCGGGCTCGACGACGAACTCGCGAATGTCGGGCGCCAGCAGCGACTCCAGGTCGATGTCGCTGGCGTGCTGCGAGGAGACGACCACGGTGTCGAGGCGGACGGCCTTGTCGCCGTCGTACTCGATGGTGACCTGCGTCTTGCCGTCCGGGCGCAGGTAGGGGATCGTGCCGTTCTTGCGGACCTCGGAGAGGCGCTTGGACAGGCGGTGCGCGAGGAAGATCGGCAGCGGCATCAGCGTCGGCGTCTCGTCCGACGCGTAGCCGAACATCAGGCCCTGGTCGCCCGCGCCCTGCTTGTCGAGCTCGTCGTCGTCGCCCTCGACCCGCGACTCGTACGCCGTGTCGACACCTTGGGCGATGTCGGGCGACTGCGAGCCGATCGACACCGAGACGCCGCAGGAGGCGCCGTCGAAGCCCTTCTTCGAGGAGTCGTAGCCGATCTCGAGGATCTTGTTGCGGACCAGCGTCGCGATGTCCGCGTACGACTTGGTCGTGACCTCGCCGGCCACGTGCACCAGGCCGGTGGTGATCAGCGTCTCCACGGCGACCCGGGAAGACGGGTCCTCGCGCAGAAGCGCATCGAGAATGGTGTCGCTGATCTGGTCAGCGATCTTGTCGGGGTGACCTTCGGTCACGGACTCCGAGGTGAACAGGCGACGGGACACAACGCTCCCTGGGGTTGCAGCGGCTGCTGGCTGATCATTGGCGGACGGTCCGGGGGCTGCGCCCGGTGTCGTCCTTGAACAGTTTATCTGTCGCATTCGGCCATCAGCCCCACCCGTCTTACCTGTCGGGCACGCTGTGACCTGCGGCACGCGCATTCTGCCCAATGCGTGGCGCCCCTGACCAGAGTCGCCACGCGACAATGTCACGGCCAACGAATCCGTCATATGCCCGAAACCGTTCAGCTGAGGCGACCGACGACGAGGTCCCAGACGGTGTCGGCGAGGGCCTCCTTCGGACCGTGCGGTACGGGTGTCTCGCTGCCGTCGGCGCCGAGCACGACGGCCTCGTTCTCCTCGGAGCCGAACGTCTTGCGCTCCCCGACCTCGTTCACCACCAGAAGATCGCATCCCTTGCGGGCGAGCTTGGTCCGGCCGTTGGCCAGCACGTCGTCCGTCTCGGCGGCGAAGCCGACGATCACCTGTCCGGGCCGCGCCCGCTCGGCCGAGATCTCCGCGAGGATGTCCGGATTCCGCACCAAGGCGACGGGCTCGGGCTCCTGGCCGTCCTTCTTCTTGATCTTCCCGGTCGCGTACTCGGCCGGGCGGAAGTCGGCCACGGCGGCAGCCATGACCACCGCGTCGGCGTCCGCCGCCGCCTTCAGCACCGCCTCGCGCAGCTGCACCGCCGTACCGACCTGGACGACGTCGACGCCGGCCGGGTCCGGCAGACCGGCGTTCGCCGCGACCAATGTCACACGGGCGCCCCGCGCGGCCGCCGTACGGGCGAGGGCGTAGCCCTGCTTGCCGGAGGAGCGGTTGCCGAGGAAGCGGACGGGGTCGAGGGGCTCGCGGGTTCCGCCGGCGCTGACGACGACGTGCCGACCCTTCAGGTCCGGCTCGGTGACGCCGCGGGCCAGCACCCGGCGGCAGACCTCGAATATCTCGGCGGGGTCGGGCAGGCGCCCCTTGCCGGTGTCGACGCCGGTGAGGCGGCCGACCGCCGGCTCGATGACGACGGCGCCCCGGCGGCGCAGCGTCGCCACGTTCTCCTGAGTGGCCGGGTGCTCCCACATCTCCGTGTGCATGGCCGGGGCGAAGACGACCGGGCAGCGGGCCGTGAGGAGGGTGTTGGTCAGCAGGTCGTCGGCGAGGCCGTGGGCGGCCTTGGCCAGCATGTCGGCGGTGGCGGGGGCCACGACCACCAGGTCGGCGTGCTGCCCGATGCGGACGTGCGGGACCTGGTGGACGGTGTCCCAGACCTCCGTCGAGACGGGGTTGCCGGACAGCGCGGACCATGTGGCGGCGCCGACGAAGTTCAGTGCGGAGGCCGTGGGGACGACGCGCACGTCGTGGCCCGACTCCGTCAGCCTGCGCAGCAGCTCACACGCCTTGTACGCGGCGATGCCACCGCTGACCCCCAGAACGACCTTCGGCTTGTCCACCGTCTCTCCCGGACTCGGCTCACGTGCCCCGGAGACGGGCGCACGACTCCATCACACACCACAGGCCCGGCAGCCGTGCTGCCGGGCCTGTGGAAAAACCAGCCGCGGTCCGCAGATATGACGATCTGCCGCCGCGTGCTTGCTGCGCTTACTGGACCGGGCCCTCGATGGCCTCGGACGTCAGCAGACCCGCGTTGATCTCGCGCAGGGCGATCGAGAGCGGCTTCTCGTGGACGTGGGTGTCGACGAGCGGACCGACGTACTCGAGGAGGCCCTCGCCGAGCTGCGAGTAGTACGCGTTGATCTGGCGGGCACGCTTGGCCGCGTAGATCACGAGGCTGTACTTCGAGTCGGTGGCCTCGAGGAGCTCGTCGATCGGCGGGTTGATGATGCCCTCGGGCGCGGTGATGGAAGAGGACACGCTCTACCTTCCGAAAGATGGGAAAAAATCAGACACGATCACACAACGTCCATCAAGGCTAGCAGCTCGCGCGCCACATCCTTGACGGAGGTGTTGACCAAGGTCACATCGAACTCCGGCTCGGCCGCCAGCTCAATCTTGGCCGCCTCCAGACGGCGCTCGATCACCTCGGGCGGCTCGGTGCCCCGGCCGGTCAGCCTGCGCACGAGCTCCTCCCAGGAGGGAGGGGCCAGGAACACGAGCTGGGCCTCCGGCATGGACTCGCGGACCTGCCGGGCACCCTGGAGATCGATCTCCAGGAGGACCGGCACCCCGGTCTCCAGGTGCTCCATGACGGCCGCGCGCGGCGTGCCGTAACGGTTCCCGGCGAACTCGGCCCACTCCAGCAGCTCGCCGTTGGCGATCATCTTGTCCATCTCATCGTCGGTGACGAAGAAGTAGTGGACACCGTGCTGCTCGCCAGGGCGCGGCTTACGGGTGGTCGCCGACACCGAGAGCCAGACCTCGGGGTGTTCCTTGCGCATATGGGCGACGACCGTGCTCTTGCCGACCCCGGAGGGGCCGGAGAGCACGGTCAGCCGCGAACGTTCACTCATGCGGCGATTATTTCAGGATTCCCGGGGTGCCCGGGACTCAGGAGCCGGTGCTGCCGAACTCACGCTCCAGAGAAGCGATCTGGTTGGAACCGAGCCCGCGCACGCGGCGACTCTCGGAGATGCCGAGTCGCTCCATGATCTGCTTGGCGCGGACCTTGCCCACGCCCGGCAGGGACTCGAGCAGGGCGGAGACCTTCATCTTGCCGATGACGTCGTTTTCCTGGCCCTGCTTGATGACCTCGTGAAGGGAGGCGCCGGAGTGCTTGAGTCGATTCTTGACCTCGGCCCGCTCCCGGCGAGCCGCGGCGGCCTTTTCGAGCGCGGCTGCGCGCTGTTCGGGGGTAAGGGGCGGAAGAGCCACGCCTACGTCACCTCGGATGTCGAACTGTCGGATACGGACCGGTGAGGAACCTAGTCGCCCCACACCTGGGGAGCCACGAGCAACACGCTGCCCGTTCTCCCTCACTGCCTTGAGGGGCGCGGGAGGTGCCCCCACTGCTCGGAGACTAGCGGGCAAGTCCGCCGCAGTCAGCGAGAACAGCGGAAAAGTCCTGGTCAGCCTCCGTGAGGCTGGATATTTCAGACATACTGCCCCGGATTTGAGGATGTATCCAGACTCAAGTCGCCACGGCTTCCCTCACCGGACCCCTCGCGCCCCTTCGGCTCAGCCGCCGTTCACGGCCGCCCGGATCTCCTCCGCGAAGCGTTCCGCGGCCGCCCGCAGCACCCCGACCTCGGGGCCGTGACGCAGAACACCCCGGCTGACGTTGGGCACGACGTTGCGCACGGCCGCCCCGAACACCCCGGGAAGATCGGCCGGCGTCGCCCCCTGGGCGCCGATGCCGGGCGCGAGGATCGGACCGCCCATGTCGAGGTCGTACGACGACAGGTCGCCCAGGGTCGCACCCACGACCGCCCCGAAGGAACCCAGGGGCTCCTCCCCCGCGTTCTCGGCCTTCAGGTGGGCCAGCATGGTCGCGCCGACGGTGCGGCCGTCTGCGCGGAGCGCGTGCTGGACCTCGCCGCCCTCCGGGTTGGAGGTCAGCGCCAGCACGAACAGGCCGGCGCCGTTCTCCCGCGCCAGCTCCACGGCCGGGCGCAGGGAGCCGTAGCCGAGGTACGGCGAGACGGTCAGGGCGTCCGAGAACAGCGGGGCGTCCTTGTGCAGGAAGGCCTCGGCGTAGGCGGCCATGGTCGAGCCGATGTCGCCGCGCTTGGCGTCCATCACGACCAGGGCACCGGCCGCGCGCGCCTCCTGGACCGACTTCTCCAGGACGGCGAGGCCGCGCGAGCCGAAGCGCTCGAAGAAGGCGCTCTGCGGCTTGAGGACGGCGACCCGGTCGGCCATGGCCTCGACGACGGTGCGGCTGAACCGCTCCAGGCCGGCGACGTCGTCGTCCAGGCCCCACTCGGCGAGCAGGGACGCGTGCGGGTCGATGCCGACGCACAGCGGGCCGCGCTCGTCCATGGCGCGGCGCAGCCGGGCGCCGAAGGGCTCGTGGGACGTCATGCGGGATTCCTCACATCGGCGCCGACGGCGTCGGCGAGGGTGGCGTACGGGCTGGTGCGCAGGCGGGCGGCGAGCCCCTTGTGCAGGGCACGGCTCCAGAAGGGCCCCTCGTAGACGAAGGCGCTGTAGCCCTGGATCAGCGTGGCGCCGGCCAGGATGCGCTGCCAGGCGTCCTCGGCGTTCTCGATGCCGCCGACGCCTACCAGGGTGATGCGGTCGCCCACGCGCGCGTAGAGGCGGCGCAGCACCTCCAGGGAGCGTGCCTTGAGCGGGGCGCCGGACAGTCCGCCCGTCTCCTTCACCAGGTCGGCGTCGGACCTCAGGCCGAGGCCCTCGCGCGCGATGGTGGTGTTGGTGGCGATGATCCCGTCCAGGCCGAGCTCCACGGCGAGGTCGGCGACGGCGTCGACGTCCTCGTCGGCGAGGTCCGGGGCGATCTTCACCAGCAGCGGGACGCGGCGGTGGGCCACGATGCGGTCGGCGGCCTCGCGCACGGCGGTCAGCAGCGGGCGCAGCGCCTCGGTCGCCTGGAGGTTGCGCAGACCGGGGGTGTTGGGGGACGAGACATTGACGACGAGATAGTCCGCGTACGGCGCCAGGCGCTCGGTCGACTTCACGTAGTCGCCCACGGCCTCCGCCTCAGGGACGACCTTGGTCTTGCCGATGTTGACGCCCACGACGGGCTTGAACACCGGCTCGCGGTGCTTGAGACGGGCGGCGACGGCCAGCGAGCCCTCGTTGTTGAAGCCCATGCGGTTGATCAGCGCCCGGTCCGGGACGAGCCGGAACAGCCGCTTCGGGGGGTTGCCCGGCTGCGGCTCGCCCGTCACGGTGCCGATCTCGACGTGGTCGAAGCCCAGCATCGCCATGCCGTCGATCGCGACGGCGTTCTTGTCGAAGCCGGCGGCAAGCCCGAAGGGGCCGTGCATCCGCAGCCCGAGCGCCTCCGTGCGCAGCTCCTTGTGGCGGGGCGCAAGCGCGGCCGCGAGGAAGGTGCGCAGCACGGGGACGCGGACGGCAAGGCGGATCCAGCGGAAGGCGAGATGGTGGGCCTGCTCGGGATCCATCCGCCGGAAGACCAGGCGGAAGAAAAGCTTGTACATGTCTCGGAAGTCCTCAGGGGTCCTCATGAGTCCTCGTCAAGAGGGGTCCTCATGAAGAGGGGGACACCGTTTCCGGTGTCCCCCTCGGGGCTGCTAGTCGCGGGCTGCCGTCAGGTGTTCGGCGTGTTCCTGGAGTGAACGGACGCCCACGCCCCCGTGGTTGAGGGCGTCGATGCCCTGCACGGCGGCGGCGAGCGCCTGCACCGTGGTCAGGCAGGGGACGCCACGCGCCACCGAGGCGGTACGGATGTCGTAGCCGTCGAGGCGGCCGCCGGTGCCGTACGGCGTGTTGACGATGAGGTCGACCTGGCCGTCGTGGATGAGCTGGACGATGGTCTTCTCGCCGTTCGGGCCCTCGCCCTCGCTGTGCTTGCGCACGACCGTGGCGTTGATGCCGTTGCGCTTGAGCACCTCGGCGGTGCCGGAGGTGGCCAGCAGCTCGAAGCCGTGGGCGACGAGTTCACGCGCCGGGAAGATCATCGAGCGCTTGTCCCGGTTGGCGACCGAGATGAAGGCGCGGCCCTTCGTCGGCAGTGGACCGTACGCGCCCGCCTGCGACTTGGCGTACGCCGTGCCGAAGACGGAGTCGATGCCCATGACCTCGCCGGTGGAGCGCATCTCCGGGCCGAGCACGGTGTCGACGCCGCGGCCGTGGATGTCGCGGAAGCGCGACCACGGCATGACGGCCTCCTTGACGGAGATCGGCGCGTCCATCGGCAGCGTCCCGCCGTCGCCCTGGGCCGGCAGCAGCCCCTCGGCCCGCAGCTCGGCGATCGTCGCGCCGAGCGAGATGCGGGCGGCGGCCTTCGCGAGCGGCACCGCGGTCGCCTTCGAGGTGAAGGGGACCGTACGCGACGCGCGCGGGTTGGCTTCGAGGACGTACAGGATGTCGCCGGCCATCGCGAACTGGATGTTGATCAGTCCGCGCACGCCGACGCCCTTGGCAATGGCCTCGGTCGAGGCGCGCAGGCGCTTGATGTCGTGCCCGCCGAGCGTGATCGGCGGCAGGGCGCAGGCCGAGTCGCCGGAGTGGATGCCGGCCTCCTCGATGTGCTCCATGACACCGCCGAGGTAGAGCTCCTCGCCGTCGTACAGTGCGTCGACGTCGATCTCGATCGCGTCGTCGAGGAAGCGGTCGACCAGGACCGGCCGGGAGGGGCTGATCTCGGTGGACTCGGCGATGTACGACTCCAGGCGGGTCTCGTCGTAGACGATCTCCATGCCGCGGCCGCCGAGCACGTACGAGGGCCGCACCAGGACCGGGTAGCCGATCTCGTCGGCGATGGCCTTGGCCCCCGCGAAGGTGGTCGCCGTGCCGTGCTTGGGCGCGGGCAGACCGGCCTCGGCGAGGACCTGGCCGAAGGCGCCGCGGTCCTCGGCGGCGTGGATCGCCTCCGGCGACGTACCCACGATCGGGACGCCGTTGTCCTTGAGCGCCTGCGCCAGGCCGAGCGGGGTCTGGCCGCCGAGCTGGACGACCACACCGGCGACCGGTCCGGCCTGCTGCTCGGCGTGCACGACCTCCAGCACGTCCTCGAGCGTGAGCGGCTCGAAGTACAGGCGGTCGGAGGTGTCGTAGTCCGTGGAGACCGTCTCCGGGTTGCAGTTGACCATCACAGTCTCGTACCCGGCGTCGGACAGCGCGAAGGACGCGTGCACGCACGAGTAGTCGAACTCGATGCCCTGGCCGATGCGGTTCGGGCCGGAGCCCAGGATGATCACCGCGGGCTTCTCGCGGGGCGCGACCTCGGTCTCCTCGTCGTAGGAGGAGTAGAAGTACGGCGTCTTCGCGGCGAACTCGGCGGCGCAGGTGTCGACCGTCTTGTAGACCGGACGGATGCCGAGGGCGTGCCGCACCTCGCGCACGACGTCCTCGCGCAGGCCGCGGATCTCGGCGATCTGCGTGTCGGAGAAGCCGTGTCGCTTGGCCTGTGCCAGCAGGTCGGCGGTGAGTTCGGGCGCCTCGGCCAGCTCGTCCGCGATCTCCTTGATCAGGAACAGCTGGTCCACGAACCAGGGGTCGATCTTCGTGGCCTCGAAGACCTCCTCGGGCGTGGCGCCCGCGCGGATGGCCTGCATGACCGTGTTGATCCGCCCGTCGGTGGGGCGCTCGGCCTCTTCGAGGAGGAGGGCCTTGTCGCCCGGCTCGCCGACGAAGGTGAACTGGCTGCCCTTCTTCTCCAGCGAGCGCAGCGCCTTCTGGAAGGCCTCGGTGAAGTTGCGGCCGATCGCCATGGCCTCTCCGACCGACTTCATGGTCGTGGTGAGGGTGGAGTCGGCGCTCGGGAACTTCTCGAAGGCGAACCGCGGGGCCTTGACCACGACGTAGTCGAGCGTCGGCTCGAAGGAGGCCGGGGTCTGCTCGGTGATGTCGTTGGGGATCTCGTCGAGCGTGTAGCCGACGGCGAGCTTCGCCGCGATCTTGGCGATCGGGAAGCCGGTCGCCTTGGAGGCGAGGGCCGAGGAACGGGAGACGCGCGGGTTCATCTCGATGACGATCACGCGGCCGTCCTCGGGGTCGACCGCGAACTGGATGTTGCAGCCGCCGGTGTCGACGCCGACCTCGCGGATGACGGCGATGCCGACGTCGCGCAGGATCTGGTACTCGCGGTCGGTGAGCGTCATCGCCGGGGCGACGGTGATCGAGTCACCGGTGTGCACGCCCATGGGGTCGAAGTTCTCGATGGAGCAGACGACCACGACGTTGTCGTGCTTGTCGCGCATCAGCTCCAGCTCGTACTCCTTCCAGCCGAGGATGGACTCCTCCAGGAGCACCTCGGTGGTCGGGGAGAGCGTGAGGCCCTGGCCCGCGATGCGGCGCAGCTCCTCCTCGTCGTGGGCAAAGCCGGAGCCGGCGCCGCCCATGGTGAAGGAGGGGCGGACGACGACGGGGTAGCCGCCGAGCGTCTCGACGCCCCCCAGGACGTCGTCCATGGAGTGGCAGATGACCGAGCGGGCGGACTCGCCGTGGCCGGTCTTTTGACGGACGGCCTCGACGACCTCCTTGAACAGGTCGCGGTCCTCGCCCTTGTTGATCGCCTCGACGTTGGCGCCGATCAGCTCGACGCCGTACTTGTCGAGGGTGCCGGCCTCGGCGAGCGAGATGGCGGTGTTGAGCGCGGTCTGGCCGCCCAGGGTGGGCAGCAGCGCGTCGGGGCGCTCCTTGGCGATGATCTTCTCGACGAACTCCGGGGTGATCGGCTCGACGTAGGTCGCGTCGGCGATCTCCGGGTCGGTCATGATCGTCGCCGGGTTGGAGTTGACGAGGATGACCCGCAGGCCCTCGGACTTCAGGACGCGGCACGCCTGGGTGCCGGAGTAGTCGAACTCAGCGGCCTGGCCGATGACGATCGGGCCGGAGCCGATGACCAGGACGGACTGGATATCGGTGCGCTTAGGCACGCTGGCCCTCCATCAGGGATACGAAGCGGTCGAACAGGTAGGCGGCGTCGTGCGGGCCCGCTGCCGCTTCGGGGTGGTACTGGACGCTGAAGGCCGGCTGGTCGAGCAGCTGGAGGCCCTCCACCACGTCGTCGTTGAGGCAGACGTGGGAGACCTCGGCGCGGCCGTAGGGGGTGTCGGACACCTTGTCGAGCGGGGCGTCGACGGCGAAGCCGTGGTTGTGCGCGGTGACCTCGACCTTGCCGGTCGTACGGTCCTGCACCGGCTGGTTGATGCCGCGGTGGCCGTACTTCAGCTTGTAGGTGCCGAAGCCGAGCGCACGGCCGAGGATCTGGTTGCCGAAGCAGATGCCGAAGAGGGGCGTCTTGCGCGCGAGCACCTCCCGCATGACGGCGACCGGGCCGTCGGCGGTCGCGGGGTCGCCGGGACCGTTGGAGAAGAACACTCCGTCGGGGTTGACGGCGTACACGTCCTCGGCGGTGGCGGTCGCGGGCAGCACGTGCACCTCGATGCCGCGCTCGGCCATGCGGTGCGGGGTCATGCCCTTGATTCCCAAGTCGACCGCGGCGACGGTGAACTTCTTCTCGCCGATCGCGGGGACGACGTACGGCTCCTTGGTGGCGACCTCGGCGGCGAGGTTCGCGCCCTTCATCTCGGGTGCCTGGCGCACCTCGGCGAGCATGGTGCCCTCGTCGGGCAGCGCGCTGCCGGAGAAGATGCCGACGCGCATGGCGCCGCGCTCGCGCAGGTGGCGGGTCAGGGCGCGCGTGTCGACACCGGAGATGCCGACCACGCCCTGGTGGCGCAGCTCCTCGTCCAGGGAGCGCTTGGCCCGCCAGTTGGAGGGCACGCGCGCGGGGTCGCGTACGACATAGCCCGCGACCCAGATGCGCCCGGACTCGGGGTCCTCGTCGTTGACGCCGGTGTTGCCGACGTGCGGGGCGGTCATCACGACGACCTGGCGGTGGTACGAGGGGTCGGTCAGGGTCTCCTGGTAGCCGGTCATGCCGGTGGAGAACACGGCCTCGCCGAAGGTCTCCCCCACGGCCCCGTAGGCGCGGCCACGGAAGATCCGGCCGTCCTCCAGGACGAGTACCGCGGGAACCTTCGAGGCTCCCCGTGTGGAGGTCGTCATCGTGCGCCTTCCGTTTCGGTCTTGCTGTTGATCATGGAGTTGATGGCGTCGACCCACGCGTGGTGCTCGGCCGCCCGGTCGGAGCGGAAGCCGGAGTCGATCAGCTTGTCGCCGTGCGCCCAGGTCACGACGAGCAGTCCGCCCTCGGTGAGGACCTTGCCCGCGATGCCCTTGTCGAGCCGGGCCTCGCGCAGGGCGGCGGCCGGGACGAAGAAGTCGTTCGCGCCGGGGCGTACGACGTCCAGTCCCGCGTCCGTCAGCGTGAGCTCGGCCCGGCTGCGGGTGCCCAGGCCGTGCGCGACGATGCGGTCGAGCCACTGCCCTGCGGTGGTGGAGCCGTGGTAGCGGCCGCTCAGCTTCAGTTTCGTCGGGCCCGGGTCGTCCGGCGCGGTGGGGAGCTCGGGCAGGTCGCCCTGGAGCGTGCCGCGCCACTTCCAGCCCTCGCGCATCAGCCAGTAGACGAGCGCGACGAAGAGTGCGAGTCCGATGACCCAGCCGATGCGGCCGGCCCAGTCGGTGACCTCGGCCGACTTCTTCTCGGCGGCCAGCAGGATGAGAGATGTCACGAGAGCTTCCCGTCGACGAGCGTCGCCTTGCCCCGCAGCCACGTGTGCGTCACACGGCCCGGCAGCTCCAGCCCCTCGTACGGGGTGTTACGGCTGCGCGAGGCGAAGCCCGCGGGGTTCACCGGGCCACGGTATGCCGCGTCGACGAGGGTGAGGTTGGCGGGCTCACCTGCCGAGACGGGACGGCCGTGTCCCCCCGCCTGTCCGATCTGCGCGGGCTTGACGGACATGCGGTCGGCGACGCCGGCCCAGTCCAGCAGGCCCGTTTCGACCATCGTCTCCTGGACCACCGACAGCGCGGTCTCCAGGCCGACCATGCCCATGGCCGCCGCGCCCCACTCGCAGTCCTTGTCCTCGTGCGGGTGCGGGGCGTGGTCGGTGGCGACGATGTCGATCGTGCCGTCGGCGAGCCCCTCGCGCAGGGCGTGCACGTCGCGCTCGGTGCGCAGCGGCGGGTTGACCTTGTAGGCCGGGTTGTAGGTGCGCACCATCTCCTCCGTGAGGAGGAGGTGGTGGGGGCAGACCTCGGCGGTGACCTGGATGCCGCGGGACTTGGCCCAGCGGATGATCTCGACCGAGCCGGCCGTGGAGACGTGGCAGATGTGCAGGCGGGAGCCGACGTGCTCGGCGAGCAGGACGTCCCGCGCGATGATCGACTCCTCGGCGACGGCCGGCCAGCCGCCGAGGCCCAGCTCGGCGGAGACGACGCCCTCGTTCATCTGGGCGCCCTCGGTCAGCCGCGGCTCCTGCGCGTGCTGGGCGACGACACCGCCGAAGGCCTTCACGTACTCCAGCGCGCGGCGCATGATCACGGCGTCGTCGACGCACTTGCCGTCGTCGGAGAAGACGGTGACGCCGGCGGCCGAGTCGTGCATGGCGCCCAGCTCGGCGAGCTTCTTGCCCTCCAGGCCGACGGTGACGGCGCCGATGGGCTGCACGTCGCAGTAGCCGTACTCGCGGCCGAGCCGGTAGACCTGCTCGACGACGCCGGCGGTGTCGGCCACGGGGAAGGTGTTGGCCATGGCGAACACCGCGGTGAAGCCGCCGGAGGCGGCCGCCCGGGTGCCGGTCAGCACGGTCTCGGAGTCCTCGCGGCCCGGCTCGCGCAGGTGGGTGTGCAGGTCGACGAGGCCCGGCAGCAGCATCTTGCCGTCGGCCTCGACGACCTCGGCGCCCTCGGCGGACAGGCCGGTGCCGACCGCCTCGATGACCTCGCCGTCGATCAGGACGTCCTGGGGCTCGCCGCCGAGCACCTTCGCACCACGGATCAGGATCTTGCTCATGTTTCTTACTTCTCCTCGGTACGAGTGTGGGTGACGGCGGGTTCGTTGCCGCCGAGCAGCAGGTAGAGCACGGCCATCCGGATGGAGACGCCGTTGGCGACCTGCTCGACGACCGTGCAGCGGTCGGAGTCGGCGACCTCGGCGGTGATCTCCATGCCGCGGACCATCGGGCCGGGGTGCATCACGATGGCGTGCTCGGGCATCTTGGCCATGCGGTCGCCGTCGAGGCCGTAACGCCGGGAGTACTCGCGCTCGGTGGGGAAGAAGGCGGCGTTCATGCGCTCGCGCTGCACGCGCAGCATCATCACCGCGTCCGACTTCGGCAGCGTGCTGTCGAGGTCGTACGACACCTCACAGGGCCAGTTCTCGACGCCGACCGGCACCAGGGTGGGCGGGGCGACCAGGGTGACCTCGGCGCCGAGCGTGTGCAGCAGGTCGACGTTGGAGCGGGCGACGCGGCTGTGCAGGACGTCGCCGACGATGGTGATCCGCCGGCCGGACAGGTCCCGGCCGAGGCCCGCGTCGGGGCCGACCAGGCGGCGGCGCATGGTGAAGGCGTCCAGCAGGGCCTGGGTCGGATGCTGGTGCGTGCCGTCGCCGGCGTTGATGACGTGGGCGTCGATCCAGCCGGAGTTGGCGAGGCGGTAGGGGGCTCCGGAGGCGCCGTGCCGGATGACGACGGCGTCGACGCCCATGGCCTCCAGGGTCTGGGCGGTGTCCTTCAGGGACTCGCCCTTGGAGACGCTCGACCCCTTGGCACTGAAGTTGATGACGTCCGCCGACAGCCGCTTCTCGGCGGCCTCGAAGGAGATCCGGGTCCGGGTGGAGTCCTCGAAGAAGAGGTTCACGACGGTGCGGCCGCGCAGGGTCGGCAGTTTCTTGATCGGCCGGTCGGCGACCCGGGCCATCTCCTCGGCGGTGTCGAGGATCAGGACGGCGTCGTCGCGGGTGAGGTCGGCGGCCGAGATGAGATGACGCTGCATCTGTCAGGCTCCGTAAGGCAGTTCAAAGGGGAGATTCAGGGCAAACCAGGCGTGAGTCGGCATGCCGAAGCAGCCGTGCGCTCTGGAGTTGCTACTGGTCGGCCGGCTTCGCACCGAGCAGCACGGTGTCGCGACCGTCCTCCTCGGCGAGCTGGACCTTGACCGTCTCCCGCAGCGACGTGGGGAGGTTCTTGCCGACATAGTCGGCGCGGATGGGCAGTTCGCGGTGGCCGCGGTCGACGAGGACCGCGAGCTGCACCGCGCGCGGGCGCCCGAGGTCGTTCAGGGCGTCGAGGGCGGCGCGGATCGTGCGGCCGGAGAAGAGCACGTCGTCGACGAGGACGACGAGGCGGCCGTCGATGCCGTCACCGGGGATCTCGGTGCGCGCCAGCGCACGCGGGGGGTGCATGCGCAGGTCGTCGCGGTACATGGTGATGTCGAGGGAGCCGACCGGCATCGTGCGGCCGGTGATCTGCTCGAGCTTGGCGGCGAGCCGCTGGGCGAGGAAGACGCCCCGGGTCGGAATGCCGAGGAGCACCACGTCGTCGGCGCCCCTGGCGCGTTCGACGATCTCGTGGGCGATGCGGGTCAGTACCCGCGCGATGTCGGGCCCTTCGAGAACGGGCCTGGCATCGGACGCTTGCGTGTCCATATGAAACGGACCTCCTTCTCCGCCTCACGGGACGGACCTTAAAGGACGTCGGATTTGCGCCATCCACGGTAGCAGGTCGCCTCAGCACCCCCGATCACCCCCTTGGCGCAGTGGACCGGGGTGACCGCGGAAGCGTCGGTGTGGACCATTCGGCTTGACGCAAGAGAGTCACGCTGCGTAACCTCACAGTGAGTTACCAGCCGCGCGGCGTGGACCCAAGCCAGCCGCGTCGACACAGTGTCCGGGGAGCTATATGTCCAGCGAATACGCCAAACAGCTCGGGGCCAAGCTCCGGGCGATCCGCACCCAGCAGGGCCTTTCCCTCCACGGTGTCGAGGAGAAGTCCCAGGGCCGCTGGAAGGCCGTCGTCGTGGGGTCGTACGAGCGCGGCGACCGCGCCGTGACCGTGCAGCGCCTCGCGGAGCTGGCGGACTTCTATGGCGTTCCCGTGCAGGAGCTGCTGCCCGGCACCACTCCGGGCGGCGCCGCCGAGCCTCCGCCGAAGTTGGTCCTCGACCTGGAGCGGCTGGCCACCGTGCCGGCCGAGAAGGCGGGTCCCCTGCAGCGGTACGCGGCGACGATCCAGTCCCAGCGCGGTGACTACAACGGCAAGGTGCTGTCGATCCGCCAGGACGATCTGCGCACACTCGCCGTCATCTACGACCAGTCGCCCTCGGTCCTCACCGAGCAGCTGATCAGCTGGGGTGTGCTGGACGCGGACGCGCGCCGCGCCGTGGCCACGCACGAAGAGGGCTGAGTCCGCTCACGCCAAGAGCAGAAACGTGCCGCCGGGGTGGCCGGAACTTCACGGTTCCGGCCACCCCGGCGGCTTTCTGCGGGCCTCGCAGGGCCCGGAGGTACGGGAATGCCGGAGGGCCCGCAGCAGTCGCGCTGCGGGCCCTCCGGCATGCGTGGCCTCTTGCGTCTCGTCGCGTTACGCCTCGTCGCGGCGCAGCGAGGGCTTGAGCTCCTTCAGACGGCCGAGGAGGCCGTTGACGAAGGCGGGCGACTCGTCCGTGGAGAACTCCTTGGCGAGCTGCACCGCCTCGTCGAGAACGACGGCGTCCGGGGTCTCGTCGACCCAGATCAGCTCGTAGGCGCCCAGGCGCAGGATGTTGCGGTCGACGACCGGCATCCGGTCGAGCGTCCAGCCGACGGCGTACTGGGCGATCAGCTCGTCGATGCGGGCCGCCTTCTCGGCGTACCCCTCGACCAGCTGCATCGTGTACTCGCTCACCGGCGGCTGCCGGGTGTCGCTCCGGGAGAGCCGGACCCAGTCCGCGAGGACGGTCAGGACGTCGGCGCCGCGCTGGTCGCCCTCGAAGAGGATCTGGAAGGCGCGCTTGCGGGCCGTGTTGCGGGCGGCCACGGTTAGCTGCTCACCCGGCCGAGGTAGTCGCTGGTACGGGTGTCGACCTTGATCTTCTCACCGGTGGTGATGAAGAGCGGGACCTGGATCTGGTGGCCGGTCTCCAGGATGGCGGGCTTGGTGCCACCGGTGGAGCGGTCGCCCTGGATGCCGGGCTCGGTCTCCTGGATGGTCAGCTCGACGGCGGCGGGCAGCTCGACGAAGAGCACGCTGCCCTCGTGCTGAGCGACGACGGCCTCGAAGCCCTCGACCAGGAAGTTGGCGGCGTCGCCGACGGTCTTGCGGTCGATGTGCAGCTGGTCGTACGTGTCCATGTCCATGAAGACGAAGTACTCGCCGTCCATGTACGAGAACTGCATGTCGCGCTTGTCGACGGTGGCCGTCTCGACCTTGACACCGGCGTTGAAGGTCTTGTCGACGACCTTGCCGGAGAGCACGTTCTTGAGCTTGGTGCGCACGAAGGCCGGGCCCTTGCCGGGCTTGACGTGCTGGAACTCGACGACGGACCAGAGCTGGCCGCCTTCGAGCTTGAGCACCATGCCGTTCTTGAGGTCGTTCGTGGAAGCCACGGTTGCGGAATCTCCTGGACTGACGTGGACGACCCCGGGGCGCGCCCTTGCCTAGAGGGCGAGCAGCTCCTTGGTCGTGATGGTGAGTAGCTCGGGTCCGCCGTCCGCCTCGGGGCGTACGACGAGCGTGTCATCGATCCGGACGCCGCCCCGTCCCGGGAGGTGGACCCCCGGTTCGACGGTGACCGGCACGCAAGCGTCCAGTTTACCCATGGCCGCGGGGGCCAGCTGCGGGTCCTCGTCGATTTCCAGTCCGACACCGTGCCCGGTCAGCGGTTGGAGGGCCGCCTCGTGGCCCGCGGAGCCCAGCACCTGGCGCGCGGCCCGGTCCACGTCGCGGAAGGCGGCCCCGGGTGCCAGGGCCTCCCGTCCGGCCCGCTGCGCGGCGAAGACCAGGTCGTACAGCTCGATCTGCCAGTCGGCGGGCGACGTGCCGATGACGAAGGTGCGGCCGATCTCGCAGCGGTAGCCGCGATACGCCGCCCCGAGGCAGACGGACAGGAAGTCGCCCTCCTCGACGCGCCGGTCGGTGGGACGGTGGCCGCGACGCCCGGAGTGCGGACCGGCGGCGACGGAGGTCGGGAACGCCGGGCCGTCGGCTCCGTGGTCGACCAGGCGCCGCTCCAGTTCCAGGGCGAGATGCCGCTCGGTGCGGCCGACCAGGATGGACTCCAGCAGCTCCCCGAGGGCCTGGTCGGCGATCTCGGCCCCGATCCGCAGGCAGGAGATCTCCTCCTCGTCCTTGACGACCCTCAACTGCTCGACCGCCGTGCCCAGGTCGGCGAGGCGCAGCCGGGGCGCGGTCGCGGCGACGCCGCGGTGCCGGGCCACGGTGAGGTGGTGCTCCTCGACGGCGAGGGTGTCGGCGTCCTGGTCCGCGGCGAGGCCCGCCGCGGTGGCGGCGGGGTCACCGGCCGAGGGCAGGACGTACAGCCGCAGGGTGTCGTCGGGCCGCCCCTCGTAGGGGCGGTCCTCGGGGGGACCGGCGCACACCAGCAGGTCCTCGTGGTTCCCCAGCAGAAGGACGGCACCGTGCGGCGCGGCTCCCGCCAGGTAGCGCACGTTGGCGGGGCGGGACACCAGCGCGGCAGGGCTGCCGCCGGCATTGCAGCGTTCTCTCAGCCGGGCTCGGCGGGCCACGTACACCTCGGACATGAGACGAGCCTAGGAGCGGTGGCCGGTTTGTGCCGGTTGGGGCGGTGCCGTTCGGGGGACGCGACGGGGCGAACGGGCGCCGAACGGCTTTCTGCCGGTCGTCTGCCGACGGACCGCCGTGGCGGCGCGCGCCGACCGGACCGGCTACCAGCTCGGCGGGCTCGCCATCGACCGCGCCAGGATGTCGTCCAGGACCCGCGCCGTCCCCGGCACGTCGAGCTGGGAGTTGTCGATGATCGGGAGGCCGGAGCCGTACCAGCCGGCCATACGGCCGTGGATGCGGGCGACCTCCTCGTCGGTGAGGCGGCGGTTGCCGGTGCGCTCGGCGTTGCGTTCCAGGACGACGTCGAGGCCGGGGAGCAGGACGACGGGGAGCAGGCCGGGGCCGACGTGCCGCTTCCAGCCGCCGAGGCCGACGACCGGGCGGTCCGGGAAGACGGCGTCGTCGAGGATGCACGAGATGCCGTTGGCCAGAAAGTTGCGCGCGGCGAAGCCGCAGGTGCGGCGCGCCAGGCGGTACTGCGCCTCGGAGTGGTCGTTCCAGCCGGCCTGGGGGTCGGCGAAGCCCGAGCGCACCCATTCGCGTACGTCGTCGAGGCTGACGTGGGCGGTGGGGACCCGGCGGTGGTCCGCCCAGTACTTGGCGACGCTCGTCTTTCCGGCACCCGCCGGGCCGATCAGCAGCACGGCCAAGGTGCTGGTGGCCGGGTCGGTCGCGGTGGCCGCGGACCCGGCGGACGGTGCGCCGGGCGCGCCGACGGGGCCGCCGGGCGGCAGCGGCACATGACCGGTGGCGTCGGCCGCGGGCGGGACGGGCGCGGGAGGCGGTGCGGGCGCGTGCGACGGGGGCAAGGGCGGGACGGGCGACGCGGGTCCCTGCGGGGACCCGGCGAAGCCCGGTTGCGGCTGGGGTTGCGGTGGCGGCGCAGGTGCGGGCGCGGGAACCTGGGGGGTTCCCGGGTGGTGCGGACCCGGGTGGTGCGCCGCCTGCGACCAGGCGTCAGCCGGTCCCTGCCCCGGCTGGTGGGGCGGCAGCGGAGACCCCACTGCGTGCTGCATCCGTTGCCACTCCATCTCGTGTCCCTGGGCCCTTACACCTCCGACGCGCCCGTTCAGCTCACTCGTGGCGGACGGTTCGCGTCGACAGCGGGTTTCGGACCCTGCTCTCCCCCCACAGCGTAAAGGGCGTGGCAGGAGCCCCGCCCTGGCGGTGTCTCCCCCGGTCGTCGTGTGGACGAAACGACCGGGGGCGGTCCGAAGTGCCCGCGCCTGCACGGCAGATGGGGCGGGAGAGGCGAGCGCGGGACCTACTCGCCGACCTCGCCGTACGCGGCGAGCAGAACGGCCGGGTCCGGTCCCTCCAGGACGGTGGGCTTGGCCAGTCCATCGAGGACGATGAAGCGCAGCAGGTCGCCGCGGGACTTCTTGTCGACCTTCATGTTCTCCACCAGCTTGGGCCACTGGTCGTAGCGGTAGTGCAGCGGCAGCCCGACCGACTCCAGGACGGAGCGGTGGCGGTCGGCCGTGGCGTCGTCCAACCGGCCCGCGAGGCGGCCGAGTTCGGCGGCGAAGTGCATGCCGACGGCGACCGCCGCGCCGTGCCGCCACTTGTAGCGCTCGTTCTTCTCGATGGCGTGGCCGAGCGTGTGGCCGTAGTTGAGGATCTCCCGCAGTCCGGACTCCTTGAGGTCGGAGGAGACCACCTCCGCCTTCACCCGGATCGACCGCTCGATCAGCTCGGCCGTGTGCGGGCCCGCCGGCGTGCGCGCCGCCTCGGGGTCGGACTCGATGAGTTCGAGGATCACCGGGTCGGCGATGAAGCCGGCCTTGATGATCTCCGCGAGCCCGGAGACGTAGTCGTTGACCGGGAGGGAGTCCAGCGCGGCCAGGTCGCACAGGACGCCCGCCGGCGGGTGGAAGGCGCCGACGAGGTTCTTGCCCTCGGCGGTGTTGATGCCGGTCTTGCCGCCGACCGCCGCGTCCACCATCGCAAGCACGGTCGTCGGGATCGCGATCCAGCGCACGCCGCGCAGCCAGGTCGCGGCCACGAACCCGGCGAGGTCCGTGGTCGAGCCGCCGCCCACGCCGACGATGACGTCGCTGCGGGTGAAGCCGGACTGGCCGAGCGCCTTCCAGCAGTAGGCGGCGACCTCGGCGGTCTTGGCCTCCTCCGCGTTCGGCACCTGGATGGCGACGGCCTCGTAGCCCTGCTCGGCCAGGTCGGCGCGGAGCGCCTCGCCGGTCTCGGCCAGCGCCTCGGGGTGGACGACCGCGACCCGCTTGACCCGGTCGCCGATCAACCCGCCCAATTCGCCCAGGAGTTGACGTCCGACCAGGACCTCGTACGGCTCGGTGCCCGCCGTGCCGCCGACCTGGATCCGCGTCACTGCCTCGCTCATGCTTCCTTCAACTCCAGTGCGTCCAGCGCTGCTTGGGTGACCTCTTCGGGCGTACGGCCATCGGTGGTGACGACGGCCGTGGCGACCTCCTCGTACAGGTGCCGCCGCGCCTCCATCAGCTCGCGCCACTGCTTGCGCGGGTTGACGACGGCGAGCAGGGGGCGCGCGACGTTGAGCCCGGTGCGCCGCACGGCCTCCTCGACGTCCATCGAGAGGTAGACCACGCGGTGCCCGGCGAGCAGCGCGCGCGTGTCGGCGTCGAGGACCGCGCCGCCGCCCAGCGCCAGCACGCCGTCGTGCTCGGCCAGCGCCTGGGAGACCGTCCGCTTCTCGATCGCGCGGAAGGCGGGCTCGCCGTCGTCCACGAAGATCTCGGAGATGGTGCGGCCCTCGGCGGCCACGATGTCGTCGTCGGTGTCCCGGTAGCCGACGCCGAGCCGCTCGGCGAGCAGCAGCCCGACCGTGGACTTGCCGACGCCCATCGGGCCGACGAGCACGACCGCAGGCACGGCGCTCACCGGATCGCGAGGTTGTCGAGGTACGACTGCACGTTGCGGCGGGTCTCGGCCACGCTGTCGCCGCCGAACTTCTCCGCCACCGCGTCCGCGAGGACGAGCGCGACCATCGCCTCGGCGACGATGCCGGCGGCCGGGACCGCGCAGACGTCCGAGCGCTGGTGGTGCGCCTGCGCCGCCTCGCCGGTCGACACGTCGACCGTGCGCAGCGCCCGCGGCACCGTGGCGATCGGCTTCATGGCCGCGCGGACGCGCAGCAGCTCACCGGTGCTCAGACCGCCCTCGGTGCCGCCGGCCCGGCCGGTCGCCCGCTTGATGCCGTCGTCGGTGGTGAGGATCTCGTCGTGCGCCTGGGAACCGGGCACCCGGGCCAGCTCGAAGCCGTCGCCGACCTCGACGCCCTTGATGGCCTGGATGCCCATGAGCGCGGCGGCGAGGCGGGAGTCCAGCCGACGGTCCCAGTGCACGTGGGAGCCGAGGCCGACCGGGACGCCGTACGCCAGCACCTCGACGACGCCGCCGAGCGTGTCGCCGTCCTTGTGGGCCTGGTCGATCTCCGCGACCATCGCCTTCGACGCGTCCGCGTCCAGGCAGCGCACCGGGTCCGCGTCCAGCTTCTCGACGTCGGCCGGGGTCGGGTAGACGCCGTAGGGCGCCTTGGCGGAGGCCAGCTCCGCGACGTGGGAGACGATCTCGATGCCGGCCACCTCCTTCAGGTACGACCGGGCGACGGCGCCGAGGGCCACACGGGCCGCCGTCTCACGCGCGGAGGCGCGCTCCAGGATCGGCCGGGCCTCGTCGAAGCCGTACTTCTGCATGCCCGCGAGGTCGGCGTGGCCGGGGCGCGGCCGGGTCAGCGGCGCGTTGCGGGCGAGCCCTTCCAGCACCTCGGCGTCGACCGGGTCGGCCGCCATGACCTGCTCCCACTTGGGCCACTCGGTGTTGCCGACCATGATCGCGATCGGGGAGCCGAGGGTGAGGCCGTGCCGGACGCCACCGAGGAAGGTGATCTCGTCCCGCTCGAACTTCATGCGGGCACCGCGGCCATAGCCGAGCCGTCGCCGCGCGAGGTGGTCCGCCACCATCTCCGTGGTGATCGGCACGCCGGCGGGAAGACCCTCCAGCGTCGCGACTAGTGCGGGTCCGTGGGACTCCCCCGCGGTCAGCCAACGCAGCCTGCTCAACGGTGCTCCTCAGTTTCGCGCCCTCGTACTGCCCTGCGTACGCGTTTCCTCGCGTACGGCGACGGCCCGACCGGGTGCGCGGCCCCGGCCCGCCACCTCAAATCCTCCCACGTCCGACACCCCTTCCCGGCCGCAGGTCCAGCAGGCGGACGGGACGGCGGACCTCAGCGGCCGACGAGCGCCTTCTCTCCGGCCCGCCGCATGGCGTCCAGCGGGGCCGGGGAACGGCCGGTCATCTGCTCCACCTGAAGCACCGCCTGGTGCACCAGCAGGTCGAGCCCGCCGACGACGGCCCCGCCGAACATGGACCAGCGGGCCGCGAGGGAGGTGGGCCAGGGGTCGTACAGCACATCGAAAAGCGTCGCGGGGCGTTCCGGTACGGCGGCGGCGAGCGCGTCCGTCGTACCGGCGGGGGTGGTGGCGATCACCAGCGGCGCGCGCAGCGCCCGGTCCGCGTCCGCCCAGTCCGCCGTACGGACCTCGACGTCCAGCCGCTCGCCCCACTGCCGCATCTCGGCGGCGCGGGCCTCGCTGCGCACATAGACGGCGACCGGTCCCGTGCAGATCCGGGCGAGGGCGGCGAGCGCCGAGGACGCGGTGGCGCCGGCGCCGAGGATCGCCGCCGAGTCGACCTGCTCGATGCCGTGCTCGCGCAGCGCGGCCACCATGCCGGGAATGTCGGTGTTGTCCCCGACGCGGCGTCCGTCCTCGGTGAACACGACGGTGTTGACCGCTTCCACCGAGGCGGCCGTCTCACTGATCTCGTCGAGCAGCGGGATGACGGCCCGCTTCAGCGGCATCGTCAGCGACAACCCCGCCCACTCCGGCCCGAGTTGCCCGAAGAAGCCGGGCAACGTGGCCTCGTCGACCTCGAAGCGGTCGTACGACCAGTCGGTGAGCCCGAGTTCGTCGTACGCGGCCCGGTGCAGTACCGGGGAGAGCGAGTGGGCGATGGGCGAACCGAGCACGGCTGCCCGGCGGGCGTCAATGGCCCGAGCTGGCATTGAACTTTTCCTTGAGCTTCTGGAATTCGGCGTAGGTCTTGGCGAATTCGGTGTTGTTCTCGCCGTCCGTCGCCACGAAGTAGATCCAGCCCTCGTCGGTCGGGTTCAGCGTCGCCCGCATCGCGTCCTCGCCGGGGTTGCCGATCGGACCCGGCGGAAGACCCTTGTTCGTATAGGTGTTGTACGGGCTGTGGTTGCGGTTGATCTCCGACTCGCTGATGTGGATGTTGCTCTGGCCCTTCAGGTAGTTGAAGGTCGAGTCGAACTGCAACAGTTGATTGGTCTCGGTGTTCGTGGGCTTGAGGCGGTTGTAGACGACCTCGGCCATCTTGCGGAAGTCGTCGTGCGTCTTGCCCTCGGCCTGGACGAGGCTCGCGACCGTGACGACCTGCAGCGGGTTGGCCAGGTGGAACTGCTTGGCCTTCGCCACGAGACCGTATGCGGCGTACCTCTGCTTGGCCTGAGTGACCATCTGCTTCAGGATCGTGTCGGGCTTCATGCCCTTGGCCGCCGGATAGGTGCCCGGGTAGAGGAAGCCCTCCAGCGGGTCGAGGATCTGGCCGTTGCTGTTCGCCCAGACCGGCAGCCCGAGGCTCTTGTAGTCCTTCTTGGCGATGCGCTGCGTGGTGCCCTTGGCCAGCCGGAGATGCTTGTCGATCGCCGCGTAGACGGCCGCGTTGCGCTCACCCGGGGTCACCATCAGGCTGTTCTGGCTCTTCGGGTCGAGCATCATCTTGACGGCGCTCGCGGCGGACATCTCCTTCTTCAGGAGATAGGCGCCGGCCTGGATCTGCTTGCCGTTGGGGTTCTGGGACTGGGCGGCCACGAAGGCGTCGACGCTCTTGACGACGCCGGCCGCCTTCAGTGCCCGGCCGATGTCGTAGCCGCCCGCGCCCTGGGGAATCTCGACGGTCACCGGCTCGCCGGTGCCGCTGCCCGCGTAGTCCGGAGCCGCGCCGAAGCGATTTTGGTAGAACTTGTACCCGAAGTATCCGACGCCGCCGATGCCGCCGCCGAACACCAGGACGACCACCATGAGGGCGCAGCCGTTGCGCCGCTTCTTGGCACCCTTGCCGCCCTTGCTGCCCTGGGAACCGCCTCCGCGCCGGTCGCCACGCGGGCGGCGCTCCTGCGGATCGTCGCCCGCCTCGTCATCGTCGCCGCCCGAGAAAAACGCTTCCTCGCCCTGGTCGGGGCCCGGGTCCCAGCCCGTCTCCGGGTCCGGCTCGGGGCGCCTGCGGCCGGGCGGCACGGGCGGCGGGTAGGCGTCGGGGGTGCCGTAGAGGTCGGGCTGCTGGCCACCGTAAGCGACCGGTTGCTGGCCGTACGGGTCCCCGGGATCCGCGGCGTACGGCACCTGCCCGTGAGTACCGGTGGCGTCCCAGCCGCCCTGCGCGTACTGCTGCGGCTGGGGGGCGCCGGCGTACTGCTGGTGGCCCTGCGCGCCGTAGTACTGCTGCTGGTCGTAACCGGCCTGTTGCTGCTGCTCGTAACCGGTGTGCTGCCCCTGCGCCCAGTCGTCGTGCTGCGGCTGGGCAGGGTAGTGCTGCGGCTGGCCGCCGTACGAGGACTGCTGGCCCACGTGGGCCTGCTGTCCACTCCATCCGCCGTCCCCGTACGGGTCCTCCGGATGCCACGGTTCGGGGCCTGGGCCCCGGCCATACTCAGTCATCGATCCCCTAGAGCCGCGAGGCGGCGGTCACATGGCTTCGGGCCGGCGTCCGTCCCGCCTCTTGCCGAGCAGCGGCTGTTCTTGGAACGCGGCCGCGTAGCGGGTGACGTTACCGTATCGCGATCAGATGACCACTTCGACGCCCTCGCCGGGCGGATTACCTGACACCCGTTCGGATTCCAGTGCCTGCTGAAGGATGATCACAGCGGCTGCCTGGTCGATGACGGAGCGGCCCTTCTTCGACTTCACGCCGGAAGCACGCAGTCCCTGACTGGCCGTCACCGTGGTCATCCGCTCGTCGACCAGGCGCACCGGTACGGGGGCGATGCCGCCCGCCAACTCCTGGGCGAAGCCGCGGACCTTGGCCGCGGCCGGGCCCTCGCCGCCCTTGAGGGAGCGAGGGAGGCCGACGACGACCTCGATCGGTTCGTACTCCTCCACGAGCTGCCGCAGTCTGCGGTGTGCTGCCGGGATGTCACGCCCGGGGACGGTCTCCACCGGGGTGGCGAGGATCCCGTCGGGGTCGCACGAGGCGACCCCGATCCGGGCATCCCCGACGTCGATCGCGAGTCGACGTCCTCTGCGCATTTCCTGACCGTTTCTTAACTGGGCGGTCGCTGCTTCTTACTTCGCGGTCTCGGCGACCAGGCGCTCGACGGCCTCGACGGCGTCACCGACGGCGGCCGGGTTCTGGCCACCGCCCTGGGCGACGTCCGGCTTGCCGCCACCGCCGCCGCCGAGGGTCTTAGCGGCGGTGCGGACCAGGTCACCGGCCTTGAGGCCGCGGTCACGGGCGGCGTCGTTGGTGGCGATGACCGTCAGCGGCTTGCCGTTGTTCACCGTGAACAGGGCCACCACGGCGGCCCGGCCGCCCTGGATGCGGCCGCGGACGTCGAGGACCAGCTTGCGCAGGTCGTCCGGCGTCGTACCGTCCGGGACCTGGCCGGTGACGACGGCCACACCGCGGACGTCCTTGGCGGACTCGGCGAGACCGGCGGCGGCCTGGAGGACCTTCTCCGCGCGGAACTTCTCGATCTCCTTCTCGGCGTCCTTCAACTTGCCGAGCATCGCGGAGACCTTCTCCGGCAGCTCCTCCGAGCGGCCCTTCAGCAGCTCGGTGAGCTGGTTGACGACCGTGTGCTCGCGGGCCAGGAAGTTGTACGCGTCGACACCGACGAGGGCCTCGATACGGCGCACACCCGAGCCGATCGACGACTCGCCGAGCAGCTTCACCAGGCCCAGCTGGGCGGTGTTGTGGACGTGCGTGCCGCCGCACAGCTCCTTGGAGAAGTCGCCGATGGTCACGACGCGGACCCGCTCGCCGTACTTCTCGCCGAACTCGGCGATGGCGCCCTGCTTCTTGGCCTCGTCGATGCCCATGACCTCGGCGTGGACGTCGAGGTCGCGCGAGAGGACCTCGTTGATCTTCTGCTCGACGTCGGTCATCACGGCCGTCGGAACGGCGGACGGCGAGCCGAAGTCGAAGCGGAAGCGGCCGGGCTGGTTCTCGGAACCGGCCTGGGCGGCCGTCGGACCGAGCGCGTCGCGCAGGGCCTGGTGGGTGAGGTGCGTGGCCGAGTGGGCGCGGGCGATGGCCTTGCGGCGCAGGCCGTCGACCGAGGCGTGGGCCTTGGCACCGACGGTGACCTCGCCGACCTGGACGGTGCCCTTGTGGACGTACACACCCGGGACCGGCTTCTGCGTGTCACGGATCTCGATGACGGCGCCGGTGTCGGTCCTGATGCGGCCGGTGTCGCCGATCTGGCCGCCGCCCTCGGCGTAGAACGGGGTGCGGTCGAGGACGATCTCGACCTCGTCGCCCTCGGTGGCGGCCGGGGAGGAGACGCCGTCGACGAGGATGCCGACGACCGTGGTCTCACCCTCGGTGTCCGAGTAGCCGATGAAGTCGGTGGCGCCGGCGGTGTCGGCGATCTCGCGGTAGGCGCCGAGGTCGGCGTGGCCGGTCTTCTTGGCCTGGGCGTCGGCCTTGGCGCGCTCCCGCTGCTCCTTCATCAGGCGGCGGAAACCGTCCTCGTCCACGGAGAGGCCCTGCTCGGCGGCCATCTCCAGGGTGAGGTCGATCGGGAAGCCCCAGGTGTCGTGGAGCAGGAACGCCTTGTCGCCGGAGAGCACCGTGCCGCCGGACTGCTTGGTCTCGGTGACGGCGGTGTCGAGGATGTTGGTGCCGGCCTTCAGCGTCTTGAGGAAGGCGTTCTCCTCGGCGACGGCGACCTTCTCGATGCGCTCGCGGTCGGTGATGAGCTCGGGGTACTGCTGGCCCATCATCCCGATCACGGTCTCGATCAGGTCCTTGACGACCGGACCGGTGGCGCCGAGCAGGCGCATGTTGCGGATGGCGCGGCGCATGATGCGGCGCAGGACGTAGCCGCGGCCCTCGTTGCCCGGCGTGACGCCGTCGCCGATGAGCATCGTGGCGGTGCGCATGTGGTCGGTGACGACGCGCAGGGACACGTCCGAGGCGTGGGCGTCGCCGTAGCGGACGCCGGTCAGCTCGGTGGCCTTGTCGATGACGGCCATGGAGGTGTCGATCTCGTACATGTTCTGCACGCCCTGCAGAATCATGGCGAGGCGCTCCAGGCCGAGGCCCGTGTCGATGTTCTGGCTCGGCAGGTCCCCGAGGATCTCGAAGTTGTCCTTGCCGGTGCCCTCGCCACGCTCGTACTGCATGAAGACGAGGTTCCAGATCTCCACGTACCGCTCGTCGTTGACGGCGGGGCCGCCCTCGACGCCGAACTCGGGGCCGCGGTCGTAGTTGATCTCGGAGCAGGGGCCGCACGGGCCGGGGACGCCCATGGACCAGTAGTTGTCCTTCATGCCCAGACGCTGGATGCGCTCCTTGGGCACGCCGACGACCTCGTGCCAGATGCGCTCGGCCTCGTCGTCGTCCTTGTAGACGGTGATCCACAGGCGCTCGGGGTCGAGGCCGTAACCGCCCTTGTCCTGGGGGCTGGTGAGCAGCTCCCAGGCGAACTTGATGGCGCCTTCCTTGAAGTAGTCGCCGAAGGAGAAGTTGCCGCACATCTGGAAGAACGTGCCGTGGCGGGTGGTCTTGCCGACCTCTTCGATGTCCGGCGTGCGCACGCACTTCTGCACGCTGGTGGCGCGGTCGAACGGCGGCTTGACCTCACCGAGGAAGTAGGGCTTGAAGGGCACCATGCCGGCGGGGACGAGCAGCAGAGTCGGGTCGTCCGCGATGAGCGACGCCGAAGGGACGACGGTGTGACCGCGCTCCTCGAAGAAGCTCAGCCAGCGGCGGCGAATCTCGGCCGACTCCATCAGTGGTCCTCATTCCGGTTGTACGAGTACGTCGTGCTCGGGACGTACTTCGGGTTGGTGCGGTTCTCGATGGCGGCGTACCGCCGGGGAGCAATCAGCTCGGGGTTCTCTTGGATGCCCAGGGCGTCCTCGAGTTCGGCTTCCCGTTGGGCCATGTTGTCGCGGACGTCGAGCGCGAAGTCGATCGCACGGTCCTTGAGGCGCTGGCCCGTCTCGAGCGCCTTGTTCGCGGCGCTCGCGGCCAGGTTCTCGGGGGTCAGCTGCTTCAGCTTGCGGTTGACTTTGGTGGTGGCCCAGACACCGGCGGCGACACCTGTGGTGAACCAGAACGTACGGCGGAACATCGCGGTCTCAGTCCCTCTTTCCCCGGGGGTTCCGCTTCGCCCGCCGCGAGGCCGGGATCGTCCGGCCCACGATCACGGGGCGCCTCGGCGCCTTGGCGGGCTCGTCCTCCCTGCGGCCGCCCAGGGCCCGGCGGACGCCGTAGCCGAAGGCCGCGACCTTGACCAGGGGGCCGCCGAAGGTGGAGGCGACGGTCGTCGACAGCGCCGAGGCATTCGACGTGACCTCCTGGACGTCCGTGGCGATCGCGTCGACCCGGTCGATCTGGGTCTGCGCGGAGCGCACGGCCGTGGAGGCGTCGGCCAGCAGTGGGACGGCCTGGTCGGTCACATCCGCGACGAGCTTGGTGGTCGCCTTGAGCGTCTGGGCCAGCCTTACCAGCGCGACCGCGAGGAAGGAGACCAGAATCGCCCAGAAGACGGCCACCAGGATCCCGGCCACCTCTCCACCGGACACTGTGCGCACCCGCTCCCTGAAACGTGCAGTGAACATCGGAACCATGAAAAGCAGTGCTCCGAGCCTATCGCGCCGGGGATGGAGCTCCGTACCGGATTACGGTCGGCGGGCGGCGCCCTCGCGGGAAGCGGGGAGCCGGGGAACGCAAACCCGCCGCCTCGCCCGCCCGGAAGGGCGGGGAGACGGCGGGCTGAAGTGCTACGCCGGGGCTGGGATCAGCGGGCGTAGTACTCGACGACGAGCTGCTCGTCGCAGATCACCGGGATCTCCTTGCGGTTCGGCTCACGGTCCAGGCGGAACGCCAGGGCCTTGAGGTTCACCTGGAGGTAGCGCGGGGTCTCGCCGTCGGGGGCGAAGCCACCCTCGCGGGCCACCTGGAACAGCGGCTTCTCGAGGCTGCGCTCACGGACCTGGACGACGTCGTCCGGACGCACGCGGAAGGACGGCTTGTCGACCTTCTGGCCGTTGACCTGGAAGTGGCCGTGGACGACCATCTGGCGGGCCTGGTAGATCGTGCGGGCGATGCCCGAACGCAGAACCAGGGCGTCGAGACGACGCTCGAGCTCGATGACCAGGGCCTCACCGGTCTTGCCCTGCGACTTGGCGGCACGGTCGTAGGCGCGGACGAGCTGACGCTCGGACACGTCGTACTGCGCGCGCAGACGCTGCTTCTCCAGCAGACGGACCTTGTAGTCCGAGTTCTGCTTGCGGCCGCGGCCGTGCTCACCCGGCGGGTACGGACGGGCCTCGAAGTACTTGACGGCCTTCGGGGTCAGCGCGATGCCGAGGGCACGCGACTTCTTGACCTTGGGGCGGGACTGGTTCGCCATGAACCAAACACCTCGTTTTTTCAGTGCGAATACGGCTTCACCAGGGTTAGGGGAGGTCGCATCCGCAGCCGGGGAATTCCCGCCGGGTCCGTTGTCCGGGCCTGGTGGGCAGCCGCTCCCCTGGTCTGGGCACATACGTGCAGCACGCGAGTGGCCCACCGACCTCTCCCGGAGCCCCGGGTGGTGGTGGGCTGCCCGCGACACCGTTCGCCGGTGCGCGACGCTCCTGGAGGTCCCTGCCCGAGGGCAGGGTCTCCGGCTGGATGTCCCGCTCTGGTGGTGCCGGCTCTCCTTGCGGAGGTCCGGGCACGGGACTCAGCACTTCCGGGAATTCTACAGGGACCTCAGGACCGCTTACGACCCAGGTGCTTCCTGGTCCATTCGACCGCGTCCGCGTACCGCGCCTCGGCGCCGTTGCGGGTCGGGGTGTAGTACTCGCGGTCCTTCAGGGCGTCCGGGGCGTACTGCTGGGCGGCGATGGCGTTGGGCTGGTCGTGCGGGTAGACGTACCCCTGCGCGTGGCCCAGCTTCTTCGCGCTCTTGTAGTGCCCGTCACGAAGGTGCGGCGGCACCGATCCGGCGTGGCCCCTCCGCACGTCCGCCATGGCCTCCTGGATCGCCCTGGTCGCGGAGTTGGACTTGGGGGCCAGGGCGAGGGCGATGGTGGCGTGGCTGAGGGTGAGCGCGGCCTCCGGGAAGCCGATCATCGCGACGGCCTGGGCGGCGGCCACGGCTATCGGCAGCGCGCCCGGGTCGGCGACGCCGATGTCCTCGCTGGCGGAGATCATCAGGCGGCGGGCGATGAAGCGGGGGTCCTCGCCGGCCTCGATCATCCGGGCCAGGTAGTGCAGCGCGGCGTCCACGTCGGAGCCGCGGATGGACTTGATCAGCGCGCTCGCCACGTCGTAGTGCTGGTCGCCGTCGCGGTCGTACTTCACGGCCGCCCGGTCGACGGTCTCCTCCAGCGTCTGGAGCGCGATCTCCGTCTCGCCCTTGTCCTGCGCCGCGCCCGCGGCGGCCTCCAGGGCGGTCAGGGCCCGCCGGGCGTCGCCGCCGGCCAGCCGGAGCAGGTGCTCCTCGGCGTCCTCGGGGAGCGTGAAGGCCTCGCCCAGACCGCGCTCGTCGGCGAGGGTGCGGCGCAGCAGGGCGCGCAGGTCGTCGTCGGTGAGCGGTTCGAGCGTGAGCAGCAGGGAGCGGGAGAGCAGAGGGGAGATCACCGAGAAGTACGGGTTCTCGGTGGTCGCGGCGATCAGCGTCACCCAGCGGTTCTCGACGGCCGGGAGCAGGGAGTCCTGCTGGGCCTTGCTGAAGCGGTGGATCTCGTCGAGGAAGAGGACGGTCTCCTTGCCGAAGCCTCCGGCGGCGCGGCGGGCGCCGTCGATGACCGAGCGGACCTCCTTGACGCCCGCGCTGATCGCCGACAGCTCCACGAAGCGCCGGTCCGTCGCCCTGGACACCACATGGGCGAGGGTGGTCTTGCCGGTGCCGGGCGGGCCCCACAGGACCACCGAGGACTGGCCGGCCGGACCGCCGCTGCCGTCGCCGACCAGGCGGCGCAGGGGTGAGCCCGGCTTCAGCAGATGCTGCTGGCCCACCACTTCGTCGAGGGTGCGCGGGCGCATCCGCACCGCCAGGGGACTGGCGCTCGGGTTCTTCTCCTGGCGTTCTTCTGCTGCGGCGGTGAACAGGTCGGCTTCCACGCTGAAAACCCTAAGACACGGCACTGACAGTCCGGCCGGGCCGGGCTCCGGCCGGGGCCGTCAGCTGGTCCAGAAGTCCCACCAGCGGGTCAGGACCAGCATGCCGATGATGCCGATGTGCAGGACCGGCATCACCCAGGTGAACTCGCCGAAGAAGCCCCTCAGCCAGCGCGGGGCGGGCAGGAACTCCTTGCGGATGTTGAAGGAGGTCACGTACCAGAACATGATGATCGTGGCGACCCAGGCCAGGGAGCACCACAGGCACAGCGCGTTGATCCGGTACAGGGACTGGAACTGCAGCCACGTGCAGAAGCCCACACCGAAGAGCGTGCCGAAGTTGAAGGTCAGCCAGTACCAGCGCGGGAAGCGGGCGCGGGCCAGCAGGCTCATGCCGACGCAGATGACGATGCCGTAGGCGACCAGGCCCAGCATCGGATTGGGGAAGCCGAAGACCGCGGCCTGCTTGCTCTCCATGACGCTGCCGCAGGAGACGACCGGGTTGAGGCTGCAGCCGGGCGTGAACGTCTTGCCCTCGACCTTGGCCTCGAGCAGCTTGAGCTTGTCGATCGTGATGACCCAGGCGGCGAGCAGTCCGGCGGCGCCGGTGATCACCAGCAGCAGGGCGAGGGCGCGGCTGCCGCCCTCCGTCCGGGGCGCGCCGGAGCCGCGCTGGGGCTCGGGCCCGGGCTCGGTGGAGACGTCCTTGACTGTCGTCTTGCTCATCACGCCGATTCCGTCTGCTGGAGAGGTGGACCTGCTTCGGGCAGGGGCCATTGTGCCGTACGGGCGGGCCCGTCCACCGTTCAGTGGACATAAGGAGGTACGAGCACAGGCCCCGGAATGTTCGCTTCACGTGCCGGAATCGTCCGGGAAGGCGAATCGGCGCCCACGGGGTTGACGGTCGGCGGGACCGTGAGGAGGGCGCCGGGCATCCCGGCGCCCTCACGCACTAACCGAGCCGGGACTCCAGCTCGGCCACGATCTCGTTCACACCGATCGTCGTCTGCTCGCCGGACTCCATGTCCTTGAGCTGGACGACACCCTCGGCAAGGTCACGCTCTCCCAGCACCAGGGCATAGCGCGCACCGGACCGGTTGGCCGCCTTCATCGCCGCCTTGATGCCCTTGCCGCCGTACGCGAAGTCCGCAGCGATGCCGACCTTGCGCAGCTCGGTGATCTTGCCGAACAGGAGGCGTCGGGCCTCCTCGCCGAGCGGGACCGCGAAGACGCTGGTCGAGGACGGGAGGTCCAGCTCCACGCCCTCGGCCTCCAGCGCCAGCACCGTGCGGTCGACGCCCAGCGCCCAGCCCACCGACGGCAGCGCGGGGCCGCCGATCATCTCGGACAGACCGTCGTAGCGGCCGCCGCCGCCCACCGCGGACTGGGAGCCCAGGCCGTCGTGGACGAACTCGAAGGTCGTACGGGTGTAGTAGTCCAGGCCGCGCACCAGCTTGGGGTCGTCCTCGAAGGCCACGCCCGCCGCCGTGAGCAGCTCGCGGACCTCCTCGTGGTACGTCTTGCAGGCATCGCACAGGTAGTCCCGCAGGAGCGGAGCGCCCGTGAGCTGCTTCTGGACCGACTCGCGCTTGTCGTCGAGGACCCGCAGCGGGTTGATGTCGACGCGGCGGCGCGTGTCCTCGTCGAGGTCCAGGCCGCGCAGGAAGTCCTGGAGCGCGGCCCGGTAGACCGGACGGCACTCCTGGTCGCCCAGGCTGTTGAGCAGGATGCGGAAGTTGCGCAGGCCGAGCGACCGGTACGCCTGGTCGGCCAGGATGATCAGCTCGGCGTCCAGCGCCGGGTCCTCGGCGCCGATCGCCTCCGCGCCGACCTGGGAGAAGTGCCGGTAGCGGCCCTTCTGGGGGCGCTCGTAGCGGTAGTACGAGCCGGAGTACCAGAGCTTGACCGGGAGGTTGCCCGCCTTGTGCAGGTTGGCCTCCAGGGCGGCGCGCAGGACGGAGGCGGTGCCCTCCGGGCGCAGGGCGAGCTGGTCGCCGCCCCTGGTCTCGAAGGCGTACATCTCCTTGGTGACGATGTCGGTCGACTCGCCGACACCGCGCGCGAAGAGCTCGACGTTCTCGAAGCCGGGGGTCTCGATGTAGCCGTAGCCGGAGTTGCGCAGGGGAGCCGCGATCGCCTCGCGGACCGCCAGGTACTTCGCGGAGTCCGGCGGGATCAGGTCGTACGTGCCCTTGGGGGCCTTGAAGGTGCTCACGGAAAGTCTCTCGTCAGATTCCTCGTCGGGGAGCGGCGTCGGGGTTCGCTCCCAGGCCGCCGGCCACCTGCCTCAGATACGGGTTGGTGGCGCGCTCACGGCCGATGGTCGTGTGCTCGTTGTGACCGGGCAGCACCACGGTCGAGTCGTCGAGCGGCAGGCACACGCGGGCCAGCGAGTCGAGCATCTCGTCCATGTCACCGCCGGGCAGGTCGGTGCGTCCGATGGAGCCGGCGAAGAGCAGGTCGCCCGAGAACAGGATCGGCGGGATGTCCGCGGCCTCGGGCAACCGGAAGGTCACCGACCCCTTGGTATGGCCCGGCGCGTGCGCGACCGAGAACTCCATGCCGGCGAGCTCCAGCTTCGCGCCGTCGGTGAGCTCCTTGACGTCGTCCGGCTCGCCCACGGTCAGCTCGCCCATCAGCGGCATGCCGATGGAGCGGCCGAGCGCCTTCTCGGGGTCGCTCAGCATGTACCGGTCCCGGGGATGGATCCACGCGGGCACGTCGTGGGCGCCGCACACCGGGACGACCGACGCGACGTGGTCGATATGGCCGTGGGTGAGGACGACGGCGGCCGGCTTGAGCCGATGCTTCTTCAGCGCTTCCTCGACGCCTTGGGCGGCCTGATGGCCGGGGTCGATGATCACGCACTCCTCACCGGCGGCGGGGGCGACGAGATAACAGTTCGTCCCCCAGGCCCCGGCGGGGAACCCGGCAATGAGCACGATCGTCCTTCGTTGTGTCGATTCGGGCGGCTACAGCTGTCGTCCAGAGCCTACCGGCGCTGCCGTTTCCTCAGCTAACCCATATACGGTACGGGGCTAAACGCTGCGATCGGATCACAGGACGCACGCGTCATGGTCGGCACACGACACGCATGAGGAGACAACCCGGTGGTCAGCCAGGAGCAGCGGCGGCGTCAGCTCGCCCGGGAGAAGTTCTTGCGGCAGCAGCAGCGGCGTACGACCGCGCGACGCAAGGCACGTGTGCGCAACTCCGTGATCGCGTCGGTGCTCGGCGTGGTCGTCATCGGCAGTCTCGCGCTGTACACGACCGGCGTGCTGAAGGGCAACGACGACAAGGCCGACCCCGCCGCCGATGCCACGCCCAGCCCCTCGGCCCCGAAGAAGGCGCCGGACCCGTGCGAGAAGCCCGCCAAGGGCGCGGTGCAGAAGCTGAGTTGGAAGAAGGAGCCGGCGGTCACGATCGACAAGTCGGCGTCGTACACGATGAAGCTGGGGACGACGTGCGGTGACATCGGCATCGCGCTGAAGGCGTCGGCGGCGCCGCACACCGTGAACTCCTTCAACTACCTTGCCGGCAAGGGGTTCTTCGACCACACCAAGTGCCACCGGCTCACCACCAACGGCATCTACGTGCTGCAGTGCGGTGACCCGACGGGCAGCGGCAGCGGCGGTCCCGGCTACACGATCCCGGACGAGAACCTGAAGGACAAAAGCCTGAAGGGCAACGTCTACCCGGCAGGCACGGTGGCGATGGCGAACACCGGCCGGCCGCACACCGGCGGCAGCCAGTTCTTCCTCGTGTACCAGAACAGCCAGTTGCCGCCCAGCTACGCGCCGTTCGGAACCATCGACGCGGGTGGCATGAAGGTACTGAAGAAGATCGCCGCCGCGGGCGAGAACACCGGTCGCGGTGACGGTGCGCCGAACGCGACCGTTGTGATCAACAAGGCGACCGTCACCAAATCCTGACGCCCGGCGCGGATTCCGGACGTTCAAGACGGCCAACTGCGGAATTTCGGTCGCGCGGGATGCGGACAGGCCACCCGCCGGTCGCCTATGTTGGCCGTGACGAAACTGTGGACGATGCCCGGGGGCGGGAACCCCTCGCAGGCATCATGTGGAGGAGGCGCTGTGAGCAGCGACCCGTGGGGCCGCGTCGACGAGACGGGGACCGTGTACGTGCGTACGGCCGGCGGCGAGCAGGTCGTCGGATCCTGGCAGGCCGGCTCCCCAGAGGAGGCGCTGGCCTACTTCGAGCGCAAGTACGAAGGCCTGGTTGTCGAGATCGGCCTCCTCGAGAAGCGCGTGCGGACCACCGACCTGTCGGCGAAGGACGCCCAGACCGCCATCGACCACCTGCGCGAGCAGGTCGACGCGCACCACGCGGTCGGTGACCTGGGCGCGCTGCGGACCCGGCTGGACAAGCTCGTGGAGACCGTCGAGGTCCGCCGTGAGGAGCGCAAGGCGCAGCGGGCGAAGCAGTCCGACGAGTCCCGGCACGCCAAGGAGGAGCTGGTCACCGAGGCGGAGCGGCTGGCCCAGTCCGACCAGTGGAGGGCCGCCGGTGAGCGGCTGCGCGCCCTGGTGGACACCTGGAAGGGGCTGCCGCGGCTGGACCGCAAGTCCGACGACGAGCTGTGGCACCGCTTCTCGCACGCCCGCTCGGCGTTCTCCAAGCGCCGCAAGGCGCACTTCGCGCAGCTGGACGCGCAGCGCGAGGACGCCCGCAAGGCCAAGGAGCGGCTGGTCGCCGAGGCCGAGGCGCTGTCCGGCTCGACGGACTGGGGTCCGACGGCGGCCCGCTACCGCGAGCTGATGGCGGAGTGGAAGGCCGCGGGCCGCGCCCAGCGCGAGCACGAGGACGACCTGTGGAACCGCTTCCGCGGCGCCCAGGACGTCTTCTTCGCCGCCCGCAGCTCGGTCTTCGCCGTGCGGGACGCGGAGCAGGCGGAGAACCTGAAGCTGAAGGAGGAGCTGGCCGAGGAGGCCGAGAAGCTCCTGCCGATCACGGACCTCAAGTCGGCCCGGGCCGCCTTCCGTTCGATCAACGAGCGGTGGGAGGCCATCGGCCACGTGCCGCGCGACGCGCGTCCGAAGGTCGAGGGCCGGATGCACGCGGTCGACCGGGCCCTCCAGGAGGCCGAGGAGACCGAGTGGCGCCGGACCAACCCGGAGGCACGCGCGCGTGCCGCGGGTCTGACCGGTCAGCTCCAGGCCGCCGTGGACAAGCTGCAGGGCCAGATCGAGCAGGCGCGCGCCCAGGGCAACACCGCCCGGGCCGACAAGCTCGAGAAGGAGCTCCAGGGCCGCCAGGCGCTCCTGGACCAGGCGCTGAAGGGCCTGCAGGAGTTCGGCGGCTGAGCCGACGCATCATCGTTCCAGGGCCCCGCCACTCGGCTCGAGTGGCGGGGCCCTGTCGTACGACTCACCGCTCGGGGCGGCGTCCGCGGGTGGCTAGGGTCTTTCGTTTGGATCAGGCCGGATCAGGGAGCGGGGTCTGGTGCGTGCAGCTGCAAGGCGGAGGAGGGCGTCGACGCGATGGGGGTC
>NZ_JBEYYC010000019.1:0-155230 GCF_040645355.1 Streptomyces sp. NPDC046805 | reverse complement strand
GGGCGAGGGGCGAGGGGCGAGGGGCGAGGGGCGAGGGGCGAGGGGCGAGGGGCGAGGGGCGAGGGGCGAGGGGCGAGGGGCGAGGGGCGAGGCGCCGGGCACGGAAGCGCCCGGCGCACGACGGACTCAGCGCGTCACCGGGAGCCCCGCCGCCTTCCACGCCTGGAAGCCGCCGACCAGGTCCGTGGCCCGGTGCAGGCCCAACTGGTGCAGGGAGACGGCCGCGAGGCTGGACGCGTAGCCCTCGTTGCAGATCACCACGATGCGGAGGTCGTGGCCGGTGGCCTCCGGAACGCGATGGCTGCCCCGGGGATCCAGCCGCCACTCCAGCTCATTGCGCTCCACGACGAGCGCGCCGGGAATCAGCCCGTCCCGCTCGCGCAGGGCGGCGTACCGGATGTCGACCAGCAGGGCCTCCCCGGTTCGCGCCGCGTCGTACGCCTCCCGTGGCTCGATCCGCCGGTAGCCGTCGCGCACCCGCTCCAGCAACGCGTCGATGCCGGGCGGCTGTTCACCGGTCCCGCGTCCCGCCCCGCTCACTGCCAGTCCTGCGGGCGCTCGACCTGCTCCAGGCGCAGCACCTGGCCCGCCCTGCTGTAGCGGCGGATCTGCGGCAGGGGCGGGTAGTAGGCGTGCACGGAGATCGCGTGCCGATCGGTGGACTCGTTGAGCACCTCGTGGACATGGTGTTGCCCGAAGTCCCGGCCCTGCCCGGCCGGCAGGCGCCGCTCACGGTCCACGCCGTCGGTGAGTTCCAGGGTCGTCCAGCCGTCGGTGGGCAGCCGGGCGGCGAGCGAGTTCTCCGTGAGCTCGCCGGACGCGGTGACGAAGGCGCCGACCGATTCGGCGTGGTCGTGCCAGCCGGTACCGGTTGCGGGTGGCCAGCCGATCAGCCACGCCTCGCTGCCACCGGGACCGTCGAGCCGTACCCAGGTACGCCCCTCCGGGTCGAGCGGAAGCGAGGAGATCAGCTCGGTGTCGGCGGCCGTACGCCGCACGAAGTCGAGGAGTTCGGCCTGCGTGGGTGACGAGGCGACAGACGCGGCGGCCGGCGAGGCGACAGTCGGTGAGTCAGACCGGGAGGCGGCGGGAGAGGTAGACGGGAAGGGAGAGACAGACACGTGCACCGTCCTGATGTGCGTTCGCGGAGGGGCCGCGCGGCGACGCGGAAGCGGCGCGCGGCAAGGAGAGGGATGCGAGATCAGCAGGACGGACGACACACGCAGCCCGCGTAGCGGACGAGGTCCATATGGACCCTCCGCCACAGGCGCACACAGGTGTCGGTCACGAAGCGGAGTACACCACGCCGGTGTACCCCGGTCAACTCACCGTCACCATGTGGACCGGAGCGTGCAACCGCATTCCCCGCGCATTCCCAGCGCACCTCGAACTCCACCTCACCGCGCGGCTCACCGAGCACCGGAACCCCCTCCCGCCGCTGCTCCCGCCCGCGCCCGAGCCTCCGTCGTCGCCGCGCCACCGAGCGTCGCCTCCGCGGCCGCGTAGAGGTCGGCCGGGCGGACGCCGCTGAGCGCGGTGACCAGATGGCCGTCGGGGCGCACGAGGAGCACGGTGTGCGCAGGCGCGCCCGGGTAGCTCTCGGTCACCAGCAGTTCGGCGGGGTGCGGCAGCGCGGTCACGGCGGCCGCCAGGCGGGGCATGATCCCGGCGGTCACCCAGTGCTTGCGGTCCCAGACGCCGGTGCCCGGAGCGACGAGGACGACCAGCAGCGCCCCGCGACCGAGCCGGCTGTGCAGCCGTACGAAGGAGCCGTCCTCCGCCGTGACCCGCACGTCGGCGACCTGCGCGCCGGGCGGGGTGTCGACCGGGACCTCCGCCTCCAGATGCCGGGGCGCGAGCGGTGAGCCGGCGTACGCTCCCGGCGCGCCGAGCGCCCCGCGCCCCAGGTGACCGTCCGTGAGCAGTGCGTCGTGGCTCCGGCCCGTGCCGGGGACGTACCCGCGCAGGGCGCCACCGCCGCGCAGTATCGGCAGCGCCTGGTCGGCGGCGCGCAGCCGGGCGGCGACCACCGCGCGCCGCTCCGCCTGGTAGCTGTCGAGCAGCGCCTCGCTCGGGCCGTGATGCCAGGCCGACGCCAGCTTCCACGCGAGGTTGTCGGCGTCCCGGAGCCCCTCGTCGAGGCCCTGCGTGCCGAGCGCGCCGAGCAGATGGGCTGCGTCCCCGGCGAGGAAGACCCGGCTGTCGCGCCACCGGCGGGCGAGCCGGTGGTGCACGGTGTGGACGCCGGTGTCGAGGAGTTCGTACGGCGGTGTGGAGCCGTCCGTCCAGCCCGCGAGGGTCTCGCGGACGCGGGCCACCAGGTGTTCGGGCGTGACGAGGTCCTTGCCCGGCGGCAGCAGCCAGTCCAGGCGCCACACGTCGTTAGGGAGGGGGCGGGCGGTCACCTCCCCGGCCGAGGGCGCGGACGTCCGCCACGGCGGCATCCGATGGAGCAACGCCCGGCGGGGCCACGGAAGTTCCGTGCGCAGCGCGGCGACGGCGTGCCGTTCCACCGCCGTACGGCCCGGGAAGCGGATGTCCTGGAGCTTGCGCACCGTCGACCGGGGGCCGTCGCAGCCGACCAGGTAATTGCCGCGCCACCAGGTGCCCTTGGGGCCACGGGTGTGTGCGGCGACCCCCGTCGGCTCCTGCTCGATCGTGTCCAGGCGGCTGTCGGGGGCGAACTCGACCAGCGGTTCCCCGGCGACGGCGGTGCGCAGGGCGGCCGTCAGCACATGCTGGGCCAGGTGCAGCGGGGCGGCATCGGTGTCGTCGAAGACGATCTCGCGCATCACCTGCTTGCGCCGCACCGACCGCCATCCGGCCCAGCGCACGCCCCGCTCGGCGAGTGCGACACCGGTCAGCCGCTCCAGCAGCGCGGAGGTGTCCGCGCGCAGGACGACCGTGCGCGCCGCACGCGCCTCGTCCTTGCCGGGCCCCTCGTCGAGGACGACGGACGGCACCTCCTGGCGGGCCAGGGCCAGGGCGAGCGTCAGCCCGACGGGCCCCGCCCCGACGATGATCACCGGGTCCACGGCGTGGTGCCCCCTGCCCGCAGCGGTGTCCTGGCGGACGCGTGTGAACAGGAAGTTGGCGCAAGGTGCACGATCACAGAACGTATGCAACCCATTGCCGGTGTTGGCGTCAAGCGATGGAGGCAGTGGCGATCATGCCACTGCCTCCGGGGTGTTGTCGCCTCGTCAGATCATCGGGTCAGGAGGTCTTCGCCAGGTCCTCGTGCTCACCCGGCGCGGACAGTTCGGCGACCGCGTCGACGCCGACCACCGCACCGGTGGACTTCTTGCCCCGGCGCAGCCGGCGCTCGAGCCAGCTCGCGAAGGACGTGAGCGAGAAGTTGATCGCGATGAATATCGCCGCCACGACGGTGAAGCACGCGATGGTGTTGGCGCCGTAGTAGGCGCTCATCGTGTTGGCCGAGGCGAGCAGTTCGGGGAAGGTGAGGACAGCGCCGCCGAGCGCCGTGTCCTTCACGATGACGACGAGCTGGCTGACGATCGCCGGGAGCATCGCGGTGACGGCCTGCGGCAGCAGGACGATCCGCATCGTCTGGTTCTTGCGCAGCCCGATCGCCATGGCCGCCTCCCCCTGCCCCTTGGGCAGCGACAGGATGCCCGCGCGGACGATCTCCGCCAGGACCGAGGCGTTGTACAGCACGAGCCCGGTGACGACCGCGTACAGCGGGCGCTCGTCCGAACCGACGTCGGTGTACTGGGCATACAGCGCGAGCCCGAAGATCATCAGGACCAGCACCGGGATGGCCCGGAAGAACTCGACGAGGACCGAGGCCGGCACCCGCACCCACGCGTGGTCCGAGAGCCGGGCGATACCGAGCACGGCGCCCAGCGGCAACGCGATGATCATGGCCAGCGCCGCGGCCTCCAGCGTGTTCTGCAGGCCGGGCCAGATGTAGGTCACATACGCCTCGGCGCCGAAGAACGGCTTCCACTTCTCCCAGGCCAGCTGCTCCTTGTCGGCGAGCGTGCTGAACACCCACCACAGCAGCGCGGCCATGGCGACGGTGAAGACCGCCGTGTAGAGGACGTTGCGCCGCTTGGCACCGGGGCCCTGGGCGTCGTACAGGACCGAACTCATCGCTTCACCGCCACCTTCTTGCCCACCCAGCCGAGGATCAGGCCGGTCGGCAGCGTCAGGCAGCAGAAGCCGAAGGCGATGATCGCGGAGATCAGCAGCAACTGCGCCTCGTTCTCGACCATTTCCTTCATCAGAGCCGCCGCTTCCACCACACCGATCGCGGCAGCGACCGTCGTGTTCTTCGTCAACGCGATCAGGACGTTCGTCAGCGGGCCGACGGCAGCGCGGAAGGCCTGCGGCAGCACGACGAGGCCCAGCACCTGCGTGAAGCCGAGCCCGAGGGCCCGGGCCGCCTCCGCCTGCCCGACCGGCACCGTGTTGATGCCGGCCCGCAGGGCCTCGCACACGAAGGCCGAGGTGTACGCGGTCAGACCGAGCACGGCCAGCCGGAAGTTGATCGTCTCGACGTCCGCCGCACCGAGGCTGACGCCCAGCGTCTGGTTGAGGCCGAGCGACGCGAACAGGATGATCACCGTGAGCGGGATGTTCCGCACGATGTTCACGTACGCGGCCCCGAAACCGCGCATCAGCGGCACCGGGCCCACCCGCATGGCGGCCAGCAGGGTGCCCCAGATCAGGGAGCCCACGGCGGACAGCAGGGTCAGCTGCACCGTCGTCCAGAAGGCTCCCAGCAGGTCGTAACCTTCAAGAAAGTCGAACACGATCTCCCGCGCTTCCGCGTGTAGGGGTGCGTGCCCCGGTGCGCCGCCCCGGGGGACGGCGCACCAGCAGGGCGCTGCCTCAGCTCTTGACGTCGCCGATCTTCGGAGCGGGCTCGTTCTTGTACTGGGCCGGGCCGAAGTTCTTGTCCACGGCCTTCTGCCAGGACTTGTCGGAGACCATCTCCTCCAGCGCCTTGTTGATCTTGGCCTTGAGGGGGCTGCCCTTCTTGACGCCGATGCCGTAGTTCTCGTTCGTCATCTTGAAGCCGCCGAGCTTGAACTTGCCCTTGAACTGGGGCTGGGCTGCGTAACCGGCGAGGATCGAGTCGTCGGTGGTCAGGGCGTCGAGGGCCTTGTTCTGCAGACCGGTCAGACAGGCCGAGTACGTCGGGTAGTTCTGCAGCTGGGCCTTAGGGGCCAGCTTGTCCTTGATGTTCTGCGCCGAGGTCGAGCCCGTCACCGAACACAGCTTCTTCTTGTTCAGGTCGGCCGGCGACTTGATGGAGTTGTCGTTCGAGCGCAGCAGGACGTCCTGGTGGGCCAGCAGGTACGGGCCCGCGAAGTCGACCAGCTTCTCGCGCTCCGGGGTGATCGAGTAGGTGGCGGCGATGAAGTCGACGTCACCGCGCTTGAGCATGGTCTCGCGGTCGGCGCTCTTCGATTCCTTCCACTCGATCTGGTCGGGGCTGTAGCCGAGCTTCTTGGCGACGTACGTGGCCACGTCGACGTCGAAGCCCGCGTAGCCCTGCGGGGTCTTCTGGCCGAGGCCGGGCTGGTCGAACTTGATGCCGATGGTGATCTTCTTGCCGCCGGAGGCGCCGTCGTCGCTCTTGCCGCCGCCGCAGGCCGTGGCGGAGAGGGCGAGGGCGAGCACGGCGGCCGAGGCGGCGGTGACCTTGCGGAGCTGCATGGGGAACATCCTTCGAGGAAGAACGAGTGGTGAGGAAACGCCGGCCGTCACCGGACGGTTGATCCGACGAGTGGGCCGACGGTCGAGCCGGCTGCTGATCCGTCTGCGAGGGGCGCGGAAGGGCGTCGTCAGTGGTGCAGGATCTTCGACAGGAAGTCCTTGGCACGGTCGCTGCGCGGATTGCTGAAGAACTGGTCGGGCGCGGCCTGTTCGACGATGCGGCCGTCCGCCATGAAGACCACCCGGTTCGCGGCCGACCGCGCGAAGCCCATCTCGTGGGTGACGACGATCATCGTCATGCCGTCACGGGCGAGCTGCTGCATGACCTCGAGGACCTCGTTGATCATCTCGGGGTCGAGGGCCGAGGTCGGCTCGTCGAAGAGCATCACCTTCGGGCCCATCGCCAGGGCCCGCGCGATGGCGACGCGCTGCTGCTGACCACCGGAGAGCTGCGCGGGGTACTTGTCGGCCTGGCTGCCCACACCGACCCGGTCGAGCAGCGCGCGGGCCTTCTCCTCGGCTTCCTTCTTGTCGGCCTTGCGAACCTTGACCTGACCGAGCATCACGTTCTCGAGGACGGTCTTGTGCGCGAAGAGGTTGAAGGACTGGAAGACCATCCCGACGTCCGCCCGCAACCGGGCCAGCTCCTTGCCCTCCTGGGGCAGCGGCTTTTCGTCGATCGTGATGGTGCCCGAGTCGATGGTCTCCAGGCGGTTGATGGTGCGGCACAGCGTGGACTTTCCGGACCCGGAGGGTCCGATGACCACTACGACCTCACCGCGGGCGATCGTCAGATCGACATCCTGGAGCACGTGCAACGCACCGAAGTGCTTGTTGACATCCTTCAGGACGACCAGATCGCCGGTCGCGGCCACGTCTTCCTTGGCCACCGATACTTCGGTCATCGCTCTCGGGCTCCGTCCTCCTTGGTTCCGGAGGACAGTAGTAACCCTATGCGACCAGCGTCATTACATCTGAGGTGAATCTGAGCATCACGATCCGGTAGCGACCGGCCACCAGTCGTAGCGGCGGTGACCAGGGCGCGTATCGGCCGCATAACGGAAGCGGCGGGCGGCCCGAACCCTCTTGACGCCGTCCTTGTCCATCGGCGTGACTGCCATGGTGCACGCGTGCGTGCACGTGTTTTCCGCAAGTTCTACAAGCCCGGGCCGTACGCGTGCTGAACAGGAGGGGGCCGAAATGAGACTGCTGCTCGTCGAGGACGACAACCACGTCGCCGCCGCCCTGTCCGCGATCCTCGCGCGGCACGGATTCGACGTCACGCACGCCCGCAGCGGGGAGGAGGCCCTCCAGGCGCTCGTCGCCGAGAGCGACGGCTTCGGGGTGGTCCTGCTCGACCTGGGCCTGCCCGACCAGGACGGCTACGAGGTCTGCGGCAAGATCCGCAAGCGCACCGCCATCCCGGTGATCATGGTCACCGCGCGCTCCGACGTCCGCTCCCGCATCCACGGCCTCAACCTCGGCGCCGACGACTACGTGGTGAAGCCGTACGACACCGGGGAACTGCTCGCCCGCATCCACGCCGTCAGCCGGCGCACCGTCCACGAGGACGCGGCGGCCGGAGCGGAGGGGAGCGCGCTGTGCCTCGGCCCGCTGTCCATAGAGCTGCCCACCCGCCAGGTCACCGTGGGCGGTGCGGTCGTCCAGCTGACCCGCAAGGAGTTCGACCTCCTCGCGCTGCTCGCCCAGCGTCCCGGAGTGGTCTTCCGGCGGGAGCAGATCATCAGCGAGGTGTGGCGCACCAGTTGGGAGGGCACGGGGCGCACGCTGGAGGTGCACGTCGCCTCCCTGCGCGCCAAGTTGCGCATGCCCGCGCTCATCGAGACCGTGCGCGGCGTCGGCTACCGGCTCGTCGCCCCGGCCGCGTAGCGGGCACGGGTGCGCACACGTCTCCTCCCGCTGCTCATCGTCCTGATGGCGGCCGTCCTGCTCGCGCTCGGCGTCCCGCTCGCCGTCAGCGTGGCCGGCGCCCAGCAGCAGAAGGCGGTCGTCGACCGCATCGACGACACGGCTCGCTTCGCGGCGCTCGCCCAGTTCGTCACCGACGGGCCGCGCACCGGATCCCGCCGCACCAACGAGGACGAGCGCAAGGAGACCCTGCGCCGCGAACTCACCAGCTACTACGGCGTCTACGGCATTCGCGCGGGCGTCTTCTACGCCAACGGCACCGCGATGGCCAACGCTCCCGACGACTGGCTGCTGCCGGAAGCGGGGGAGGTGCGGGACGCCTTCGCGGAGGCGCTGCTCAGCCGACGCAGCCACGACCCGGCGCAGGTCTGGCCCTGGCAGCGCAGCCGCCTCGTCGTCGCGTCACCGGTGATCCGCGACGGCGACGTCGTGGCCGTCGTGGTCACCGACTCGCCCACCGGGGCGATGCGGTCGCGGACACTGCGGGGCTGGCTGCTCATCGGCGCCGGCGAGTTCGCGGCGATGCTGCTGGCCGTCGGCGCCGCGCTACGGCTGACCGGCTGGGTGCTCAGGCCCGTACGCGTCCTCGACGCCACCACCCACGCGATCGCGAGCGGACGCCTGAAGTCCCGGGTCGCGGCGGCCGGCGGCCCGCCGGAACTCCGCAGACTGGCCCGCTCGTTCAACGAGATGGCGGACAACGTCGAAGAAGTGCTGGAGCAGCAGCGCGCCTTCGTCGCCGACGCGTCGCACCAGCTGCGCAACCCGCTCTCTGCGCTGCTGCTGCGCATCGAGCTGCTCGCCCTCGAACTGCCCGAGGGCAACGAGGAGATCGCCTCGGTCCGCACGGAGGGCAAGCGCCTCGCGCGCGTCCTGGACGATCTGCTCGGCCTCGCGCTGGCCGAGCACGCCGAAGCGGACCTGCGGCTGACCGACGTCGGCCGGCTCGCCGGCGAGCGCGTGGCCGCCTGGGCGGCGGCCGCCGAGGCCAAGGGCGTACGGCTGACCGGCGACTGCCCGCCCACCACCGGGTGGGCCGACCCCGTCACGCTGTCCAGCGCCCTGGACGCGGTGATCGACAACGCGGTGAAGTTCACGCCCGAGGACGGCACCGTCGAGGTGGCCGTCGCCGCCCACGGCGACAGCGCGACGGTCGTGGTCACCGACACCGGCCCCGGTCTCACCGACGAGGAACTCGCCCGCGTCGGCGACCGCTTCTGGCGCAGCGGCCGCCACCAGAACGTCAAGGGCTCCGGCCTGGGCCTGTCCATCACCCGGGCCCTGCTCTCGGCGGGAGGCGGCTCGATCGCCTACGCCCACCACGAGCCGCGGGGACTGCGGGTGACGGTGACGGTGCCGAGGAACTGACCCCGGTCCGGGAGGCGTTCGGCTGCGGGGCCGTCACGGCTTGACCGACCGGTAGTAGCGCCGTGCCCCTTCGTGCAGCGTGAGCGGATCGGTGTAGATCGCCGTCCGCAGGTCGACCAGCTGCGCGGAGTGCACGTGCGCGCCGATGTCGTCGCGGCTCTTGATCACGGTGCGGGTGACCCACTCCGTCAGCCGGGGATCCATGTCCTTGCGGGTCATCAGCAGGTTGGACACCGCGATCGTCGCCACGGTGGACCCCTGCTGGGCGGACGGGTAGGCCGACTCGGGCATGTTGGTGGCCCGGTAGTAGCGCGCCGCGTCACCCTGGTCGTGCAGTTTGGCCACGAGGTCGTCCTCGATCGGGACGAACCGGAAGTCGAACCTCCTGGCCAGATCGACCAGACCGTTGGTGGGCAGCCCGCCCGACCAGAAGAACGCGTCGATCTTGCCCTGCTTCAGCCGCTCGGGCCCGGTGTCGATGCCCTCGGACCTCGCCGTGATGTCCTTCGCGGGGTCGATCCCCGCGGCCCTGAGCACCCGGTTCGCGATCAGGCGCACGCCCGAGTCGGGCACCCCGGTCGCCACCCGCTTGTGCCGCAGGTCCGCGACGGTCCTGACGTCCGAGTCACGCGGCACGATGAGCTGCACGTAGTCGTCGTAGAGCCGGGCCACGCCGCGCAGGCGCCCCGCGCCCTTGCGGCCTCCCAGTTCGTACGTCTCCACCGCGTCGGCCGCCGCGATGGTGAAGTCGGCCTCGCCGCTCGCCACCCGCTGTACGTTCTGCTGCGAACCCGCGCTGTCCCGCAGCTTCACGTTCAGGCCCGGCATGTCCCGGTTGAGCGCGCCGCGCAGCCGCTCGCCGTACTCCTGGTAGACCCCGTGAGGCGTTCCCGTGCTGAAGGTGATCGTCCCGCTCGGCGCCTCCTCGCCCAGGGGCACCAGCCACCACAGCAACAGCCCGAAGGCGACGAAGCCGGCGGCCGAGCCCTGGAGGGCTCGGCGCCTGCCGATACGGGGGAGCACCTTGGACACGCCCGCGATCCTGCCAGCCCGCCCGCGGTCCTGACCAGGGTCTCCGGGGCTGTGCGTTCATCCCGGGGCCGTACTGTCACGGACCGGGCCCGGCCGTACTCACGAATCGGGCCTGGCCGTGCGCTCAGGGACCGGGACGGTCGGAGACGGCCATTACCGGCCGTTACAGTCGGGCGTATGACCTCCTCGCCCGCCCACCTCGTCCGTGAGTTCCACCGCGCCTTCGGCCTCGACGTCCGCAGTACGCCGACGGAGGTGTCCGCCGAGCTGGCCGCGCACCGTGGCGAGCTGCTCGCCGAGGAGGCCGCGGAGGTCGCCGAGGTCTCGGTCGCCGGCCCGCTCGACCGGCTCGCGCACGAACTGGCCGACGTCGTCTACGTGGCGTACGGCACGGCGCTGGTCCACGGGATCGACCTCGACGCGGTGCTCGCCGAGGTCCACCGCTCCAACATGAGCAAGCTGGGCCCCGACGGCCAGGTCGCCCGCCGGGCCGACGGCAAGGTGCTCAAGGGCGACCACTACGAGAAGCCGGACGTGTCGGCCGTCCTGCGCCACCAGGGGTGGGCCCCGGGCGCGTTGCCTACCCTGGAGGCATGACCGGCCGCGGCGACCGGAGCCCGTCAACGGGTGTTCGGGCGCTGCCGGAAGGCGGTGGCGTTCCTTGCCGTACCTCGCTGTGAGTGCGCTGAGCCATCCCGGGCTGCTCCGCGAACGGAACGAGGACAGCCTGGTCGTCGGCCCGTGGACGCTGTGCGCGACCGTGACCGAGAATCCGCAGACCCTGGTCTTCCCGCTCGGCACCCCCCTCGTCGTCGCCGTCGCCGACGGACTCGGCGGGCATCCCGGCGGCGACGTGGCCAGCGCCCTGGTCGCCCGCCGGATCGCCTCGCTCGGCCCCCTCCTCACCAGCGAGGACGCCGTCCGTGACGCCCTGAACGCCTGCAACCGCTTCCTCTACGAGGCCGCCGGCGGCGACGAGGAGAGCGAGCTCACCGGCATGGGGACGACGATCGCCGGAGTCGTCGTGCAGCCCGACTCGGTCATGGTGTTCAACGTCGGCGACAGCAGGGTCTTCGCGGTCTCGGACGATGCCGTGCGCCAGGTGAGCGTGGACGACAGCCCCCCGCTCGAACCCGGGCAGCGCACCACGTCCCTCGTCACCCAGTGCCTGGGCGGAAGCCCGAGCTACCGCCCCATCCGCCCCCATGTGAAGGCCGCGCCCCTCTCACCCGGCGACCGCTGCCTCATCTGCACCGACGGCCTGACCGACCCGCTGACGACGGACGTCCTCGACGACGTGCTGCGCGTGCACGACGATGGCCGGGCGGCCTTCGAACTGTGGAAGGCCGCCATCGCGGCGGGCGGCCCCGACAACATCACGCTGGCGGTCGTACGCCTCGGGGAGGAGTAGAGCAGGCCCCTGCGGGGAGCGTCCGGGCGTATCCCGCTGCGGTGCGCGAACCAGGGCAACAAAAGGCTGAAAACACGCGCTACGTGTGCGCCCCGCCCGTTGCTAGCTTCGATGGTCGTGAAGCCTGTGACGGCCATGACGGCCATGACGGCCATGACGGCCATGACGGCCTCGCGATGAGCAGGTCGCGCGTTCAGGTCGCCGTCGTGGGTGCAGGGCCCGCGGGCCTCGTGCTGGCCAATGTCCTCCACCGGGCCGGGGTCGGCGTGCAGGTGTGGGAGAGGCATCGGCGGGCGCACGTGGAGCAGCAGGCCCGGGCCGGAGTGCTGGAACACCGCGTCGTCGCGTACCTGCGCGAGCAAGGACTCGCCGACCGCCTCCTCACGGAGGCGAGCCGGCATGGCTGGTGCGACATCGTCTGCCTCGGGGAACGCATCAGGGTCGGCTACGGAGAGTCCTCCGGCGGTGCGCATCACTGGGTTTATCCACAGCAACTGCTCGTGCGGGATCTGATCGCAGAACTGGCCCGATCCGGGTGCCCGATGCACTTCGTGTGCCCGGTCACCTCGGTCACGCACGACACCGGCCACCGGCCGGTCGTCCATACCGCGGAAGGAGACGTCGAGAGCGACTATGTGGTGGGTTGCGACGGCGCCCAGGGGATCGTGGCCGACACCTTTCCCTCGCATGCGGTCCGTGCCGTTCAGCGGCGCTACCCCTACGACTGGATCACCGTTCTCGCCGAGGCCACGCATCCGGTCGGGGGCGTGCTGTACGCCGTCCACGCGTGCGGTTTCGCGGGCATGATGCCGCGGGCCGGGAACATCGCCCGGCTGTATCTGGAAGCACCGCAGGACGTCGATCTCGCGCACTGGCCCGAGCAACGCGTTCTCGACGAACTGGCCGTCCGCCTCACGCCGGGCCCGTGTGACCCGGCGGTCACGCGTGTGCTGGAGGCCGGCGTGCTGCGGCTGCGCAGTCGTGTCATGAGCCGCCTGCGGCACGGGCGACTGTTCCTGGCCGGCGACGCCGCCCACGTACTGACCCCCTCCGGAGGCAAAGGGCTCAACCTCGCCGTGGCCGACGCCGCCGACCTCGCCCAGGGCCTCATCCACGCCTGCCTGCACGAAGACACCGCCGCTCTGGACGGCTACGAGGAACGGCGGCTGTCCGGGGCCTGGCGGACGCAGGAGTTCTCGGACCGCCTCCTCGGCCTGCTGCACGTGCCGCAACGCGACGCCGCCGACCGCGAGTTCGAGCTGCGGCTGCGGCTCGACCGGATCCGTCGGATCAGTGAGCCGGGGCCCGCCGCCACAGCGTTCGCAAGGGAGTACGCCGGTTCCGGCACCCTCTACGAACCCGATCCGGGAACCCTCCACCTGGAACCGACCCGTGCCGAGCCCCCAGACCATGATCATGGTCCGTCCCGGAGCTGAGAGCTGGGCGACCGCCTACGGTGGAGACATGAGCGAGATCGTCGTCTACGAACTCGACAAACCAGTGGCAACGCGCCACTCGCCGGGACCGCCGAGTGGGGCGGAACGGCGTGTCCGCCGGGTGCACGCGGCACCCGCGGCCCCGGGGGCGCGCACCACTGCGGGACCTCGGACCCTCTGCGGCAAGGACACCTTCGCCATGGAGACGGCTCGCTGGAATCCCTCTGGGCACCCTGGAGAGCCCTGGTATCCCATGGAGTACGCATCCCTGGTCTGCCCGGACTGCGACGCCGTGATCGAAACCTGACCGGAGTAGCGGCTGCCGGACGTCGCCGCGCCCGGTGTGTTCCTTCCGCTCACGCGCGAGCGCAGCGCGGCGCCTCTGAGTGGCGACACCCTGCCGACCGAGGAAGCCCCTGAGGGAGCGCGGAGAACGGTTCTCCGGTCAGCACCTACCCTTGACCCATGACCAGCAGCAGCGACCGGAGCCCCGCAGTGGACGTTCAGGCCCCCAAGACCTACGAAGTACGCACCTACGGGTGCCAGATGAACGTCCACGATTCCGAGCGCTTGTCCGGACTGCTCGAAGAGGCCGGTTACGTGCGTGCGCCCGAGGGTTCGGACGGTGACGCCGACGTCGTCGTCTTCAACACCTGCGCGGTGCGGGAGAACGCCGACAACAGGCTGTACGGCAACCTCGGCCGCCTCGCGCCGAAGAAGGCGAGCCGTCCCGGGATGCAGATCGCGGTCGGCGGCTGCCTCGCGCAGAAGGACCGCGACACCATCGTGAAGAAGGCGCCCTGGGTGGACGTCGTCTTCGGCACGCACAACATCGGCAAGCTGCCGATCCTGCTGGAACGCGCGCGCGTGCAGGAAGAGGCGCAGGTCGAGATCGCCGAGTCCCTGGAGGCGTTCCCCTCCACGCTGCCGACGCGGCGCGAGAGCGCGTACGCGGCCTGGGTGTCGATCTCCGTCGGCTGCAACAACACCTGCACCTTCTGCATCGTCCCGGCGCTGCGCGGCAAGGAGAAGGACCGCCGCCCCGGCGACATCCTCGCCGAGGTCGAGGCGCTGGTCGGCGAGGGCGTCTCCGAGATCACGCTGCTCGGCCAGAACGTCAACGCCTACGGCTCCGACATCGGCGACCGCGAGGCCTTCAGCAAGCTGCTGCGCGCCTGCGGCAACATCGAGGGCCTGGAGCGCGTCCGCTTCACGTCCCCGCACCCGCGCGACTTCACCGACGACGTCATCGCCGCCATGGCCGAGACGCCGAACGTGATGCCGCAGCTGCACATGCCGCTGCAGTCCGGTTCGGACACCGTCCTGAAGGCGATGCGCCGCTCCTACCGTCAGGAGCGCTACCTCGGGATCATCGAGAAGGTCCGCGCCGCCATCCCGCACGCGGCGATCACGACCGACATCATCGTCGGCTTCCCCGGCGAGACCGAGGAGGACTTCGAGCAGACGATGCACGCCGTGCGCGAGGCCCGCTTCACCCAGGCGTTCACCTTCCAGTACTCCAAGCGGCCCGGTACCCCCGCCGCGACCATGGAGAACCAGATCCCCAAGGAGGTCGTCCAGGCGCGTTACGAGCGTCTCGTCGCCCTTCAGGAGGAGATCTCCTGGGAGGAGAACAAGAAGCAGGTCGGCCGCACCCTGGAGCTGATGGTCGCCGAGGGCGAGGGCCGCAAGGACGGCGCCACCCACCGCCTCTCCGGCCGCGCCCCCGACAACCGCCTGGTCCACTTCACCAAGCCGGAGCAGGAGGTGCGCCCCGGCGACGTCGTCACGGTCGAGATCACGTACGCCGCACCGCACCACCTCCTCGCCGAGGGCCAGGTCCTCGACGTGCGCCCCACGCGCGCGGGCGACGCCTGGGAGAAGCGCAACGCCGCTGAGGCCGCCAAGCCGACCGGCGTGATGCTCGGGCTCCCGAAGATCGGTGCCCCCGAGCCGCTCCCGGTCGCCACGGGCAGCGGCTGCGGCTGCGACTGAGGCACCGCACCGGCATCTGCTGACGTACGGCCAGGCCGTGCGTTCCCCGGCCCCGCTGCCATAGCCCTGGCAGCGGGGCCGGTCGCTGTCGCACCGTCTTCCGCACCTGGGAGGGGGGTGAGGCATGGCGGCCTGGAGTGCCGTCTCGTCGCCGTAGGGGGTTACGCTGCCGATCATGCTTGTCGCCGCCGCAGTCTGTCCCTGCCCACCGCTCCTCGTGCCCGATGTCGCCGAGGGTGCCGCATCCGAGCTGGACGCCGCGCGTGCCGCGTGCACGGACGCGCTCGGCGTGCTGGCAGCCGCCCGCCCCGACCGGCTGGTCGTCGTCGGGCCCGCCGAGCAGAGCGGTCGCGGGGCCCATCCCCAGGGCACCCCGGGATCTTTCCGCGGCTTCGGGGTGGACCTCGACGTACGGCTGGGCCGGGACACCGGAACGACCGCGCCGTCCGAGCGCGAGCTGCCGCCGTCCCTGGCCGTCGCCGCCTGGCTGCTGGAGCGCACCGGCTGGGCAGACGCCCCGATCGAGGGACTCGGCGTAGGGGAATCGCTCGACGCCGAGCGGTGTAGTGAAGTCGGAAGGGAGATCGGCGCACAGGCCGCGCGGGTGGCACTGCTGGTGATGGGCGACGCCAGCGCATGCCGCACGGTCAAGGCGCCGGGTTATCTCGACGAACGGGCGGCGCCTTTCGACGCGGAGGTCGCGCGTGCGCTGGGCGCGGCGGACGTGGCGGCACTCAAGGCACTGGACGCCGAGCTGGCCCACGAGCTGAAGGCCTCAGGCCGCGCTCCCTGGCAGGTCCTCGCGGGCGCGGCCGAGGGCGCCGACCTGACCGGCGCGCTGCTGTACGAGGACGCGCCGTACGGGGTGGGCTACATCGTCGCCTCCTGGTCGTAGGCCGACTTCGGGGGAGGGGCCTGGGGAGAGGGAGAGGGGCAGGAAAACGGCAACGGCCGGGAGCGTCGCGCTCCACGGCCGTCCGTTCACCGGTCGCTGTGCCGTTCGGTTCAGGAAGTCGGCGGCGGTGGCGTGTCCGGGGGCGTGGGGTTCGTGCCGTGGCTCGCCTCGTGACCGTCATTGTGCGCAAGCCGGTCCATGGCGTGCTTGGCCTTGTCGGAGCCCGTGTGGATCTTCTCGCTGTACTTGCCCTTGGTCTTCTCGTCGACGACGTGCGCTGCCTTGTCGATGCCGTGCTGGATCCTGTCGCCCTGCTGGTGGGCGAGATCCGACATCTTCTCCCTGACCGGACCGATTTTGGCCTTCAAATTGTCGAAAAGGCTCATGGTTCACCTTCCCTCGCGGGACAGTTGCGTACGGCGCCTTCACGGTCCGCGCTCCCGGCCGCCGGCCGCGTCGCCGGCGATCTCCGCGCCTGACCGCTGTGCGGGGGCCGGGAGTCCCGGAGCTTCGGCGCCCTCGCTCGGCGACGGGCACAGCGGGTGCGACGCCTGTGACGGCCAATGCCGTGCCGTGCCGTGCCGTTCCGGCTCCGCCGCCGTGTCCTCGGTCGTCTACCCTCGGCCGCCCGCAGCACACCAGCCGACTCCTCCGCGGCTTCCCACGCCCTTCCCGAGCGGTCCTGCGAAAACGCCCATACCCGCTCATTACGTTACTCGTGCGGACGAAATCCCGCGTTGCCCTGGGGATTCCCGATCGGGCGGTACCAGGGGCCCGAAGAGTTCTCCGTCCGGGCCGCTCAAGGCAGCGTCCGGGGTTTGCGAGACTGGTGCGGTGAGCAGTGCATCCTCCGCCCCCCGAGTCATCGCCGTCGTCGGACCCACCGCGGCCGGAAAGTCCGATCTGGGCGTTTTCCTGGCTCAACAGCTCGGTGGCGAGGTCATCAACGCCGACTCCATGCAGCTGTACCGAGGGATGGACATCGGTACCGCCAAGCTGACGCTCGAGGAGCGCGCCGGCGTTCCGCACCACCTCCTGGACATCTGGGACGTCACCGTCACGGCATCGGTCGCCGAGTACCAGAAGCTGGCCCGCGCCCGGATCGATGCACTGCTCGCCGAGGGGCGCTGGCCGATCCTGGTCGGCGGTTCCGGCCTGTACGTCCGGGGAGCGGTCGACAACCTGGAGTTCCCCGGTACCGACCCCGAGGTCAGGGCCCGGCTGGAGGAGGAACTCGCGCTGCGCGGCTCCGGCGCGCTGCACGCGCGTCTCGCCGCCGCCGACCCCGAGGCCGCGCGCGCGATCCTGCCCGGCAACGGCCGCCGTATCGTCCGGGCCCTGGAGGTGATCGAGATCACCGGCCAGCCCTTCACCGCCAACCTCCCCGGCCACGACTCCGTCTACGACACCGTGCAGATCGGCGTCGACGTGGCCCGCCCCGAGCTCGACGAGCGCATTGCGCTGCGTGTCGACCGGATGTGGGAGGCCGGGCTCGTGGACGAGGTGCGCGGGCTGGAGGCGCGGGGCCTGCGCGAAGGGCGTACGGCGTCGCGTGCGCTCGGCTACCAGCAGGTGCTCACGGCGCTCGCCGGGGAGTGCACCGAGGAGGAGGCGCGGGCCGAGACCGTACGCGCCACCAAGCGCTTCGCGCGCCGTCAGGATTCATGGTTCAGGCGCGACCCCCGGGTGCACTGGCTGAGCGGGGCCGCGGCGGACCGCGCGGAACTTCCACACCGTGCGATGACATTGGTCGAAGGGCCGGTTACAGCCTGATCACGTGATGGCATCGGGATGCGCCGCCGGTCATCGAGGCCTTCGGCGCCGTGCCATCATCGACCTTCGATCGACCAAGTGGAGTCCGAGTTGGGAGGGCGCGTGGCGATGGAGGCCGGCCCTCGCGACACCGCACAAGGCACCGAGCACGTCACCACCGACGCAGGCGAACCGGAGCAGGGCGAGGACAGCCTGAGCTCCGACGGCCCCGACGAGACGCCGGGTGGCGTCACCGACGACGGTCCTCGGCCCGAGGAGATGTTCGCGGGCGGCCCGGAGTTCGAGGTCGAGCTGCGCCCGCAGCGCCGCCTGCGCCTCTGGCAGCTCGCCCCCATCGTCGGCCTGGCCGCACTCGGCTCGCTGATGTTCGCCTTCCCGCTGGCCTTCGACTTCGGCGACAGTGGCGCGGTCGTCGCCATGCTGGGCCTGCTGATCTGCAGCTGCGCGGCAGGCTGGGGCATGATGGCCGCCCGCCGCGTCGGCTACACCTGGCCCGGCCTGCCCCCGCGCGGCTCCGGACGCCGGCCCGACTGGCGGGTCGTCCTCGGCTACGGCCTCGTGGTGGCCGTCGTCGCGATCCTTGCCGTGTGGCGCGTGGCGCGCCTGCGCTGAGCAGCTTGCGGCCCAGCGCGTGGCCCGCCTGTGTTGAGCGGCGTGCGGCCCGCGACCGCGCCACGGGCGGCTGACTGGTGCGGAGCCCGCTGACGAGTGGGGATGTCGCACCGAGCCCGTACGATCGAGGAATGAGCACGCGGATCGCATTCCTCAAGGGGCACGGCACCGAGAACGACTTCGTGATCGTCCCGGACCCCGAGAACGCCCTGGACCTGACTCCGGCCGCCGTCGCCGCCCTGTGCGACCGCCGTGCCGGCATCGGCGGTGACGGGGTGCTGCACGTCGTGCGCTCCTCCGCGCATCCGGAGGCCCGGGCGATGGCCGACGAGGCGGAGTGGTTCATGGACTACCGCAACGGCGACGGCTCGATCGCGGAGATGTGCGGCAACGGCACGCGTGTGTTCGCGCGCTACCTCCAGCACGCGGGACATGTGGCCGAAGGGGACATCGCGATCGCCACGCGCGCGGGAGTGAAGACGGTGCACATCGCCAAGGACGGTGACATCACCGTCGGCATGGGCAGCGCCCGCCTCCCCGAGGGCGACGTCACGGTGAGCGTCGGCGAGCGCAGCTGGCCCGCACGGAACGTGAACATGGGCAACCCGCACGCGGTCGCTTTCGTCGACGATCTTGCGCACGCGGGCACCCTGTTCACCCCGCCGCCCTTCAGCCCGGCCGACGCCTACCCGGAGGGTGTGAACGTCGAGTTCGTCGTCGACCGCGGCCCCCGCCACGTCGCGATGCGCGTGCACGAGCGCGGCTCCGGTGAGACCCGCTCCTGCGGCACGGGCGCGTGTGCCGTCGCCGTGGCTGCCGCGCGGCGTGACGGTGCCGACCCGGCCGCCACCGGGACCCCGGTGACGTACACCGTGGACCTGCCCGGCGGGAGCCTTGTCATCACCGAGCGGGCCGACGGCGAGATCGAGATGACGGGCGCCGCGGTGATCGTCGCCGAGGGCGAGATCGACGCCGAGTGGCTGGAAAACGCGGTCCGCTGACCTGGTGCATCCCGGTCTCGACCTGGTGAATCACCGCTCCGGCGGTCTTGGACGCGCGTATCCGCGGTGGCGAGACCGCCGGGGAGGCTTCGAAACCACGGCCCACCGCCGGGCCCGTGGCGCAAAACCGTAAACCTCCCGCCTCGTCGCTCGAATGGGTGATCCGTTTCACGCTCGGCGAGAGGCGGTCAGTCGCACGTGATGGGCTCGGTAGCATCAAGCACCGGCACGGACGGGGGAACGTAGCCTTCCCCGAGTCGCGCACGCCCCGAGGCCCCGTCCGCCGGTCCACGAGCCGGAGGTGCCCATGAGTGCGGAGGCCACGAACCCTGCGACCCCTGGCCCTGTAGCCCCTACAGCGCCCCGCAGGAAGGCCCGCCCCCGGATCGACCTGCGCCGCCTCGGCCGGGCCGCGCTGCTCGGCACCACCTCCCGCGACAGGCTCCCCGACGCCATCGGCCACGTCGTCGAGGCCCACCGCGCCCACTACCCCGACGCCGACCTCGAACCGCTGCGCCGTGCCTACGTCCTGGCCGAGTCCTCGCACCGCGGCCAGATGCGCAAGAGCGGCGAACCGTACATCACGCACCCCCTCGCGGTGACCCTGATCCTCGCCGAACTCGGCGCCGAGACCACGACGTTGACGGCCTCGCTGCTGCACGACACCGTCGAGGACACGGACGTGACACTCGATCAGGTGCGGGAACAGTTCGGCGAGGAGGTCCGTTATCTCGTCGACGGGGTGACGAAGCTGGAGAAGGTCGACTACGGGGCGGCCGCCGAGCCCGAGACCTTCCGCAAGATGCTCGTCGCCACCGGCAGCGACGTGCGCGTGATGTCGATCAAACTCGCCGACCGCCTGCACAACATGCGCACGCTCGGCGTGATGCGGCCCGAGAAGCAGGCCCGCATCGCCAAGGTCACCCGCGACGTCCTCATTCCGCTCGCCGAACGCCTCGGCGTCCAGGCCCTCAAGACCGAGCTGGAGGACCTCGTCTTCGCGATCCTCCACCCCGAGGAGTACGCCCACACGCGCGGGTTGATCGACGACAACGCTGCGCGCTCCGACGACCCGCTCGCGGCGATCGCCGACGAGGTACGCACGGTCCTGCGCGATGCCGACATCCAGGCCGAAGTCCTCATCCGGCCCCGGCACTTCGTCTCCGTGCACCGGGTGGCACGCAAGCGCGGGCAGTTGCGCGGCGCCGACTTCGGCCGTCTGCTGGTGCTGGTGAACGAGGACGCGGACTGTTACGGCGTCCTGGGCGAGCTGCACACCTGTATGACGCCCGTCGTCTCGGAGTTCAAGGACTTCATCGCCGTACCGAAGTTCAACCTGTACCAGTCGCTGCACACCGCCGTCGCGCGCGCGGACGGACAGATCGTCGAAGTCCTCATCCGCACCCACCAGATGCACCGGGTCGCCGAGGCCGGAGTCGTCGCGCTCGGCAATCCCTACGCTCCTCCTTCGGAGGAGCAGTCGGCGAGCGACGGCGAGCGCGCCGACCCCACCCGCCCCGGTTGGCTCTCCCGCCTCCTCGACTGGCAGGAGGCCGCGCCCGACCCCGACACCTTCTGGTCCACCCTGCGCGAGGACCTCGCCCAGGACCGCGAGATCACCGTCTTCCGGCCCGACGGCGGCACGCTCGGCCTGCCCGAGGGCGCCACCTGCGTGGACGCCGCCTACGCCCAGTACGGCGAGGACGCGCACGCGTGCATGGGCGCCAGCGTCAACGGCCGTCTGGCGACGCTCAGTACGGTCCTCAGGGACGGCGACACGGTCCAACTCCTCATGGGCCAGGACCCGGCCTCCGAGCCGTCGAGGGAGTGGCTGGAGCACGCCCACACCCCGGCCGCGCGGATCGCCATCCAACGGTGGCTGGCAGCACATCCGGCGGGCGCCGACGGCGAGACGACCGTGGCAGGCGAGACGGGAGCGGCAGGAGCGGGAGGAACGACGGAAGAGGCAGGAAAGACGGGAGAAGCGAGCGAGGCGAGCGGGTCCGGCGCACACGGCCCACGCAACACACACGGCACGAACCGAGCCACCGCCCCCCGCGGCCCACACGCCACCCACGCCCACCCGCCTGCCGGCACGCCCCTCAGCCGCCCGGCGTCCGCCCGCCCCCGCTCCGCCAGCGCCGTCGTGGACCGGCCGGGCGCGACCGTACGTCTCGCCGGATGCTGTACGCCCGTACCGCCCGACGAGGTCACCGGGTTCTCCGTGCGCGGGGGAGTGGTGACGGTGCACCGCGCGGAGTGCGCCGCGGTGGCGCACATGAGGAGCGGGGGGCGTGCCGAGATCGGTGTGCGCTGGGGTGACACCACCGCGTGCCGGGTCACGCTCGTCGCCGAATCGTTCGGCCGCCCGCATCTGCTCGCCGACCTCACCGAGGCGATCGCCCTGGAAGGCGCCGAGATCGTCTCCGCGACCGTCGCGCCGCCGAGCCAGCAGCGCGTCCGCCACACGTACACCCTCCAGCTCCCCGACGCGGCCCGCCTCCCGGCCCTCATGCGCGCGATGCGCAACGTGCCCGGCGTGTACGACGTGGCCCGGGCGCAGTACCAGGCCCCGGCCTCCTGAGGGACGCGCCCCGACCCACCCCTTCGGGTGGATTGGGCGCGCGTCGTCGCCGGAGCGCCCGCGCGCGCTGGTAGCGGTGGTCCATGTTGCTCACCCCCCGCGTCCGGCCGTCCCGGCCGACCAGCAGGTTCTCCCGGCGCCGCGCGGCGGCGCTGCTCGCCTCCGCCGTCTCCGTCAGCCTCCTCGCCGCGAGTGCCCCCGCCGTCCCCCTGGGGATCGGCGACCGGATCTTCCCGTACCTGGGCAACCCCGGATACGACGTCGCGTCGTACGACCTCTCCCTCACCTACCCGGGCACGAACGACAAGCCCCTGAAGGCCGTCACCACCATCGACGCCTGGACGACCGCGTCCCTGGAGCGCCTCAACCTCGACTTCGCGCACGGCAAGGTCGAGTCCGTCGAGGTCGACGGCCGGCCCGCCGCCTTCACCAGCGCGGGCGAGGACCTGGTCGTCACCCCGAGCAGGAGGCTGCTCAGAGGCAGCTGGACGCGGATCACCGTGCACCACACCAGCGACCCGGTGTCCGCCAAGGACCAGGACGGCGGCTGGGTGCGCACCTCCGACGGTCTCGCCATGGCCAACCAGGCCGACGCCGCGCACCTGGTGTTCCCGTGCAACGACCACCCCTCCGACAAGGCGATGTTCACCTTCCGGATCAACGCCCCCAACGGCTACACGGCTGTCGCCAACGGAGTGCCGACCGGCGTGGACAAGGTCGGCGGCTCCACCACCTGGACGTACCGCACCCAGCACCCCATGGCCACCGAACTCGCCCAGGTGTCCATCGGCCGCTCCACCGTGGTGCGCCGCGCCGGACCGCACGGACTGCCCGTACGCGACGTCGTACCCACCCAGGACCGCAAGGCCCTGGAGCCCTGGCTGGCGAAGACTCCCGACCAGATCGCCTGGATGGAGAGCAAGGTCGGTCCGTACCCGTTCGAGACGTACGGTCTGCTCATGGCCCGGGCCGCCACCGGCTTCGAACTCGAGACGCAGACCCTCTCCCTGTTCGAGAAGAGCCTGTTCACCGAGCCGTCCTTCCCCAAGTGGTACGTCGAGTCGATCATGGTGCACGAGCTGTCCCACCAGTGGTTCGGCGACAGCGTCAGCCCGGCCACCTGGTCCGACGTGTGGCTGAACGAGGGGCACGCCACCTGGTACGAGGCGCTGTACGCAGAGGAGAAGGCGAAGAAGCCCATGGTGGACCGCATGAAGGCGGCCTACGGCTCCTCCGACAGCTGGCGCGCCTCCGGCGGACCGCCCGCCGCCCCCAAGCCGCCCAAGCCGGGCCAGAAGATCAGCATCTTCCGCCCGAACATCTACGACGGCGCGGCGCTGGTCCTGTACGCCCTGCGCCAGGAGATCGGGCGGCCCGCCTTCGAACGGCTGGAGCGCGTCTGGGTGCAGTCGCACCAGGACGGCAACGGCACCACGGCCGATTTCGAGAACCTCGCCTCGGGGATCGCAGGCCGTGACCTGAGCGGGTTCTTCCGGGCATGGCTGTACGGCGAGAAGACCCCGCCGATGCCCGGCCACCCGGACTGGAAGGCCACACAACCGGCCAAGAACGCCCCGCACCCGATCAAGCCGATGAAGCTGGCCAAGCCAATGAAGCCGGCCAAGCCGAGGAAGCCGGCCAAGTCGACGAAGCCGGTCAAGGGAAAGCGAGCCTCCGGCTGACGCAGTGGGCCGCAGGTGCGACGGGCCGCCGGATAACACGGTGACGGGACGGCCCGTCACGTGCGACCATTTTCAGGTCGGCCCGGCGTTCCAGACCGGCGTTTCAGACAGAATTTCCGCTCGGCGGGGCACGGAGCACGGGAATCTCCCGAGGTGCTCGGGCGTTGTGACAATTGACGACGACCGGCCGCCGTATCGGAATCCCCATCGACGTAAGGATCCAATGACCTCCTCTTCTTCCCCTTCCCAGGACACCAAGCGCTTCGCGCACGCCTATCCCGAAGGTCTTCGGGCCGATGCCCTGATGGAAGAGGACGTCGCCTGGAGCCACGAGATCGACGGAGAGCGGGACGGCGAGCAGCTCGACCGCTCCGAGCGCGCGGCTCTGCGCCGCGTGGTGGGCCTCTCCACCGAGCTCGAGGACGTCACCGAGGTCGAGTACCGCCAGCTCCGCCTGGAGCGGGTCGTGCTGGTCGGTGTGTGGACCACGGGGACCGCGCAGGACGCCGACAACTCCCTCGCGGAGCTGGCCGCCCTCGCCGAGACCGCGGGTGCGATGGTGCTCGACGGCGTGATCCAGCGCCGCGACAAGCCCGACGCGGCCACCTACATCGGCTCCGGCAAGGCCGTCGAGCTGCGTGACATCGTCCTCGAGACGGGCGCGGACACGGTCATCTGCGACGGTGAGCTCAGCCCGGGTCAGCTGATCCAGCTCGAGGACGTCGTCAAGGTCAAGGTCATCGACCGTACGGCCCTGATCCTCGACATCTTCGCCCAGCACGCCAAGTCCCGGGAGGGCAAGGCGCAGGTCTCGCTGGCACAGATGCAGTACATGCTGCCGCGGCTGCGAGGCTGGGGTCAGTCGCTGTCCCGCCAGATGGGCGGCGGCAAGGGCGGCGGCCTCGCCACCCGTGGTCCCGGTGAGACCAAGATCGAGACGGACCGGCGCCGGATCCGCGAGAAGATGGCGAAGATGCGCCGGGAGATCGCGGAGATGAAGACCGGCCGCGAGATCAAGCGCCAGGAGCGCCGCCGCAACAAGGTGCCGTCCGTCGCCATCGCGGGCTACACCAACGCGGGCAAGTCCTCGCTGCTCAACCGCCTCACGGGCGCGGGCGTCCTGGTCGAGAACGCCCTGTTCGCGACCCTGGACCCGACCGTCCGCCGGGCGGAGACCCCGAGCGGCCGGCTCTACACGCTGGCGGACACCGTCGGCTTCGTCCGGCACCTCCCGCACCACCTGGTCGAGGCGTTCCGCTCCACGATGGAGGAGGTCGGCGACTCCGACCTGATCCTGCACGTGGTGGACGGCTCGCACCCGGCGCCGGAAGAGCAACTGGCCGCCGTACGCGAGGTGATCCGGGACGTCGGCGCCACCGACGTACCCGAGATCGTCATCATCAACAAGGCGGATGCGGCCGACCCGCTGGTGCTGCAGCGGCTGCTGCGCATCGAGAAGCGCTCCATCGCGATCTCGGCCCGCACCGGCCGGGGCATCGACGAGCTGCGCACACTGATCGACGACGTGCTGCCCCGCCCGTCCGTCGAGATCGAGGCACTCGTCCCGTACACCCACGGCAAGCTGGTCGCCCGCGCCCACACCGAGGGCGAGGTTCTCTCCGAGGAGCACACCGCGGAGGGCACCCTGCTCAAGGCGCGCGTACACGAGGAACTGGCAGCGGAGCTGACGCCGTACGTGCCTGCGTCGGCGCTCTGATACGGATCAGCAACTCGAAGGCCCGTCCCCTGCGGCATGCAGGGGGCGGGCCTTCAAGGTTGAGAGGAGTTCCCGCGTGCGGGGAACGGTTCCATCACGGCAAGGATCTTGAGTCAACCCGTAACCCGGTGGGCGGTCCCGGGTTGTAGCCGTGAGGGGTCTGCTGTCTGCACGCGGTCCCCGCGTGCGGAGGTCCCGCATCAACTCGCCTCTGGACAGCGGGAGGACAACAGCCGTGGCCGTAACCGAGTCGGTGGCCGAGGGGACGTTCGCGTTCGGAGGGGCACGCGCCGCGCAGGAGGGGATCCTGAGGCGCGAAGCAGTGCGCCAGGCAGGGCAACGTTCAGGGCATCAGCCAGGGCGCGAGCCTGCGGTGCGCAGCTATGCGGACGCCCTCCCCATCGTGCCGGTCCGGGCCCGTGGGTTGACCGTCGAGGGCGCCGACGGCCGCCGCTACCTCGACTGCCTCTCCGGAGCCGGAACGCTGGCCCTCGGCCACAACCACCCCGTCGTCCTCGAGGCCATCCGCAAGGTCCTCGATTCCGGTGCCCCTCTCTCCGTTCCCGACCTGGCGACCCCCCTCCAGGAAGCCTTCATCACCGAACTGTTCCGCACGCTGCCGCCCGGCCTCGCCGACCGCGCACGCGTCCGGTTCTGCGGGCCGGCCGACAGGGACGCCGTCGAGGCCGCGTTCAGTCTGGCTCGGAGTGCCACGGGGCGTACCGGAATCCTGGTCTCCACCGGAGCCTCGGCCGAAGCCGAACTCGACGCCGGTCGGCCCCAGTTCCTCCTCGATGACGCCACGCCGGGTCGGCCGCTTCCTGCCGCGGTGGTCCTCGAACCGGTTCGGGGGGACGGCGGCACAATCCCCGCGTCGGACGACTGGCTGCGCCGCATCAGGCAGATCACGGCCGACCGATCCATCCCGCTGATCGCCGACGAGATCCAGACCGGAGTCGGTCGGACCGGGGCCTTCTGGGCCGTGGAGCACAGCGGCATCACTCCTGACCTGATGATCCTGTCCAAGGCCATCGGCGGCAGCCTCCCGCTGGCCGTCGTCGTCTACCGCGACGACCTCGACGTCAGTGATTGCGATGCTCCCGTCGGCGCCTTCCGCGGCAACCAACTCGCCATGGCCGCAGGCACGGCCACCCTCGCCCACGTCCGCGAGAACGGCCTCGCCGAGCACGCGGCCCGGCTCGGCTCCCGCATGCTGGGGCAACTGCACCAACTGCAGGGGGAGTTCGCGTGTGTGGGGGATGTGCGAGGGCGCGGGCTGATGATCGGCGTTGAGCTGGTCGACCCGGATGACGGGACAGATGGCGGAACGGATGACGAGACGGACAGGGCGGCAGGAGCCGCGTCCAGTCGCATCCCAGGTCCCGGCCCGTCCCAACTCGCCTTCGCCGTCCAGCGGGAGTGTCTGCGACGCGGTCTGATCGTGGAGCTCGGCGGCGCCCACTCGACCGTCGTACGCCTCCTCCCTCCGCTCACGATCAGCGACGAGCAGGCCGCGGCCGTACTCGATCGCCTGACGGACGCCGTGGCAACGGTGGCCCGCGGCAACGGGGATGCGGTTCGCCGGTCCCCGCGGCCACGAGGCGGCTGTACCGGTCGGGCGGTGTAGGTCGTTCGCGCAACCCCGTCTCAGCCGTCCTCGTCAACGACGGTCCTCCGGCAACAACGGCCAGCCACCAACGGTCCGTTACATCCCCCCGAAGATCCCGCAGGTCCGAAGTTCCCGATCGCTCAACGTCCGAACGTCCCGAGGAACAGTCTTGAACGCCACCTCCACATCAGACTGCCGCTCCCACACTCCCGATGACGTGCCCCGGGTGACACAAGCCCCACCCGCGCCGGCGAGCGAGTCGGTACCTGAGCAGCAGGTCTGGACTCCGGAAGCGGCTGGAGCGCGTGCCACCGTCACCGATCTGCTGCGGCACCCCGACCCGCACACCGCCGCCCAGGCCGCGGCCGTGGAGAACCTGCTCCGTTGCTGGGTACGAGAGACGGGGCTCGCCACGACCGAGGGCGACACCCTGCGTATCCCGTTGCCCAGCATTGGCACGGCCCTGATCGTGCCGGTCCGGTACTGGTCCCCGACAGGCTGGCACCGCTTCGGCCTCCCACGCCTCACCGGCACACCCGAGGATGTACCACCGGTCGACGCGGTCATGCTTGCGGCGCTGCTGGACCGGGAGACACGTGGGGGAGCGGGCACAGTCATCGGCGGCGGTCCGGGCGCAGACCCGAGCCCGATCAGTGAGGGCGGCGATCTCGTCGCCAGGGTGGCCGACTCCGTTCGCCGTACCGCCTCCTTCATCAGCGAGCGGCGGCAACGCGTCGACGACGGACCCGATCTCTTCCTCAGTGCCGAGCAGGCCCTCCTGCTCGGGCATCCGCTGCACCCGACCCCGAAGAGCCGTGAAGGCCTGACCGAGGGCGAAGGCCGCCTGTACTCACCCGAGTTGTGCGGCTCCTTTCCTCTGCACTGGATGGCCGTCGCTCCTTCCGTGCTCGCAGCCGACTCGGCCTGGACCGAGCGCGGTCGTACCGTTCCGGCGGACCACCTCACGGCGCGGCTCGCCGGAACCGGGCTGTCCGTGCCTGAGGGATACGCTGCTCTGCCCCTGCATCCCTGGCAGTCACGCGAGGTCCGGCACCGCGACGAGACCGCGTCCCTTCTCGACGCCGGACTGCTCCGGGAGCTGGGGCCGTCCGGTCTCGCGTGGCATCCCACCTCCTCCGTACGAACCGTCCATCGGTCGGGCGCTCCGGCGATGCTCAAGCTGTCCCTCGGCCTGAGGATCACCAACTCCCGCCGGGAGAACCTCCGCAAGGAGCTCCACCGTGGTGTTGAGGTGCACCGCCTTTTGCGCAGTGGGCTGTCCCAGCAGTGGCAGGCGGTGCACCCGGCCTTCGACATCGTTCGCGATCCGGCCTGGCTGGGCGTCGACGGACCGGACGGCCTGCCCGTGCCGGGGCTTGACGTGGTGATCCGGCACAACCCCTTCCTTCCGTCCGATGACGTCTCCTGTGTCGCCGGCCTCGTTTCACCTCGCCCCTTTGCCGGTTCGGCGGCGACGATTGGCCAACCGGCAGTGACGACCGACGACGCCGCGTCCGCGGGGACACCGCCCTTCGGGTCCCGCCTGGCCCACGCCGTCACTCGGCTCGCCGAGCGGACCGGCCGTCCTGGTGCAGCCGTCGCCACGGAGTGGTTCCTGCGCTACCTGGAACACGTCGTGCGTCCCGTGCTGTGGCTGGACAGCGAGGCGGGAATCGCCCTTGAGGCGCACCAACAGAACACGCTGCTTTTGCTGGACGCCGAGGGCTGGCCCGCGGGCGGCCGCTACCGCGACAACCAGGGCTACTACTTCCGTGAGTCCCGGCGTGCCGAACTCGACGCCCGCCTGCCCGGCATCGGCGAGCAGAGCGACACGTTCGTCTCCGACGAGGTCGCCGACGAACGCTTCGCGTACTACCTCGCCATCAACAACGTGCTCGGTCTGATCGGCGCGTTCGGCTCCCAGCGCCTTGCCGACGAACAGTTGCTCCTCGCTGCCTTCCGCCGCTTCCTTGCGGGCCTCGCTTCAGGGTCGGACCCGCTGCGCACCTCCCTGCCCACTCACCTGCTCGACTCACCCGTGCTGCGCTGCAAGGCCAACCTGCTGACCCGCGTGCGCGGCCTCGACGAACTCGTCGGCCCGGTCGACACCCAGTCCGTCTACGTCACCATCGCCAACCCCCTGCACTCCTGAACCGGATCACTGCTGACCGTCTCCCGACTCGACTTGCGTTCCCTCCCGTTCCTTCATGACCGACCCCATTCACCTCCGAGGAACATGCCCCGCCTCGCCGCCTGAGAGGAGCGCGCCGTGCCGCCCACCGACGCGAGCGCCGACGCCGAACCCGTGCCCGTACCCGTTCACTTGGGCTGCTTCCGCCCCGGCGGAGACGGGGAGGACACGCTGGAACTGCGGCTGCCCGACGAACTCATCGCCCTTCTCGCAGGGGAGACACCCACAACCGGAAGCGGTGACGTAGAGGCGACGGCTCGCCTCGCCCCGACCGATGAAGAGATCGATGACGGGACCGATGACGGGTCGCCCTCGCTCGCCGACGGCTCCGCCCTGGACGGTGACCTGCTTGATCGTGTCGGCGACTGGGGCCCGACCGTCACACCCGTAGGCCTCTTTCACCTGGTCCCCGTCCGCCTCGACCGCGATCTTCCGCTCATCACCCGCTGGATGAACGACCCCGCCATCGCCGCGTTCTGGAATCTGGCCGGAGCCGGGTCACGCACCGAGGATCACCTGCGCGCTCAGCTCACCGGCGACGGACGCAGCGTCCCGTGCATCGGCATGCTGGACGGCACCCCCATGAGCTACTGGGAGATCTACCGGGCAGACCTGGACCCCCTTGCCCGCCACTACCCGGCCCGCCCGCACGACACCGGGATCCATCTCCTCATCGGCGGGGTCGCCGACCGCGGGCGGGGAATCGGTTCAGCCCTGCTCAGAAGCGTGGCCGACCTCGTGCTGGACCACCGTCCCGCCTGCGTGCGCGTCGTCGCGGAGCCCGATCTTCGCAACACCCCCTCCATCGCCGCTTTCCTGAACGCAGGGTTCCGATTCGCCGAGGAGGTCGACCTGCCCGCCAAGCGAGCCGCCCTCATGATCCGTGACCGGTCCCTGCGCGATCTGCTGTAGCGCCGCGTGACGACGCCTTCACATGTGGTACACCGCTCGAGCCGTTCCGGTTCCCAGCCGGCCGATGCGGCTTCTCGCCGTACGATCCGAGGAGCTCCCCTGGTGATCCCACCCTTCGTCCAGCCGCCCGTCCAGCTGGTGATGCGCCGGTTGTCAGTGCCGGGCCGTAGGGTGGTCGCGCTATGACGAAGCCCTCACTCCCCGAACTCCTGCATGCCGCTGTCACAGCCGTCGGCGGTACGGAGCGCCCCGGCCAGGTGACCATGGCCGAATCGGTCGCCGAGGCGATCGACGACGGATCCAACCTGCTGGTCCAAGCCGGCACCGGCACGGGAAAGTCGCTGGGCTATCTCGTGCCCGCGCTCGCGCACGGGGAGCGCGTCGTCGTGGCGACGGCGACCCTCGCCCTCCAGCGCCAGCTCGTGGAGCGCGACCTGCCGCGTACGGTCGAGGCGCTGCATCCGTTGCTGCGCCGCCGCCCGCAGTTCGCGATGCTCAAGGGCAGGTCGAACTACCTGTGCCTGCACCGCCTCCACGAGGGGATGCCGCAGGACGAGGAGGAAGGCCTCTTCGACCAGTTCGAGGCGGCGGCGCCCACCAGCAAGCTGGGCCAGGACCTGCTGCGCATGCGCGACTGGGCGGACGAGACCGAGAACGGCGACCGCGACGACCTCACACCCGGTGTCTCCGACCGCGCCTGGGCGCAGGTGTCGGTGTCCTCCCGGGAGTGCCTGGGTGCCTCGAAGTGCGCGTACGGCGCCGAGTGCTTCGCCGAGATGTCTCGCGAGCAGGCCAAGCTGGCGGATGTCGTCGTCACCAACCACGCCCTGCTCGCGATCGACGCCATCGAGGGCGCCCCGGTGCTTCCGCAGCACGAGGTACTGATCGTGGACGAGGCGCACGAGCTGGTCTCCCGTGTCACCGGCGCCGCCACCGGCGAGCTCACGTCCGGCCAGGTCAACCGCGCGGTGCGCCGCGCGGCGAAGCTGGTCGACGAGAAGGCCGCCGACCAGCTCCAGACCGCCGCCGAGGGCTTCGAGCGGCTGATGGAGCTGGCCCTGCCGGGTCGCATGGAGGAGATCCCGGAGGATCTCGGCTACGCCCTGATGGCGCTGCGAGACGCTGCTCGCACCGTCATCTCGGGTATCGGCGCGACCCGTGACAAGTCCGTCCAGGACGAGGACGCGGTCCGCAAGCAGGCGCTGGCCTCCGTGGAGACGGTGCACGACGTGGCGGAGCGCGTCCTGAACGGCTCCGAGTGGGACGTGGTCTGGTACGAACGCCACGACCGGTTCGGCGCCTCCCTGCGCGTCGCCCCCATGTCGGTCTCCGGCCTCCTCAGGGAGAAGCTCTTCGCGGACCGCTCCGTGATCCTCACCTCCGCCACCCTCAAGCTGGGCGGCGACTTCAACGGAGTCGGCGCCTCCTTGGGGCTGGCCCCCGAAGGCACGGAGGGCGATGACCTCCCGGCGTGGAAGGGCGTCGACGTCGGCTCGCCCTTCGACTACCCCAAGCAGGGCATCCTGTACGTCGCCAAGCACCTCTCCCGCCCCGCTCGGGACGGCGACCGCGCCGACATGCTCGACGAGTTGACCGAGCTCATCCAGGCGGCCGGCGGTCGCACGCTCGGCCTGTTCTCCTCGATGCGGGCCGCCCAGCTCGCTGCCGAGGAACTGCGCTCCCGGATCCCGGAGTTCCCGATCCTGCTCCAAGGCGAGGAAACCCTGGGCGAGTTGATCAAGGGTTTCGCGGCGGACCCCAAGATGTGCCTCTTCGGCACGCTGTCGCTGTGGCAGGGCGTGGACGTTCCCGGTCCCAGCTGCCAGCTGGTCGTCATGGACAAGATCCCGTTTCCGCGCCCCGACGACCCGTTGATGAGCGCCCGTCAGAAGGCGGTCGAGGAGGCCGGCGGCAACGGCTTCATGGCGGTCGCCGCCACGCACGCGGCGCTGCTCATGGCGCAGGGCGCCGGGCGTCTCGTACGGGCATCGGGGGATCGGGGTGTGGTGGCCGTCCTGGATCAGCGGCTCGCCACCGCGCGCTACGGGAGCTATCTCAAGGCGTCACTGCCCGACTTCTGGTACACCACGGACCGTAACCAGGTCCGGAAGTCGCTCGCGGCGATCGACGCGGCCGCCCGGCAGACGGAGGCGAAGTGACGGCGGCCCCCTGTGCCGCACGCCGACCGTGACACCCGTACAGCTGTGAGCCCCGTACAGCAGGGCCCCGGAACCGGCGCAGGGGTTCCGGGGCCCGGTCAGGGAGCGAGCCTCCGGGCCCGCCCGCCGCAGCCGTCACACGCGCCGCAGCACCGCGACGACCTTGCCCAGAATGGTCGCGTCGTCGCCGGGGATCGGCTCGTAGGCCGCGTTGTGCGGGAGGAGCCAGACGTGGCCGTCCTCGCGCTTGAAGCGCTTGACCGTGGCCTCGCCGTCGAGCATGGCGGCCACGATGTCGCCGTTCTCGGCGACGGGCTGGCGGCGCACGGTGACCCAGTCGCCGTCGCAGATGGCGGCCTCGATCATGGAGTCGCCGACGACCTTCAGGACGAACAGCTCGCCGTCACCGACGAGCTGCCGGGGCAGCGGGAAGACGTCCTCGACGGATTCCTCGGCGAGGATCGGGCCACCGGCGGCGATGCGGCCGACCAGCGGGACGTACGACGCGGCGGGCTTGCCCGCGGTGTCCGTCGGCTGCACCGTCACCGCCTGGTCGGAGCCGCGCACCTCGTACGCGCGCGGGCGGTGCGGGTCTCGGCGCAGGAAGCCCTTGCGCTCCAGTGCCATCAGCTGGTGCGCGACCGAGGAGGTGCTGGAGAGTCCGACGGCCTGACCGATCTCCCGCATCGACGGCGGGTAGCCGCGACGCTGCACGGAGTCCCGGATAACCTCGATCACCCGGCGCTGCCGGTCGGTGAGTCCGGAGCTGTCCGCTCGGATACCTGGAGGTCGACCCGGCAGGGAGCGCTTGTGCCCCTCGGGATTCGTGGCTTCGTTCATCACATGCACCGGCTCGAGTCGTCCCTGGGAGCGGTCCTGGGCGGTGATGGTGGCACTGTCTGCGGTGGTGGTCACGTCGGCCCCTCTCGATGGTCTCCCTGCTGGACAACGGTAGTTGCTTTCGAAAGGTTGCGCCAAACACACGTTCGAGTGAAAAATCGCGATTCGCCCGGCGTGATCATGTCTTTGGGTGTATGGCTATCGCGGTACCAGGCCGACAAAGCGACTCATTGCGGTACTCCTCGCCGCCGGGCTGTCGGCCTCGTGAGCCGGCCCCCAGTCTGCCATCCGTGGCCTCGTCGGTCGGGATCCCGTCTCCTTCTGTGCCGCAGCCCCACGCGTCCTCCGTGCGGCGCCCACGGTATCTCCGCAAGTGCCGCCGACGGTACGGCCGTCCGGGTGGGCGTTCCGGCGGAGGGTGCGGCCCTGTCCCTGCGCCTCGCGCTCCCGTGCGTCCGCGCTATGCGCGTCTGTGTGTACGCCTGTGACACGCGGTTGTGTCGTTGCGTGAGCCAATCCCCACATCTAGTGGTTGGATTGCGACAGCAGCCCACAAGTTGTGGTCCCTGAGGTCTGAGATGCCTCTGCGATCGCCTATGCTTAAGGCTGCTCCGGGAGGCCCATGAGGTCTCTTGGGGCTGTTTAGTCTGCTGTGAGGAGGGTTGGAGATCATGCACTGCCCCTTCTGCAGGCACCCCGACAGCCGTGTCGTCGACAGCCGTACGACCGATGACGGCACGTCGATCCGCAGGCGCCGCCAGTGCCCGGGCTGCTCCCGTCGTTTCACGACCGTGGAGACGTGCTCGCTCATGGTGGTCAAGCGGTCCGGAGTCACCGAGCCTTTCAGTCGCACCAAGATCATCAATGGCGTGCGCAAGGCGTGCCAGGGGCGGCCCGTCACCGAGGACGCACTCGCTCAACTGGGCCAACGGGTCGAGGAGGCGGTGCGGGCCACCGGAAGCGCCGAGCTGACCACCCATGACGTGGGACTGGCCATACTCGGCCCGTTGCAGGAGCTCGACCTCGTCGCCTATCTGCGATTCGCCTCCGTGTACCGGGCGTTCGACTCGCTCGAGGACTTCGAGGCCGCCATCGCGGAGCTCAGGGAAGCGACGCGGGACCACGTCGCGGACGACGAGGACACGGGATCGGGGAGCCAGGAGGACGACCGCGGGTGCGGCGAGACCACTCAGGTCCCCGTGCCCGCTCACGCCGCCGACTGACCGGTGGACCGGGACCGGGCGAAGAGCCCGGCACCGGCCGGCAGGCGGCGACCCAAGACCTGTTGCGGGTGTCAGCGAGGGTGCCCGCAACACACGACAGAACACCGTGCCACGGGAACATCGGGGCACTTCAGGGCGTTTTAGCCCGTACAGGGAGGCGGCATGACAGAGACGGCGAGCGGTCCGGCGCGAGGTTCCCGGGCCAAGGGAGCCAAGGCCACCAAGGGGCTGCGTATCGAGCGCATCCACACCACTCCCGGCGTGCACCCGTACGACGAGGTGGCCTGGGAGCACCGTGACGTCGTCATGACCAACTGGCGCGACGGCTCGGTCAACTTCGAGCAGCGTGGCGTCGAGTTCCCCGACTTCTGGTCGGTGAACGCGGTCAACATCGTCACCAGCAAGTACTTCCGCGGAGCCGTCGGCACCCCGCAGCGCGAGGTCAGCCTCAAGCAGCTGATCGACCGCATCGTGAAGACGTACCGGCAGGCCGGCGAGGACCACAAGTACTTCGCGTCGCCCGCCGACGCCGAGATCTTCGAGCACGAGCTGGCGTACGCCCTCCTGCACCAGATCTTCAGCTTCAACAGCCCTGTCTGGTTCAACGTGGGCACCCCGCAGCCCCAGCAGGTCTCCGCCTGCTTCATCCTGTCCGTCGACGACTCCATGGAGTCGATCCTCGACTGGTACAAGGAAGAGGGCATGATCTTCAAGGGCGGCTCCGGCGCCGGCCTGAACCTCTCCCGCATCCGCTCCTCCAAGGAGCTGCTGTCCTCCGGCGGCAACGCCTCCGGCCCGGTCTCCTTCATGCGCGGCGCCGACGCCTCCGCCGGCACCATCAAGTCCGGTGGCGCCACCCGCCGCGCGGCCAAGATGGTCATCCTCGACGTCGACCACCCCGACATCGAGGACTTCATCGAGACCAAGGTGAAGGAAGAGGAGAAGATCCGCGCCCTGCGCGACGCGGGCTTCGACATGGACCTGGGCGGCGACGACATCACGTCCGTCCAGTACCAGAACGCCAACAACTCGGTCCGCGTGAACGACGAGTTCATGAAGGCGGTCGAGGAGGGCGGCAAGTTCGGCCTCCGCGCGCGGATGACCGGCGAGGTCATCGAGGAGACCGACGCCAAGGCCCTGTTCCGCAAGATGGCCGAGGCCGCCTGGGCCTGCGCCGACCCGGGCATCCAGTACGACGACACCATCAACCACTGGCACACGTGCCCGGAGTCCGGCCGCATCAACGGCTCGAACCCGTGCAGCGAGTACATGCACCTGGACAACACGTCCTGCAACCTCGCCTCGCTGAACCTGATGAAGTTCCTCAAGGACGACGGCAAGGGCAGCCAGTCCTTCGACGTCGAGCGCTTCGCCAAGGTCGTCGAGCTCGTCATCACCGCGATGGACATCTCCATCTGCTTCGCGGACTTCCCGACGCAGAAGATCGGCGAGAACACGCGCGCGTACCGCCAGCTCGGCATCGGCTACGCCAACCTCGGCGCCCTGCTGATGGCGACCGGCCACGCGTACGACTCCGACGGCGGCCGCGCCCTCGCCGGCGCCATCACCTCCCTGATGACCGGCACGTCGTACCGGCGCTCCGCCGAACTCGCCGCGGTCGTCGGCGCGTACGACGGCTACGCCCGCAACGCCCAGCCGCACCTGCGCGTCATGAAGCAGCACGCCGACGCCAACACCGCGGCCGTCCGCATGGACGACCTGGACACGCCGGTCTGGGCCGCGGCCACCGAGGCCTGGCAGGACGTGCTGCGCCTCGGCGAGAAGAACGGCTTCCGCAACGCGCAGGCGTCGGTCATCGCCCCGACCGGCACCATCGGTCTCGCGATGTCCTGCGACACCACCGGCCTCGAGCCCGACCTCGCCCTGGTCAAGTTCAAGAAGCTGGTCGGCGGCGGCTCGATGCAGATCGTCAACGGCACCGTCCCGCAGGCCCTGCGCCGCCTGGGCTACCAGGAGGAGCAGATCGAGGCGATCGTCGCCCACATCGCCGAGCACGGCAATGTGATCGACGCCCCCGGCCTGAAGCTCGAGCACTACGAGGTGTTCGACTGCGCCATGGGCGAGCGCTCCATCTCCGCGATGGGCCACGTCCGCATGATGGCCGCGATCCAGCCGTGGATCTCCGGCGCGCTGTCCAAGACGGTCAACCTGCCGGAGACGGCGACCGTCGAGGACGTCGAAGAGGTCTACTTCGAGGCGTGGAAGATGGGCGTCAAGGCGCTCGCGATCTACCGCGACAACTGCAAGGTCGGCCAGCCGCTCTCCGCGAAGACCAAGGAGAAGGAGAAGGCCGAGATCACGGAGAAGGCCGAGGCCGCCATCCGTGAGACGGTCGAGAAGGTCGTCGAGTACCGCCCGGTCCGCAAGCGCCTCCCCAAGGGCCGCCCCGGCATCACCACCTCCTTCACGGTCGGTGGCGCCGAGGGCTACATGACCGCCAACTCCTACCCGGACGACGGCCTTGGTGAGGTCTTCCTGAAGATGTCCAAGCAGGGCTCGACTCTCGCGGGCATGATGGACGCCTTCTCCATCGCGGTCTCCGTCGGCCTCCAGTACGGCGTGCCCCTGGAGACGTACGTCTCGAAGTTCACCAACATGCGCTTCGAGCCGGCCGGCATGACCGACGACCCGGACGTGCGGATGGCGCAGTCGATCGTCGACTACATCTTCCGCCGCCTGGCGCTGGACTTCCTGCCCTTCGAGACGCGCTCGGCGCTCGGCATCCACTCCGCCGAGGAGCGTCAGCGTCACCTCGAGACCGGCTCCTACGAGTCGAACGAGGACGAGGTCGACGTCGAGGGCCTGGCCCAGTCGGCGCCGCGCCAGACGGACCTGAAGGCCGTCGTCGCGCCGCGGGCCGAGTCCGAGGCGGCCCAGCCCGCGCCCAGGCAGGCCCACACCAGCGCCGAGCTGGTGGAGATGCAGCTGGGCATCCAGGCCGACGCCCCGCTGTGCTTCTCCTGCGGCACCAAGATGCAGCGCGCCGGCTCCTGCTACATCTGCGAGGGCTGCGGCTCGACCAGCGGCTGCAGCTGACCCTGAGGGACAGCCTGTGAGGTGAGGGGTGCCGGCCACAAGGCCGGCACCCCTTCTCCGTTGCGCGTCCTCACGGCCGGAAGGTCAGGGCCGATCCGCCTGTCCCATGGTCCTGGTGAAGGTGGCGGGGTCGTCCTCGAAGCCGTGGACACCGGGACGGAAGTTCCACGCGCCGGACTCGTCGCGCACGAACTCGGCGACCGTCGCCGCCGTCGCCCCGAGGACCGAACCGAAGTCGTCCTCGGCGAGGACGGTGTAGCCCTCCCGTATGCGCACGGACGGATTCAGCACTCTGACGAAAGTCCGCTCCACCGGCCGCTGTTGTATGACGACACCGACCACCACGCGCGCGTACCGGCCCGCGAGCCGGTCGAGTTCGAGCGTCATGACCTCGTCCCAGCCGAAGCCCCTGCCGTCCGTGCTGTCCCGGTTGAGGAAGATCGTGCCGTCGGGAGAGCGGCTGTCGAAGTGCACCACATAGGCCGGCGCCCCGTACGGCTCGTCCGCCCCGTACGTCGCGGCCACGATGTCCAGGTCGGTGGGAGGCTGACCTGCCGGGCTCGGATCCCACTTCAGTGCGACCTCGACCTTGCGGATCCCCTTGCTGAAGCCGTTCACCCGCGTCCCCTCCCCAAGCGCGCCCCTGCCCCAACACCCCAGCGGTCAAGGCTCGTTGTCCATCGTGCCACGCGCGCGGGGGCGTGCGCGCGCATGATCTCCGCCGGAGCGTGACGGCTGCCGTGCCCATGGCCTTACGATGGCGCGGTGCTGGTCAAGTGGATTCGCTGCACCGTGGTGGACCGCCGGGGCTTCGAGCGGGGGCAGCGTAAATGGGCGGGGCTTCTGGGCGAGCCGGGGTTTCGAGGACAGGGCGGTGGCTGGAGCCGGCAGCGGCCCCGCGTGGCGCACATCTTCGCCTTCTGGGAGAGCCGTGCCTTCTACGACTCCTTCATGGCCCGCTCGCACGACCGGCTGGCGGCGTCCCAGTCCGGCACGTTCAAGGACACCCAGGCCAAGCTGTTCGAGTACCGCTTCGACGTGAAGACCGGCTTCGAACCCCGGTTCACGGACAGCGACCTGGTCCGCGTGGCCCTCTGCCGCATCCACGAGGAGCGCGTCGAGAACTTCATCCTGATGCAGGAGAAGGTCTGGAACCCCGCGATGGCCGGCTCTCCCGGGATGATCCGCGGGATGTTCGCCGAGGCCCCGGAGCACGAGTTCCTGGTCCTGTCGATGTGGCGGTCTGCCGCCGAACACGGCAAGTACCGCACCGAGCGCGTGGAACGGCTGGCCCTGCGGGCCCAGACCGAGGCGGACGTCGCCTCGCTCACGGGCGACATCGTGGATCTGGAACCCAGCTGGACGGTCTGAACAGTCCGACACCGGACGAGGCCCCCTGCGCCGCATGTGACCTGTGTGGTCGATGTGGTCCGCGGTACAGGGTTCGTGTGAGCTGCGCCGTAAGGGCCCCGTGCGACTGCTCGAACGGCCGTCGCCCGATCTAGGGTTTCGGCATGGCACGACCACGGCGCATCGTCCTTGTCCGGCACGGCGAGTCGATGGGCAACATCGACGACTCCGTGTACGAGAGGGAGCCCGACCACGCCCTCGCGCTGACCGAGCGGGGCCGGCAGCAGGCGGAGGACACGGGCAAGGAGCTCCGGGAGATCTTCGGACGGGAGCGCGTGAGCGTGTACGTCTCCCCCTACCGCCGGACGCTCGAGACCCTCCGCACCTTCCACCTCGACCCCGATCTCATACGGGTGCGCGAGGAACCCCGGCTGCGCGAGCAGGACTGGGGAAACTGGCAGGAACGCGACGACGTACGGCTCCAGAAGTCCTACCGCGACGCCTACGGGCACTTCTTCTTCCGCTTCCCGCAGGGCGAGTCGGGCGCCGACGTGTACGACCGGGTCGGCGGCTTCCTGGAGAGCCTGTTCCGCAGCTTCGAGGCCCCCGATCATCCCCCGAACGTGCTCCTGGTGACCCACGGTCTGGCCATGCGGCTGTTCTGCATGCGCTGGTTCCACTGGACGGTCGCGGAATTCGAGTCGCTCTCGAACCCCGGGAACGCCGAGATACGCATGCTCGTTCTCGGAGACGAGGGCAAGTACACACTCGACCGGCCCTTCGAGCGCTGGCGGGACCCGGCGCCGAACTGGATCACCGAATAGAGTGGCAGGGCGATGACCGCTGACTCCTTTCATCTCGAGCGCCTGGACCGCGCGCTCAGCAGCTTGCGCGGGCTGGCGGTGGGGGATGCGCTGGGCTCGCAGTTCTTCGTCCCGGGCAACCACCCCCTGCTGAAGCGCCGCGAGCTGCCGCCCGGCCCCTGGCAGTGGACGGACGACACGGAGATGGCCTGCTCCGTCGTCGCGGTCCTGGCCGCCCACCACCGCATCGACCAGGACGCACTGGCCGCCTCCTTTGTCGAGCACCACGACTTCGACCGGGGCTACCGCCCGGCGATCAACCGCCTGCTGCGCCTCGTGAGGGAGGGCGGCGAATGGCGTGAGCTGGCCGCCGGACTGTTCAAGGGGCACGGGTCCTGGGGGAACGGCGCGGCCATGCGGATCGCCCCCCTGGGCGCCTGGTACGGCGACGATCCGGAACAGGCGACCCACCAGGCGGAGATCTCGGCGTACCCGACGCACCAGCACCGCGAGGCCGTCGTCGGCGCCATGGCCGTCGCCGCGGCCGCCGCGCTGGCCGCCGCTCCCGATGGGCCGCCCAGTGCCGAGGAACTCCTCGACGGCGTCATCGCGCTCGTCCCGCGGAGCGCGGTCGGCGCGGGCCTGCGCCGGGCCAAGGGCATGCTCGACTACGAAGACGCGGGCACCGTCGCGGCGGTCCTGGGCTGCGGACGGCGTACGACGGCCCACGACACCGTCCCCTTCGCCCTCTGGTCGGCCGCGCGTGCCCTCGGCGACAGGTACGAAGCGGCCTTCTGGACGACAGCCCAGGTCGGCGGCGACGTGGACACCACCTGCGCCATCGTGGGCGGCGTGCTCGCCGCCTGCAAGGCGGGGGCGCCGCCCGCCGAGTGGGTGGAGCGCACGGAGCCACTGCCGGAGTGGATGTCCGCGACCCGCTGACGTTCGGAGGTCCCCCGAAAGTTGCCGGACACTCTCTGTGTCCATCGGGAACTCAGCGTGACTGCCGCGCGCTGCTGCGCATCAAGGTCGAGATTCGTAGTGTCGTGCCGACGATGACGCACGGAAAGCCGTGTCCGGTGCGGCAGTGGTTTACCGAGACGGGCCGGCGGGTGCCTGTGGAAGTGCCGGACGAGGTGTGGGAGAAGATCCGGCCGCTCGTTGTGAAGACCGGTCGGGGGCACGGGAGGAAGACCGCGTACGACCCGCGGCAGGCGCTGGAGGCGATGCTGTGGAAAGCGCGGAATCAGGGGACGTGGGAGCGGGCGGCCGAGTCCATGGGACGGTCAGGGAAGTCGCTGAGCCCGCGGTTCAACACCTGGGTCGCTGAGGGCGTCTGGGAGCAGATCATGGACCTGTTGGACGGCGTGGAGAGCGTGGAGTTGCCGCCGCCGCCCACCTGGGTCCTGCCGGATCTGCTGGTCACAGGGGAGATCGACCCCCGTCTCCTTCTCAAGGAGAACGATATTGCTGATCACGCAGTCGCGTCGAGTGCCACCATGAGTTGGCAGGCCGCGATGACCGTGAGTGCGATGCCGGGGCGCCCCTCCCGGCGGGCCGTTCCCGGTTTGTAGTCCTGGATCAGCTGAGAGGTTGTCACTATGGGGCCCCCACTAAGGCGTTAGTGAACGCTCGCGTTCACTTGCTCGTCAACGGTAGTGAGTCCCCGACAGTGAACGCAAGCGTTCACTCAGGTCCGTGTCGTGTGCCGCGTCCCCCGCTGCCGTCGCGCGATGCGCCCCTGCGGAAGTCCCCGCTTCCCCTTGTTCGTTGGAGAGATGCAGATGGTTACCTCGGGCTGGACGGCCGCCCCCGCTCGGGCGGCTTCCCTCCGTCGGCGCGGCGCCGTGCTCGAGCGCGCGATTCTGGAGGCCGCGCTGGAGCAGCTCAGCACGGTCGGCTGGAACGGGCTGACGATGGAGGGCGTTGCCGCCGGCGCCCAGACCGGAAAGGCCGCGCTCTACCGTCGCTGGTCGTCCAAAGAGGATCTGGTGGCCGACGCGCTGCAGGCCGGGCTGCCGCGCCTCGGCGGGGCGCCCGACCGTGGGACCGTGCGCGAGGATCTGCTGACCCTGTGCCGTCAGGCACGCGACGCGATGTTCTCGCGAACGGGTTTCGCGCTCCGTGCCGTGATTCACGAATGCGATCCCGTGCAGGCCGAGCGATTCCATGGCGTGATCTTCGAGGGGGTCGTGGAGCCGATGATCGGACTCCTGTGCGAGGTCATCACCCGTGGGATAGAGCGGGGAGAGGTGCGCCCCGACGCGGCGAACGGATACGTCTTCGACGCCATTCCGGCGATGATGATGTACCGCTCCAAGATGTGCACGAGCGAATGGAGCGATCAAGATCTTGCAGAGATGATCGACCAGCTGATGCTTCCTCTGCTGCGGCCGGGCGGGTCCTGACGCCGGAAAAGGGAGGTCCGGGGGCCTGAGGGGGACCGGGGTGTCACTCGGGGATCTCGGCGGCGTAGGCTTAGGGCGCCATGCCGTACGAACCACCGACTCACACCGTCGAGCGCTCCCTCCGCGCCACGACCGGAGCGAAGGTCATTGCCGGTGTCGACGAGGTGGGGCGCGGCGCCTGGGCCGGACCCGTCACCGTCTGTGCGGCGGTCACCGGTCTTCGCCGGCCGCCCGAGGGCCTCACCGACTCCAAGCTGCTGACCGTCAAGCGGCGTACGGAGTTGGCGGAGGTGCTGCGGACGTGGGTGACGGCCTACGCCCTGGGGGAGGCGTCCCCGGAGGAGATCGACGATCTGGGGATGACGGCAGCGCTGCGGCTCGCGGCGGTGCGTGCCCTGGAGGCTCTGCCGGTCCGCCCCGATGCCGTGATCCTCGACGGGAAGCACGACTACCTGGGCGCGCCCTGGATGGTCCGCACGGTGATCAAGGGCGACCGCTCCTGCGTGGCGGTGGCGGCGGCCTCGGTGATCGCCAAGGTCCAGCGCGACGGACTGATGGCCGAACTGGGTGTCGACCATGCAGACTTCGGTTTCGCGCACAATGCCGGGTACCCGTCGCCCGTGCACAAGATCGCACTGGAGGAGCGGGGCCCCACCCCGTACCACCGGTTGTCGTGGGCGTATCTTGATGCGCTGCCCCAGTGGCGGCACCTCAAGAAGGTCCGCAGTTGGGCGAACGGAAGCGTTCCGGAGATCGAAGGTCAGCTCGGCTTCGACTTCTGACTGTTCCACTCGCACTGTTGTGCCCCCCGGCCACGCGAGCCGCACCAACGTTTGATAGATATCAAGTCATGCCTCTCCCTCCCGAGGAGCCTCAGATTCACGAGAGTGCCCAGGGTCCCCGCGCCACTCCGGCCAACAGCCGCACCGCGCCGACCCCCCGTCCCGTACCCGGCCCCCGCCCCGCGGCTCCGTCGCGTCCCGGTCGTCCCGGCCCCCCGCGGCCGGCACCGCCGACGCAACGTACGTCGCGCGACGTGGCCGCGGCCAAGCCGGGCTCCCCGGCTCCGGCCGCTCCCGCCGCCGCTGCCGCGGCCTCGCAGATCCAGTTGATCCCGGCCTCGGCCGAGGGTGCGCTCGACGCCGCCGAGGAAGCAGTGGACCTGCTCCTGGAGTCGGGTCGTGCCCCCGAGGAGGTGCTCGTCCTCACCACCGGTGAACCCCACCCGTGGGCGACGCACGAGTTGTCCTTCGGTGAAGCGTCCTACTGGGCCCAACACGACGCCCGCGACGACGTCTTCTACGCGGACGCCGCGCTGGTCTCCCGTGCCGCGTCGCGTCCCGTGGTCGTGGTCGCCGTCAATGGCGGGCCCGACACCGTCGCCGCCACCAGCCTCCCGCTGGCCCACGCCCGGGCCGGCACTCTCCTGATCGTCTGCGGCGACCCGCAGCAGATCAACTCGGTGCTGGGCGCAGGCGTCTGAGCCGCGCCCGGACGTCCGGGGGCATCGGGGCAGGGAGGCACGAGCGTGCGCCGCTACGGCGGCGCGTGCACGGCAGTCCTGTCGGCATGCCCGGATGACTGGCGGTCGCCGTTCCCCGTCGAGGGGCGGCCGCTCGGCCGGCAGGGCAGCGCGGGTGACTGCGCGGCGCGGCTGCGTCGCGACCGCGTCGGGGACCTCGACGTGACTGACGGGCCGACAGGCCCGAGGCGGTGTACGAGCCTGTCGTGTCGTCCGTGCCGGCGGTGTCGTCGGTGTTGTCCGCGTCATCGTGCGGGTGTGTCCGGGCGTCGCCCGCTGTCGCCGTAGCGGTCTGCCACCTTCGTATCGATGCCGCCTGTGCCCCTCAGCGGGCCGCCGCTCGGCGCAGGACCTCTGAAGCGGCGCCGCCGGTGCGGGGCGACGGGGGCGGGGCGTCCGAGGTGGCGAAGGGCTCCGGTTCCGAGTCGGCGTTCGGCCGGCGTCCGCCGCGGCCCTCGCCCAGTACCTGCCAGCCGTCGCGGGTCAGCGTGATGTACGCCCCGCACCGCAGCCCGTGCAGCGTGCAGGCGTCACGCAGTCCCCACATCCACGCGCCGTCCTCCTCCGTCCAACGCGCGTTTCCCTCACGGCAGTAGAGCAGGACAGCAGTGCGTACCGGCGTACGGCGCCGCAGGTCGTGCGGGATGACCCGGCGCAGCTGGGCCAGCAGGGCGTTGCGGAACATCCAGCCGTCGGCCGGCGCCGGGCGGCGGATGAACGAGGCGCTCGCCAGCAGCCGTTCGTCGGCATCCAGCACGCCCACGACCGCGGTCGAGGGCTTGGGGTGATGTCGGGTGTGCAGCCCGCTGACGACCTCACGAGGGCTGCGCAGCAACGGGATTCCCGCGGCGGCCCACTCCGCGGGTTCGAGCAGACGGCTGGCGGAAACGGCGGACGCGGACGTGGACAACGATGCCGCCGAGGACGGAGCGAATCCGAAGGTCACGTTCCTCCCTTCGGCTACGCGCCCACACTGCGGGCAGGGTCGGATTCGGGGGAGCGCGCACCGCAGCAAAGCCCAACCGGAACACGGACGAGCCGTGCGGGGAGCGGACTTCAATTCTTCCTGTCGAACTTGGATGCGGCAACGAGCAATTGGGGGCACCGACGGTTATCGGAAGATACGAGGCTTATATCCCTACCCAGTTGATGGCTCGCTGACCCACGATGCGTTCCACACGGCAGGTACCCACGCCCCAACTGCCGGGCCGACCATGAGTCTCAGCCCTGGGTCGCGAGGACGAGGGGCAGCACGGGGCCGGATCCCGCGCGGCGCAGGAGCTGGGCGGCGACGGCGAGGGTCCATCCGGTGTCGGTGAAGTCGTCGACGAGGAGGACGGGGCCGTTCGCCGCGCGCAGTGCCTCCTCCAGTTCCGGAGGGACGACGAGGGCGTTCTGGAGGGCGCGGAGGCGGTGGGCGCTGTTGGAGCGCGGAAGGCTCCGGTCGCCCTCGGACGTGTCGCGGAGGCAGCCGAGCACCGGGAGGCGTCCGACCCGGGCGATCTCGTGCGCGAGGGACCGCACGAGATGGGGCCGGCGGTGCGAGGGAAGCATGACGATGCCCGTGGGGCGGGCGGGGGCGTCGGGGCCCTGGGAGGCCCAGCCGTCGGGGCTCTTGGCCCAGTCGGCGAGCACCTTGACCATGGCCTGCACGACGTCGTCCGGCGCGGGGCCGTCCGCCGCGTGGTCGGCGAGCAGCGGGCGGAGCCGGTTGCCCCAGCCGATGTCCGAAAGCCGCCCGAGGGCACGCCCGGTGAGCGCCTGCTCGCCCTTGGGGATACGGCCCTTCAGCTCGATGCCGAGCGCGGGCATGCCGGTGGGCCACATCCGCCGCGGCTCGACGGGGACGCCCGCCCGCCGCAGCTCGCCTCGGGCCGCGTCCAGAGCCTCGCCGGAGACGTCGGCGGAGAAGCGGGCGCCCGCGCAGTTGTCGCAGCGCCCGCAGGGGGCGGCGGTCTCGTCGTCGAGCTGGCGCTGCAGGAACTCCATCCGGCAGCCGCTCGTGACGGCGTACTCGCGCATGGCCTGCTGCTCGTGCTCGCGCTGGCGCGCGACCCAGGCGTAGCGCTCGGCGTCGTACGTCCACGGGCGGCCGGTGGCGGTCCAGCCGCCCTTGACGCGCTTGACCGCGCCGTCGACGTCGAGGACCTTGAGCATCGCCTCCAGGCGGGAGCGGCGCAGTTCCACCAGCGGTTCGAGAGCCGGCAGCGACAGGGGCCTGTCCGATGCGGCCAGCACGTCGAGGGTGCGGCGGACCACGTCCTCGGGCGGGAAGGCGAGCGAGGCGAAGTAGGCCCAGATGGCGCTGTCCTCCTTGCCGGGGAGGAGCAGGACCTCGGCGTGCTCGACGCCGCGTCCGGCGCGGCCGACCTGCTGGTAGTAAGCGATGGGGGAGGAGGGGGAGCCGAGGTGGACGACGAAGCCGAGGTCGGGTTTGTCGAAGCCCATCCCGAGGGCGGACGTGGCGACCAGGGCCTTGACCTTGTTGCCGAGGAGGTCCTCCTCGGCCTGCTGGCGGTCGGCGTTCTCGGTCTGCCCGGTGTAGGAGGTGACCGTGTGTCCGCGTGACTGGAGGAACGCGGTGACTTCCTGGGCCGCGGCGACGGTGAGCGTGTAGATGATCCCGGAGCCGGGCAGCTCGTGCAGATGGTCGGCGAGCCAGGCCAGCCGGTGCGTGGCGTCCGGGAGATGCAGGGTGCTCAGGCTGAGGCTCTCGCGGTTCAGCGGGCCGCGCAGGACCAGGGCGTCCGAACCGCCCCCGGTGCCGAGCTGTTCGGCCACGTCCGCCGTGACGCGGGCGTTGGCGGTGGCGGTGGTCGCCAGGACGGGCACGCCGACCGGCAGGTCGGCGAGCATGGTGCGCAGGCGGCGGTAGTCCGGGCGGAAGTCGTGCCCCCAGTCGGAGATGCAGTGGGCCTCGTCGACGACCAGCAGCCCGGTGGCGGCGGCCAGCCGGGGCAGGACGTTGTCGCGGAAGTCGGGGTTGTTGAGCCGCTCCGGGCTGACCAGCAGCACGTCCACGTCACCGGCGGCGACCTCCGCCTGGATCCGCTCCCACTCCTCGGGGTTGGCGGAGTTGATCGTCCGGGCGTGGATGCCGGCGCGGGCCGCGGCCTCGACCTGGTTGCGCATGAGGGCCAGCAGCGGGGAGACGATCACGGTCGGTCCGCCGCCGGCGCTCCTCAGCAGCGCGGTGGCGACGAAGTACACGGCCGACTTGCCCCAGCCGGTGCGCTGGACGACGAGAGCACGGCGTTTGTCCTGGACGAGCGCCTCCACCGCCAGCCACTGGTCCTCCCGCAGGGTGGCCCGGCCGGTGGGGTCGTCCACCAGGCGCCCCAGGATCTTGTCGGCGGCATCGCGCAGTCCGGTCGTGTCCACGTGCTCCATGCCCCCACGGTGTCACACCGGACTGACACCCACGTGCGCCCCGGTCACGGCCCATGCCGGCTTGCCGAGCCCCTTGGTATCCCCGCAGCCCGCAGCCCGCAGCCCGCAGCCCGCGGCCGGTGTCCGGTGTCCGGTGTCCGTGGCCCGCGGCCGGTGCCCGCATGGCCGGATGTCCCCCGTCCACGGCCCGCGCGCCCGATACTGGGGCGGTGCTGACCTCAGCGTCGACCTCGGTGCGGCTGGAGTACCGGACGCCGCTGTGCCCGGACAACCTGTTCGGGCATCTGGTGGCCACCGCGGTGCCCGGCGTCGAGGAGTGGCGTGACGGGGCGTACCGGCGGACGCTGCGGCTGCCCGGCGGGTACGGGATCGTCTCGCTGCGGCCCATGGACGGGTACGTCGACTGCACCCTCGCTCTCACCGATCCACGGGACCTCCCGGACGCCGTACGGCAGTGCCGCTGGATGCTCGACCTCGACGCCGATCCGGCGGTCGTCGACGGACACCTGCGCGCGGACCCCGTCCTCGCCCCGCTCGTCGCCCGGAAGCCGGGGCGCCGGGTGCCGCGTACGACCGACCCGGCCGAGTTCGCCGTACGGGCCGTGCTCGGACAGCAGGTCTCCACCGCCGCCGCACGCACCCTCGCGGGCCGCCTGGCGACAGCGCACGGCGAGCGCGTCGACGACCCGCACGGCGGGCTCACCCGGCTGTTCCCCGAGCCGGCCGCGCTGCTCACGCTGGATCCGGACGCGCTCGCCATGCCGCGTGCGCGCCGCGACACCCTCGTCACGCTCGTCTCCGCGCTCGCCTCCGGTGACCTCGACCTCACCCCCGGCGGCGACGCCCGGCAGACTCGGTCGGCGCTCGCGGCGCTGCCCGGGGTGGGTCCGTGGACGGTCGAGATGATCGCGATGCGCGCGCTCGGCGATCCCGACGCGTTCGTCGCCACCGACCTCGGCATCCGGCTGGCCGCACGCGCCTTGGAGCTCCCCGAGAAGCCTGCCGCGCTGATCCGCCGGGCACAGGCCTGGCAGCCGTGGCGCGCCTACGCCGTGCAGTACCTGTGGGCCGTCGACGACCACCCCATCAACCGCATGCCCAGCGCACGCCCGGCACCGTGACAGCCCATGGCAGACCTACGACAGCCTCTTGACGGCTCCCAGCCCGCGCTCCGCGCCCGCACCCCGCGTCCGGCTGAAATTCCTTCCACGGCAGGCGAATCGACGACGACCGCTGGAAGGATGGCCACGCTTCGTCCGCAGTTCGTCCGGAGCGTTTTCCCGGCGCAGAAAAGGAACCCATGGACATCGTCGACGACTTCGGATTACCCGTGGCGGCCATCCAGCCCGAGGACCTGGACTACGACCACACCCGTGAGCCCGCACCCTGGACCCGGCTGGACCGTCCGGTCGCCGTCGCACGGATGACGAATCCGCCGCCCGAGACCTGGGACGCGCTCGCCCGCCGCGGATTCGTCCGCAAACCGGCCACCCTCACCTGGCTCGCCCGGCTCGAAGCGAGCGAGGACGCCTTCCTGGACGGCATTCCGCACAAGAGCCGTCAGTACGTCCACCGGGCACGGCGGCGTATGGCGGCGCAGGGCGTCCGGGAGGTCGTGGAGGACCGGGTGTCGGCGGACAGCCTCGCCCGGTTCCTGGACCTGTACGAGGAGCGGGTCGCCGTGATGCGCTACGGCGTGGCGTTCGCCCGGCGCTTCAGTACGACGATCCTGGAGGGGCCCGAGAAGTACTTCGGGGTGTTCCTCTACGACGCGGACGAGCTGGTCGGAGGGTGCCTCGCGCTGGAGTGCCCGGACGAGAGCGCCATCCGGATCCGCTGGTCGGCGGTCACCGAGTCCGCGCGCAGGGCGGGTTACCCGCGGGCCGTGTACTGCACCACCCTGCAGATCGCCCGCGAGAAGGGCTACACGTGGGCGACCATGGGCGACGACCCGAATCTCTACGGCCACCTTGCCCAGCCGGGCCTGTTCACCTTCAAGAGCCGTATGGGTTTCGAGGCCGTGGCCTCCCAGGACTTCGCCGATCCCGGCGCGTGGGACGAGGCCGACCTGGTGCTGTCCCTGGACGCGCTGTCGGCGCCGGCCCTCATGCTGGAGTACGCGGACGGGACGGGGCTGGGGAGCAGCGCCGGTGACAGCGGCGGCAAGGGTGCCGGTCGCCCGGCGCGTCATCCCCTGCGTGCGCGCCTGGTCATCGACGCGCCCGTCGACGTACGGCAGTTCTCCGCATCGTTCCTGTCGGGGATGGTCGTCGAACCGGCGTACCAAAGGTGAGCGGGGTACCGGCCCTCACCCGTGCCACACCGGGCACCGGCGTAGCGTCGTACGGGTGCCGAGGCGGGGGTCCGGGCACGGGCTGATGCCCTCGGCGCGCAGCCGGGCGGCCTCGTCGAGGTGGAAGTCGGGGCTGGGGCGGCCTTCGTCGTAGTAACGGTGGAAGACGGGGGTGAGGGCCCCGGACATGGGGGGCACGATCCACGACCAGTCCGCCGGGCAGGACCGGCCCGCCAGTTCCTCCCGGGCCAGGTGTGTCAGGAACCGCTCGGACTCCGTGTGGTGGTCGGCGATCGTCACTCCGGCGCTGTCGAACGAGTGCAGGACGGCACGGTTGACCTCCACCAGGGCACGGTCGCGCCAGAGCGTGCGGTCGCTGGAGGTGTCGAGGCCGAGGCGGCGGCCGACGTCGGGCAGCACGTCGTAGCGGTCGGTGTCGCACAGGTTGCGTGCGCCGATCTCCGTGCCCATGTACCAGCCGTTGAAGGGGGCCGCGGAGTACGAGATCCCGCCGATGCGCAGCCGCATGTTGGAGATCGCGGGCACGGCGTGCCAGCGCAGGCCGAGCTCCTCGAACCAGCCGAAGTCCGGGTGGGCGATCGGGACTTCGAGGATGTCCTCGCCCGGGATCTCGAACAGGCGCAGGCCCTGCCGCCGGGTCTCGATGACGAGGGGGAGCACGTCGAACGCTCCGCCGGGAGGCCGCCAGCCGAGGCCGGTGGCGAGTTCCGCGAGCCCGTAGCCGCGCGGATCCCCGGTGTAGCCGCCCTCGAACCTGAGGTGGCCGGCGTACCGGACGAGCTGCTCGTTCCAGATCAGTACGTCCGGACCGGTCGCGTCGTCCGGTCCGAAGACGGTGATGACCGGCCGGATCCGGCCGCCATTGGTCGCGGTTCGCAGGTGGGCGGCGCACTCGGCAGCGACCTCGGCGGCGTCCGTGACGTGCCTGCGGTCGCGCACCTGGAGGCTGCGCCAGTACAGCCGCCCGATGCAGCGGGCGGAGTTCCGCCACGCCACGCGCGCGCCGAAGGCGAGCTCCTCGGGCGTCTGCGTGTACGTGCCGGTGTCCTCGATCTCGCGGCGCACCTCGGCGAGGCGGGGATACAGCAGGTCGCTGCGGCCGAGTTCCTGGTGGTAGCGGCGGATGAACTCCTCCGCCTCGCCGAGGCCGACCACGCGATTCCCCGGACGCATGCAGTCTCCCCTGACGGACCGTCATCGGACTTCCTGGCAGCGGCCTCACGACGGGCCGGCCGTTCGCGGTGTGCGGGACATCCTGGAGCAGGTTCGAGCCGACGATCATTTTAGTGGGCCCGGTCCCCCGAGGCCATGGCATACGGGGACCCGCACCACTCTGTCCGATTACCGCCAGACGTGACGGTGGAAGTGGGGCAAGAATGTCGGAGTGCTGGATTTCGACATCTATTACCGGGCGATGGCCAGCAGAGACGCCCGGTTCGACGGGGCGTTCTACGTAGCGGTCACCACGACGGGAATCTACTGCCGCCCGGTGTGCGGCGCGCGCACACCGAAACCGGAGAACGTGCGCTTCTTCCGCATCGCCGCGGCGGCCGAGGCGGCCGGTTTCCGGGCCTGCCGCCGCTGCCGCCCCGAGGTCCATCCGTCCTCCCCCGAGTGGAACGTGCGCGGTGACCTGGTGGCCCGTGCGCTGCGGCTCATCGCGAGCGGGGCGGTGGACGAGGTCGGCGTGGCGGGGGTCGCGCGCCAACTCGCCGTGAGCGAGCGCCATCTGCACCGCCAACTCGTCGAGGAGGTCGGTGTCGGCCCGCTGGCCCTGGCGCTGAACCGCCGCAACCAGGTGGCCCGGCTCCTGATCGAGTCCAGCTCGCTGCCGCTCCTGGACGTGGCCTTCGCCGCCGGGTACTCCAGCATCCGGCAGTTCAACGACGGCTTTCGCGCCGCCTTCGGCTGTTCGCCCCGGGAGCTGCGCCGGGCCAGGAAGACTCAGGGGGCGGGGGAGAGAAACGGATCGGGTGCGGATGCGGGGACGCGCTCCCGGTCCTCCGCGGCGCAGTCCGACGGGGCTCGGGAGGAGCCGGCCGGGCCGCTGGTGCTGCGGCTGCGCTATCGCCCACCCCTCGCGGCGGACGCGCTGCTCGCCTGGTTCGGCGCCATGGCGCTGCCCGGCGTGGAGGAGGTGGGGGACGGTCGGCTGCGCCGGGCCCTGCGGCTTCCGCGCGGCAGCGGCCGGGCGGAACTGGACCTGACCGCCTGCCGGGCGCACCGGGACGCCGACCGGGAGACGAAACACCAGCAGGTGACCGTGCGGCTGTGGCTGTCGGACCTGCGGGACGTGACGGCGGCGGTACGGCGCTGCCGTGACCTCCTCGACCTCGACTCCGATCCCGCCGCCGTCGCCGAGGCGCTGGGCACGGCCCCCTGGCTGGGCCCGCTGGTCCGGGCGACACCGGGCTTACGCATGCCGGGCTGCGCAGACGGCTTCGAGTTGGCGGTCCGCCTGCTCGCCGAGCAGTACCTGCCGCGCGCCCGGGCCAGGGAGCTGTGCGGCGGGCTGGCGGCGCGCTACGGCGAACCGCTCGCCGCCACGGACGGCGCCCACGCTCCTCCGCCTCCGCTCTCTCCGCTGTTTCCGACCCCCGGGGTGCTGGCCGAGGCCGACTTGGAGGGGGCGTGCGCGGAGGCGATACGGCCCCTCGGCGAGACGCATGCCGGACAGACCCCGACCACACCGGGTTCAGCCGCGACAGCCGGGACAGCCGGAACAGGCACGGCAGCCGGGGCAGGCACCACAGCCGCAACAGCCGCCTGCGTCACGGCTGTACGAGCGCTCGCCTGTGCCGTGGTCGACGGGAAGCTGTCTCTGGAGCGGGACGCCGATCGGGAGGCGGCTGTCGCCGTTCTGCTCGGTCTGCCCGGTGTCGAGCCGTGGACCGTCCAGCGGATCGCGATGCACGTCCTGGGCGACCCCGACGCCTTCGACACTGGCGATCCGGCGGTGCACGCGGCGATCCGCGCGCTGCCCCGGTCGTCCGTCAGTCCCGGTCCGTCGCTCGACGCGTTCGATGCCCCGCCCGACCTCTCCGTCTCCGATCTGGAGGCTCACGCCCAACGCTGGCGCCCCTGGCGGTCGTACGCCGTGATGCACCTGTGCTCCACGCGCCGGCCGTCCACCCCCGACCGCGGGCCCACTGACCACTGACCGCCCGCACGGTACCCCTGCCCCCGACCCAACCCCCCTCACCTGTCCGAAAGGCATGCTCACGATGGACACCGCGACGGTGCCGACCCCCCTCGGCCCGTTCAGCATGATCACCCTGGACGGCGGCATCGTCGCCTCCGGATTCACCGACGCCCCGGCGACGCTCCTGGCGGAGCTGCCGGCGCCGTACCGGGACGGATCGCCGCGCGCCGGCGACACGCCTGCGCCGTACGTCTCGGCGGTGCGGGCCTACTTCGACGGTGCCGTCGATGCCCTGGACGAGCTGCCCGTCGTCCAGTTCGGCAACGATTTCCGGCGCGCGGCCTGGCGGGAGATGCGCCGCGTCAAGCCGGGGGAGTCCGTCGGCTACCAGGAGCTGGCCGGGCGGGCCGGTCGGCCGGGTGCGGCGCGGATGGCGGGCTCGGCCTGCGCGTACAACCTGGTGCCGTTGATCGTGCCCTGCCACCGGGTCCGCCGTACGGACGGGAGCCTGGGCGGCTACTACTACGGCCTGGACGTGAAACGCTGGCTGCTCGCGCATGAGCGCGGCGAACTGCTGCCGTCCACCCCGGCGCCGGTCGCCGTGGCCCGGACGGCCGTGAACGGACAGGAAGGGCACGGCCGGTGAGGGCATATCTGCGACTGCTGGGATCCGGGGACTTCGGCCGGGTCTGGTGCGGCGCGTCGGTGTCGTTGCTGGGTGACGGGATGACGCTGCTGGCGCTGTCCTGGCTGGTCCTGAACCAGGGCGGCACCGCTCAACTCAGTCTGCTCGGGGTGTGTTTCACCGCTCCCGTGGTGCTGGGCGGGCTCGCCGTCGGGCCGCTGTTGGACCGGTTCGACAAGCGCGTCGTGCTGATCGTGGACAGCGTGTTCCGTGCGGTGTGCGTGGCGTCGGTCCCGCTCGCCGCGGCCCTGGGGCACGTGCCGACCGCGCTGCCGTTCGTCGTGGCGGGGGTGTACGGCCTGCTGAAGATGGTGCCGATGGCCGGGTTCCCGGCGTCGATCCCGCAGCTCGTCGAGGAGTCCGACCTGGACACCGCGAACGCGCTGGAGTCGCTGAGCTTCAGCGTGTCCAGCGTCGTGGGTCCGGCGCTCGCCGGCGTACTCGTCGGCACGATGGGCGCGCCGAACGTGCTGCTCATCGACGCCGTCACCTATCTGGTCTTCGCCGGGGCCGTGGCGACCGTACGACGCCCGCTGGCAGCGGCAGGGCGACCGGCCGTCGCCCCTCGGGACGGGCGCGGTGCCAAGGCCTCGGTACGGACCGTCGGCCGGGACAAGGTGATCGCGGCCACCACGCTCGCGTTCATGGCCTTCAACATCGCCGACGGCATGCTGCTGCTGGTCGTCGGGCCGTGGCTGGCGAAGAACGAGCTGGGCGGGGCGTCCGCGCTCGGTGCGCTGATCGCGTCGCTCGCGGCGGGGGAGTTCGTGGGAGCGGTGCTGGCCGGCGGCCGCGCGGGCGGCGGATCGGTGCGCCGGATCGGGCTGTGCCAGGCGGGAGCGGCGCTGGGCTTCCTGGCCGTCCTCGGCGCACCGCAGCCCGTGCTGGTCGGGGCCGGGTACTTCTGCGTGGGCCTGCTGAGCGCGCCGATGACGGTGTGGGCGCAGTCCCTGCGGATGCGTCGCATCCCGCCCGAGATGCACGGCCGGGCCTTCGCCGCGCTGCGCACCCTGATGCAGGGCACCTCACCGGTGGGCTCGGCCATCGCCGCACCGGTCCTGGTGCACGGCGGACTCGGCTGGACCGCGGCCGTGATGGTCGCGCTGGCCGGACTCCCCGGGCTGTGGCTCCTGCGCTACTCGGGCCAGGAGGAGGCGCCCCTGACGCCTGCGGCGGCGGTCCCCGAGGAGCAGACGGAGGTCGGCTGACCAGCCGCCCGCGTGCCGCGCACTCCGCGCCCCGGGTCAGGAGCGGGTGTCCTCGCCCCGGACGGCACCGTCCTTCGACGCGTGGTCGAACGCCGGCTGAGCGGTGGTCCGCCGTGCGGGAGGGTGGCCGAGGAAGCCGCGGAGCGCGAACTCCCAGCCGTACGCGCCCGCCATCGGGAACACCACGACGTCCCCCACACGCAGCCGGTCCGCCGTGAAGCCCCGGGCCAGGATGTCCTCCGGGGTGCACAGCGGGCCGGCCAGGGAGACCGGGGTGTCCCGCACCTCCGGGCGCGGGCAGGCGTACGGCCACCGTGCGACGGGCAGTACCGCCACTTCGAGCGCCACCTCCAGCAGGGCCGGCAGCATGAAGTGGTTGATGCCGCCGGCCAGGACGGCGAACCACTCGCCGACCACCTGCTTGAGATCGGTGACCTGGGCCGCGTAGAAGCCGCACTCCGCGACCAGCCAGCGCCCCGGCTCGAACACGACCCGCACCCCGGACGGCGGCGGCGCGGCGGCGGCGAGCCGGGCCGCGAACCGGTCCAGGTCGAAGGGCTCCCCGCCGTACGGCGGCACGCCCAGCCCGCCGCCCACGTCGACCACGCGCAGCTCGATGCCGTGCTCCCGCGCGGCCGCGACCGCCCAGCGCAGCCGCGCGAGCACGTACGCGGCGTGCCGTTCGGCGTCGAGGTTTCCGGACACCACGTGGAAGTGGTAGCCGACCGGGTCCACGCCGGGCAGCCGCCGGGCGGTGGCGACGGCGTCCGGCAGCCGGTCCTCGCCGATGCCGAACTGGGTGGCCCGTCCGTCCATCCGCAGCGCCCCGTCGAGCGGGCCGGTCGCGGAGTTCACCCGGAGCACCACCGGCACCCGGCGTCCCGTGCGCCGGGCGACGGCATCGAGCCGGTGCAGTTCCAGCTCGCTCTCGACGCTGACGAACCCGACGCCCGCCTCGACCACACGGGCCAGCATCCGGTCGGTCTTGCCGGGCCCGGTGGCGATCAGCCGGGCCGCGCCGCCGCCCGCGGTCAGGGCGGCCTCCGCCTCGTCGAGCGATGCGACGTCGAACCCGCCGGCGGCCGGGGCGAGGGCGGCGAGCACCGGCGGGAAGGAGTTCGCCTTCACCGCGTAGTAGAACTCCGCCCAGGCGGGCAGCCGTTCGCGCAGCAGAACGGCCCGCCGCTGCGCCACCCGCGGCTCGTAGACGTACGCGCACACCGGCTCGTCCGCCGCGTCCGCGAGCAGGGCGCGCACGCGGTCGGCCACGGCGTCCGGCACCGCCCCGGCGGGCAGAGCCGGACGCGGGACGCCCGCCGACCACTGCTGCGCCGGCCAGGGCACCGCCACCGGAGCCGGCCTGGGCTGCTCCCCGGCCGCCCGCTCGGCATCGGTCTGCGCACCCTGGCGTTCGGTCGTCTGCCCCGTCATCAGAAGTACGACTCCAGGGTGCCCCTGCGCCGGATGTCCAGGGTGGCGCAGTGGAAGGAGCCGCCGAAGACCGTGTAGTGCTCGAAGGAGCACGGCACGGGCTCGAAGCCCCAGGTCTCGAACGCCTTCAGCAGAGGCGTCTGCGACCGTTCGACCACCACGTGCTCCGGGTCGAGCATCAGCACGTTCACGCTGCTCCACCGGCTCATCAGGCCCCGCTCCATGACCGGCGTGACCACCGGCTCCGGCGGGATGAGGATGTCCCAGGACCGGAAGACCTCCGGGAGCGAGTCCGGGTCCAGGAACTCCGGGTTGACCAGCACCTTGCCGGGCGCGAGCGGCAGCAGCGAGGTGTCGATGTGCATGGCGCGGGCGTAGCGGGAGACGATCTCGTGGACGCGGTACTCCGGGCCGAGGTGGCGCCTGAGCCACTCGACGCCCAGCCGGTTGGTGACGTGGCTGCGCTCCATGAACAGGTCCCGGCCGCAGCGCATGATGTCCGCCGCGTCGAAGACCGGCTCCGCCTCCGTGACGAAGAACGTCATGTCCTCGGACCAGGGCGGCACTTCGTAGTCCGGGTGGTACTGGTCCTCCGCCAGCCGGGGCTTCGGGGCCGCCGTCCAACGGGCACCGGACCTGAAGTACTCGGTGAGGAGGGGACGGTAGGGCCAGACCTCGAAGTACCGGTTCCGGTCGGCCATCGGCACCTCGATGATCTCGTCCCCGACGACGAGCAGGAGATCACGGGGGTTGGCCACCGACATCCCGTTGCCCACCGACCAGGCCGGGGTCGCGAACGGCCTCGAGGCGTCCGGCGCTTCGGGGCGGCGCACGGTGACATGCGCGTCGTGCAGGATGCCGAGGAACTCCTCGAGTCCCTCCTGGGCCTTCTCCACCACGTCCGGCGGAACCGGGGCACCCCGGGTGCCGGGCGAGGCGGTGATCTTCTCCCAGGAGGAGGGCGGCACGGTGATCCGGTCGAGCACGTCCCATGAGGAGGTCATGGCCCCGTCGAGCCGGCCGACCACGACCTCCTCCAGGGGATCCCATTCGTTGAACGTCGAAACCACGCCGTTCACAGGCATTGCTTCCTCCCAGCGGTCGTCGGTGCCGGTGTCAACGCGTCATGCAGGTCTGCTCGTCGCCCTGGTAGACGATCTCCCCGCGCAGCACCTTGCGGTAGAAGCTCCAGTACGACGGCTCGACGACCTCGACCTTCTCCTCGATGGAGTCGTGCAACCGCGGCACGTTCACCATGGGGACGCCCTGGTGGTAGTGGTGCGCGGTGTGCAGGTTGTTGTAGTTCGTGATCCACTGGGCGAACCACGAGGCCCTGACGGTCCGGGTGTTGGTCAGGACGTTGGGATCGGTCTGGGTGTTCAGGCCGAAGTGCTCCGGCAGCTCGATCAGGAAGTGGACGGCCTCGCTCACCAGCGCGATCGGCAGCAGCCACGCCCACACGAAGAACCAGTCCCCGGTCAGCAGGCTCGCCGTGACGGCTCCCACGACCAGAGCCGCCAGCACCACGTACTCGTTCTGGATGGCCCGCGTCGCCCGCGGCCGGTCGACGCCGGGTATGGGGCGCCGCAGCAGGCCGCGGCCGAGGTTGCGTACGACGTCGGCGTACCGGCCGGGGTGCAACGCGGCGGCGGCGAACCCGTGCACGCTGTCCAGGCCGCGGAAGCGGTAGTTGAAGAACTCGAGGTTCTTCTCCGTGCCCAGGAACGCGTGATGCCTGAGGTGCTCGAACTTGTAGTGGGAGTAGGAGCTGAACATGAACATCCCGCAGACGAAGCCCCAAACACGGTTCGCCCGCCGGGAGCGGAAGGCGTGCTCGTGCAGGCACTCGTGCTGCAGCTCCACGAGGTAGCCGTACATCACGCCGAGCACCAGGACGGAGACGGCGATCGTCGCGGGGTCGCGCAGTTCCAGCAGGGCCGTGTAGCAGACGACGATGACACCGAAGGCGAGCACGATCTTCGCCAGGAACCGGCTCGGCCGCCGGTCGAAGTACGTCAACGGCAGTCCGCGCCGGGTGTCGGTGCCGCGGACCGGCGCGAGAAGAACGTCGTGGAAGCCGTCGAGGTTGAGTGGCTCGTCGTCGCGTGAGCCGGTGGATGGCATGGCGGATCCTCTCTGTGTGTGCGGTGTGCGGTGTGCGGTGTGCGGTGTGCGGTGTGCGGTGTGCGGTGTGGTGCGTGATGGGGTGATGGGTGCTGGGTTTGCTTTCTGCGGGCGGGAGTTGGGTGTGGCGGGCAGGTCAGCGGGCGAGCATCCGGCCCGCGTTCAACGAGGTGCTGACGGTCGGGACGAGCCGGTAGTACGGCCGCCCGATGGGGTCGCGCCCGAGCCCGGGCAGCCGGGGCCCGCAGCGCGCCTCGGCGGCGGCCAGCAGCTCGGCCGGGGCGCCGCGCAGCCGCAGCGGCTCGGTGCCGCGTCCGGTTCCGCTGCGGTCGGACATGCGGTAGCCGGCGGTCCAGTCGAGGGCTCCGGCGGCCGAACGGGCCCTGGGGATCAGGGAGTCGATGATCAGCGCACGTGGCGGCGGTGCCGCGAGGGGCAGCCGCTCGGCATCGACCTCCGGCCGGTCCGCGGCCGCGACATCCCAGGCCGCGAAGTCCCCGAAGGTGCCGTGCGGTACGAGCCACAGCGTCGGATCGCCGAGCAGTTCGGCGGCCTGGCGCAGGTCGTCGGTGCTACGGCCGCCGGTCAGGACGGGTGGGAGGACGGGGAGGGACAGATCGTGGGGCGGGTAGGGGGTCCGAGGTGGTGAGGGGGACGGTGACGGGGGCGAGGTGGGCAGTGCCGCCCGCTCCGGTGCCGTAGCGCCCAACTCCTCCTGGAGCGCGGCCATGAGAGCCAGCAGGGCCGACGGGCCGAGCAGGACGGGGTCGTCGGCGCGGATCTCGTCGGGGCCCGCGTCACGGACCCAGGGCACGGTGTCCTCCGGGACGGGCCCGTCGCCCAGGTGCAGGACGTGGTCGCCGTCCCGGACCAGGAGGTAGGCGCGGCTGCTCGTGCGCACCGTCCGTCCGTCGCATACGACCTCGGTCCCGGTGTGTCCGGCCTCGACGAGCGGCCCGTTGCCGCGCAGAACCGGCCAGGCCTTCTCCACCAGGACGCGCCGGGCGGTGCGCGCCCGACTCGCTAACTCGTCGCTGTCGCCGTCACTTTCGTGTTCGTGTTCGTCTTTGCCTTTGTTCTCGCTCTCGTTCTCGCCGTCGCTGTCCGGTGCGTGGGTGGCGAGGTGCCACTGGCCCGGTTGGTCGGACTCGGCCCGGAGCGCCAGTTCGGCCCGGGACTCCCGACCGCCCGGCGAGACCTGTACGGCGGTGTGGCGCCGGACCACGCGGAGCGCGCTCGTGCCGCGCGCCGCTGTCACGACGCGCACCGCAGTTCGGTGAGCCGGACGGCCGGGGCGCACGTCCCGACGTCGAACAGCATCTGGCGGTCCTTTCCACACAGGGCGTTGTCCGCGAACTCGCTGCGGTCGCCGAGCTCGACGATCCGGGTCAGCACGTCGGCCTTCTCCCGGACCCGGCCGGTCACGTAGTCCCCGGTACGGCGCCCGGAACGGATCAGCTCGCCGAGCACCAGCCGGGCCTCGACGGTGTCGCCGAACCTGATGCCGTCGGCGAGCCGGTGGACGAACAGGCCGTGTCCGGCGTTCTCCACGAGCTCGTCCAGTCCGGCCGTGCCCGGCCGGCAGACCAGGTTGGACATGCGGGGCAGCGGCCGCTGGAGCACGGACGCCGCGCGGCCGTTGGCGGTGGGCATCGCTCCGGCGCGCACGGCGCTGGCGGCGCTGTGCAGTTGCCGTACGAGGACGCCGTCGACGACGATCCGCTGCCTGCCCAGGCAGGTGATGCCGTCGTCGTCGCGGTCGTAGTGCGCGGGACCGCCGTCGGCGAGCGGATCGTCGTCCAGGCAGACCAGGTCGCTGGCGACCCGGCAGCGCAGGCGGTGGCTGAGCACGGGTGTGTCGTCGGGGGCGCCCTCGGCGAAGTGCCCCGCGGCCTCGTGCAGCAGGACCCCGGCCGCCTGCGGCGACAGCACGGCCGCCGGGGCTCCCGCCTCCAAAGGCCGGGCCCGGTCCACGGCCGCCAGCAGCCAGTCGGTCGCGTCGAGCCAGGCGGGCGCGGTGAGACGTACGGCGCCGGGGCCGCGTCCGCTGCGGCCCACCGGGACGGTGTGGCCGGCGCGGCGGGTGCGGAGGTCGCCGGTGAGCGACCAGACCTCGCGCGTCTGCGGCACCGGTGCGCTCCCGGCGCCGCCGGCGACGACCCGTACCGACGACATGTGCGTGTAGTGCAGGCGGGTACCCGGGCCGTAGCGGGTGCGCAGCGCGGTCAGCGCCGTCGTGACCTCGCGTTGGTCGTCGAGCGGGGCGGGGTCCGGCAGCGGCAGCCGCCAGGGCTCGGGCGGCGGCCCGGTGAAGATCCGGACCTCCGCGCCGGGCCGCTCCAGGCGGCCACCGTGGAACTCCGTCCGGCGCCGTCGGCCCCCACCGCCGTCGACCGTCACCACCGCGCCGAGGGCCCGCTCGACGCGCACCACCTCTGCGGCCGTCACGGTCAGCGCGCCTGCGCCTTGCGGGGCGCGCGGGGAGCTCGCGCGGTTCGGGCGGCGCCCTTCCGCGCCTTGCCGTCGGCGGCCGCAGACGGGTCGGCCGACGCCTCACCGGCGGCGGGTGACAGAGGTGAGGCGGGTCCCGCAGGTGCCTCCAGCGCCGTGACGCTCGTGACGCTCGCCGGTCCGTCCAGAGCCGTACTGCCCGTCGGCCCCTCCAGCGCCGTAGCGCTCGTCGAGCCGTCCAGCAGGAGCCCCATGCCGGCCAGCGAGCGGATCAGCCCGAGGCCGCGGTCGAGCGCCTTTCGCTGCTCCTCCTCGGCGGAGGACTCGGGGAAGACCTCGGCGATCAGTTCCCGCGCGGTACGGCGGCCGTCGGCGCGCTCCAGGAGGGTGCGGGCCGCCTGTCCCAGCTGGATCGTCTCGATCTTGTCCGCGGCGCTCTTGCGCGTGACGATGTACGTCCCTCCGGCCGAGGCCGCCGAGACGTCCGCGTCGCCGCGCAGCAGTTCCTGGAGGTCGTAGGGGAATTCCGCGCCGAGGAAGTCCCCGGGCCGCAGCGCGGAGTTGGGGCCCACGGTGGACGCGGCCGGCCGGGGACCGGGGGCCGGGAGGCTCGCCGCGTCCAGCCGCATCATCTCGTAGCGCACCAGCGCGGCGGCGGGAGTGTCCTCGATGCCGAGCCGGGCGATCTCCTCCTGGGCGAAGACCAGCAGGTCACGCGGTTCGCACTGGTGGCGGTAGCGGGTGCCGGGCGCGTGCTGGTCGTTGTACCGCTCGATCCAGGCGACCCAGCGTTCGTACCAGGCGAGCGGCGAGTCGTAGTGGGCGAGCAGCCGGGGCCACAGCGAGGCGAGGACCACGACATGGCCGGAGAGTTCCTCCGCCGCGTCGATCAGGGCTTCGTCGATGTCCGGGCTCGCGAAGCGGTAGTCGGTGCAGAAGATGTCCTTGTGCTCCCGGCGGTACTGCTGGATCTGCGCCATCCGGGACTCGGTCACCGGGGTGTCGTAGTACTCGGCGGGGCGGTTGAGGGTCTTCTCGTAGTGCCGGTACATCGGCGACTGGTGCAGCGGGACCAGCGTGAACAGCTGGCTGCGGCCCTCGCCCTCCCGGAGGAACTGGAAGAAGCGGGTCAGCGTCTCGTCGATGGTCTCGCGGGTCTCGGTGGGGTAGCCGACGATGAACCCGGTGACGGGGCGGATGCCGGCCGCCTTGGTGGCCCTGACGACCTCCAGGCAGTTGTCCAGGTCGAGGTTCTTCTTGATCCACCGCTGCATCTTCGGCGAGCCGCTCTCGATGCCGTAGTAGATCTCCTCGCAACCCGCGGCGCCCATCTTCCGCAGCAGTTCGGCGTCGATGACGTCGGTGCGGGTGCTGCAGCCCCAGGTGACACCGACGTCACGGGCGATCAGCTCGTCGCAGAAGCGGTGCGTCCAGTTGCGGTCGCAGGTGAAGATGTCATGGGAGAAGTTGACGCTGGTCCGGCCGAACGCGTCCCGGACGTACTCCATCTGCCGGACGATGTCGTCGATCGGCCGCATCCGGAACCGCCGCTCCCAGAAGGGCGCGGTGGCGCAGAACGAGCACTTGAAGGGGCAGCCGCGGCCGACGTCCAGATACAGGTTGGCGTCGGTGGTCATGTCGAAGGCGTAGTAGGCGGGCCAGGGCAGGTCGGCCATGTCCTTCACCAGCGGCCGGTCCGGGTTGACCACGGCCTCGCCCTTGCGGCGGTACGTCAGCCCGCGCACGTCGGCCGGGTCGCCGCCCCCGTGCAGGGTTTGGAGCAGCTCGTTGAAGGTCGGTTCGCCCTCGCCGCGCACGATGAAGTCGGCCCACGGGAACCGCTCGACGAACTCGGCGCTGATCGGTGTGACGGCCGGGCCGCCCAGACAGATCAGGGTGTCCGGGGAACGCCGTTTGACGGCCTGCCCGATGAGCACGGTGTGGGAGAGGGAGTCCGCGTCGGTCATCAGGCCGACCAGGGAATCGCCGGCCGCCAGCACCGAGGCGGCGATGTCGTCGTAGAGCGCGTCGGTGTTGGGGATGGTGCCGTCGACGAGGAGCCGGTTCACCTCGACGACGTTGATGTCCGCGGGCACCCCCGCGCTGTCGGCGGCCGCCTTGAGGGACAGCAGGCCGACGGGCACGAAGGGCTGCATGGGCATCGGGTCGCCGGGCCCGGTGTGCAGCGACATGCCGCCGTGATTGAGGTGCAGACTGCTGATCAGGCCGACTTTCATCACGAGGCGCCCTCCGCTTCGGAAGCGGCGACGTCCGTCTGCGGTCGGCGCAGTTCGACCAGCGGCTCGGGCATGATGCGGTCGCGGAACAGCTCCTCACGGCGCAGGATGCTCTGCCGCTGGAACTCCGTGGTGCCGCAGCCGTCGTAACGGCCGTTGAGGATGCTGGACTGGCTCGGGCAGCGGCCGGTGCAGAAGTACTTGTCGTCGTTGATCGGGCAACCGTCGCAGGCGTCCTTGAAGTTGTCCCAGGTGATCTTGCGGATGAGCCAGTCGTCGTCGTTCCAGATCTCGTCGAACGAGGTCATCTGCACGTTCCCGCCACCGAGCACCTTGTTGCCGGCGCAGGTGCTGCACGGGTACACGTCACCCGACGAGTTGACGTAGCACACCCCACGGCCGCTCATGCAGCGCCGCGTGGCGAAGACCATGGTGTAGAGGAAGTCCAGCACCTTTCCCGCGCACAGGCCGAGGGCCTGGTCCTTCTCCCGGGCCCACTCCTCCTCGTCGATCCAGAAGCGGGCGGTGTTCTCCACGTCGTGGATGGTGCTGGCGAGGTCGCGGTGCAGGGCGCCCCGGCCCATCGGGATGAAGGGCACGCTGCGCAGGCTGATGTCGTTGTCCCGCGCCCAGTTCATGATGATGGGGAGGTCGTCCACGTTCTGGTGCGTGGTCGTGGTCATGATGCTGGTGTTGAAGCCACGGTCGCGCAGCTCGGCCAGGCGCCGGGTGACGTAGGAGAACTCGCCCTCGTTGCGGTACTTCCCCTCGCCGTGCAGGCCGTCGATGCTCATGCTGATGATGACGTCGTCCTGCGGGAGGCGCGCGACGATGTCCTCGCTCAGCGTGGTGCCGTTCGTGGGGATCCCGACGACGAATCCCAGGTCGTAGGCGCGCTGCACGATGTCGCTGAAGTCGGGGTGAATGGTGGGCTCGCCACCGGTGATGATGAGCGAGAAGACGCCCATGTCGGCCCACTCGTCGAGCAGTTCCATGATCCGCTCGGTGGGCAGTTCGGTGCTGCGCGCCTTTCCGCCTTCGACGAAGCAGTGCGGGCAACGGAGATTGCAGGTACGGGTTATCTCCAGCCATACCATCGCGGGTGCCCGGAAATGGAATCCCGTGTCCACGGAGAGGCGGTCGATGAGATGCTCCGTGCAGTGTTCGGGGGGTTCTCCTGCGCGGAGAAGCGGTTCGACTCCCTCGTCGTACATGGCCATCGAACCGTCCGGGAACGCGGCCAGCCAGCCGAAATCCTCCCGGCGGTAACGGATGAGCGGCCGGGCTTTCTCCGGGAGTCGTCGGGTGTATTCGGGTGTGCAGGTCGCGATGTGCTGCAGCAACGTACCCCTCCAGGATCCAGAACTTCCATAAATTAGATCGAAGATGAGGAAAATTAGATCGAAGGTGAGGAGAAGGGAGTCAAGGAAGAACGTGGTCAGGGTGAGTAGGGAGTGAGGGCGAGGAGGAATGAGGGGGGAATGGGGATGAGAAGGGGTGACGGCGGAGGTGGGTGCGGGAAGAGGGGGCGGGTGCTGGGACCCGTTCGGGAACGGGCCCCAGCGGCGCCGAATCGTTCCGGCTTGGAGGGTGCTACTTCGGCGTACCGACGGTGCAGGCCGTGGTGGCCGTGCGCTCCTCGATGACCGAGATCTCCTCGAGCGCGCGCTCCGGCGTGTCCGGCACCGCCGGCATCTCCTGCGGGGAGATGTGCAGGTGAGCGATGCGCAGCGCGCCGCGGCCGTCACGGGTCACCACGAGGGTCTCGCGCAGGTAGTGCTGCTCGTCGCCGAGGGCCACGCGGGAGTGCAGGCTGACGAGAGCGCTGTCGCCCATGATGCGGATCTCGGGGGACAGGATCTGGCTGCGACGGGTGGTGCCCGGCGCGAGCGAGAACACCCGCTGGAATTCCTCGCGGCTGTCGATGCGGTTCGGGGACGACAGGACGAAGAACGTCGCGTCTGCCGCGAACAGCTTGAAGTAGTCAGGGCTACTGGTCTCGTAGCTGGACTGGTACTCACCGAGAAGCTGCTCGACAGCTTCCCTGGTGATGGCGTCCGTGCCGACGGACGCCATGAATTCAACGGTCATTCGGAGAACTCCTTGTGACTCGTTCCGCCTTGACTGCACGCGAAAATGCGAGCAGCCGAAGAGCCCGAATGGACAGTCCCGATGGAGCCTGAATGCGGAGATGGCGAGCAGGCCGGACTCAGCGTGTCCGCTGCGCAATCATGACTGTCGCAGAGCCCAGGAACCTCCCCCTGGCTGATCGCAACGGTCCGAATTGAGCTCTGACCCCTGATTGAAGAGGGCCCGGCGTCGGACTGTCAACGCCTGCAACCTCCCGTAAAACAGGCCACCTTGACCAATTCCAAACCAAGGACCTTTGATCCATTCAATCCCAAGGCCCGCGACTGGCGGAATTCGGACGAGGAGTAGCGGTATTCAGACGGAATGCGGAGTCCGAATGCCACCACGCCGTGCGGCGAGGCCCGGCCGCCCCTCGACGTCGCTTCCCGCACCCCCCGAGGCGTCGGAACGCCATGCCTGAACAGGCGCACGCCCACCTTGAGGTGTCACAGCCCCCTTCGCCGCTCCGGCGACATCACAGGTGCGGTGGAGTGGCCGGGCATCCGTTACGGCAGCACCCGTCAACGCGGTTTCGGCCACTGATCCGTCGTCAAGGTACGTGCGGAGCAGGATTGTTGATGTATCGATCGACCTGACTGAAATTTTGGCTTGGCGGTGCGTGATTTCGCGCGGTCATGCGGTCATGCGGTCTGTGGGGCCATGCGGGCTGTGCGGTCAAGTGGGCCGTGCGGGCCGTGCGGGTCAGGCAGTCCGTGGGGAACACGGACCGTCGGTGTGGTTCGTGTGGTTGGTTGTCGTGCCCCTGCTTGGAGTTATCCACAGGCTCAAGCGGAGTCTCGTGATCCGCGAGATCGTCTCCGCATGACGAATCACAGCGAAACGACAGGACCCTCCGAAAACGACGGCATCGCGGGACGAGGAGACACGTCGAACGCGTGCGCCGCACACGAAAGCCAGGTAACTCTGCGGACCCCGGCCGAACTCGCGGACGCCCTGCCGTACCTGCTCGGATACCGGCCCGAGGAGAGCATCGTGCTGGTCGCCCTCCACGACAGGGACGGACGCGGCCGGTTCGGTGGCCGCGCCCGTCTGGGCATCCCCGCGAGCAGGGACGACTGGGAGCCGGCCGCGCGGCAACTGGCCCAAGGCCTGGTGGCGGGCAGCGAACGCAGGGGGTCCCGGCCCGAGCAGATGGTCGCGTACGTCTGCCGGGAGCCGGCGAAGGGGGAGTCGGGCCGTGAGGTGATGGAACGTCTGCGCCCGCTCGCCCAGCTGCTGCGCACCGAGTGCGGCCGCCTCGACGTACCGGTCATCGAGGCACTGTGCATCTCGGACGGCCGCTTCTGGTCGTACTGCTGCCCGAGCGAGGGATGCTGCCCGGGCGGCGGCACCCCGATGGGCCTGCCCGGCACCTCGGTACTGGCGGCAGCGGCCACATATGCCGGCATTCAAGTGCGCGGCACGCTGCGCGAGTTGCGGGCACGGCTCTTGCCCTGGGAGACCGCCGCCGCACTGGAGCAGGAGATCGCCCTTGACGCCGTCGGCATGACCCTGGTGCCCCGGATTATCGACGAGGCGACCCGTGCCGACGTGGCGGAGGAAACCCTCGATCTCGCGGGGAGCGTCATTGCCAGGTTCGCAGGCGTGGGACCGGTGTCCGGCTCGCTTCCGGCAGATCTACGTGACGACGAACTCCTCACACCTGGAGACGCGGCAAAGCTGATCCTCGGCCTGCAGGACCGCACGACCCGAGACCGCGCCGCCGCGTGGATGGAGGGCGACGAGGCCGACCCGGCCCTGCGCCTGTGGCGGACCCTGGCCCGCCGCTGTGTCGGTCCGTACGGCGAACACGCCGCCGCTCCTCTCACTCTCGCGGGCTGGGTCGCTTGGTCGATGGGAGACGACCTGGAGGCCAGGGAAGCCCTGGCGATGGCCCTGGCGGCGGACCCGGACTACCTGTTCGCCCGCCTTCTGCACCAGGCATGCAACGAGGGCCTGGACCCCGAGGCGATCCGTCGCTGTCTGCGCGCGGGAGGCGCGGAGCCGGGGGCGGATGGGGAGATCGGGGGGACGGAGAGGGAGGTCAAGGGGACGGACGAGGGGTCCGAGGGGGCGGAGGAGGAGGCCGGGGGCGCGGACGGGAGCGCCTCCAGGTCTCACGCGGGCTCGTCGGGACGCCGCATCCGCCGGCGGCGGCGCGGACGCCCCGGGGGTGGCATCGACGGTCACGCCGGTCCGATTCGAGGGGAGGGGCGACGGCCACGGCCCGGCCCGTCCCACCGTCGACCTCCGGCCGACAGGCGCACGGGCCCCGGCACGTCGAGGCCGAGCGGCACGCGCACGCGCACCCGCGCGGCGGGCAGCGGTGACACACGACGCGGTGCCGCATCCTCGCGCGGCCCACGATCCGGGAACGGCGGCGCCGAGACGGACGCGTGAGGAGCGGCTGGCGAAGCGGGGGCCGGTAGCGGCGAGGGGCGCGAACCGGCTTCCCCGGCGGAGGGGTGCGTCCGCCGGGGGCCATGGCGAGGCCAAGCTGCCTGAGGCGCGCGGAAAGTCATGAGGCGCATGGAAAGTGTGGGGTGGGGGGCGGGGAGGGGGAGGGGGGAGGGGCCCAGAAGCCGTTCCAGTACACGGGCATGACATGTGTCATCTCCAGGATGTGCCCCGAGGCACTGCAGGGCCGTCTGCCGATCCTCGTAGGCTCCGCATCATGTTCAAGTCTCGTAAAGCTGGACGAAACGACTCCTGGGAAGGCGTCGTCATCGACAAGTCCCGGGGCATGCTCGACGGCTCGAATATGTACCACTTCGTCGAGGTGCGCCTTACCGACGGTGAGTCCGCGAAGGTCCGCACCAGCGGCCGGTTCTGGAAGTCGGTCGCGGTCGGCGATCGAATCGTCAAGCGGCCGGGCTCCGACCCGGTCAAGGGGTAGCCGGGATTGTCTTTCCGGCGGTAGTCGTCCCGGTCGGACTCCGGTGGCCGATCGCCGCCAAAGCAACGGCCCAGCCGGTTGCGAACACGGTGCGACGCGGTCCGGACCAGCGCGCCGCGCGCCAGCCGGAAGTGGCACCCCGGAAGTCAGCCAGAAGCAGCACCTCGGAGGCCGGCCAGGGGCAGTACTCCGCAAGCCGCCGCCCCGCTCGCCGGCCGACACGGCACACCAGTTCCCTTCGCGAAATAAGCACCCTGTGGCCAGACCGGCGGCGGTAATGGCCGGCGCGGAATCGGACCGCGAGCCCATCCCGGACCTGCGTGGATCGGCCATCGATGCGGCTGACGCAGGGAGTGTTTATCGTCAGGCAGACGACTATGATCGCGGCATGCCCTACGACCCGTCAGCGTTTCCGCCCTTCGCCGTTACCGTGGACCTGGTCGTGCTGACCGTGCGCCGCCACGCCCTGTGTGCGTTGACGGTGCGCAGGGGCGAGCCACCGTTCCAGGGGCGCTGGGCGCTACCCGGCGGCTTCGTACGGGCTGACGAGGACCTGTCACAGGCGGCGGCGCGCGAGCTCGCCGAGGAAACGGGGCTGTGTGTGCACGACCCCGCCGCCCCCGCCCAGGACAACGGCGCACATCTCGAGCAGCTCGCGACGTACGGCGATCCCAAACGCGACCCGCGCATGCGTGTGGTCAGCGTCGCGCACCTCGCGCTCGCTCCCGATCTGCCGGCGCCCCGGGCTGGCGGCGACGCCAGCAACGCACGGTGGGCTCCGGTCGGGGAACTGCTGCAGCAGGACGGCTACGGGCGTGACGGCGAGCCGGTGGCACCGCTCGCCTTCGATCACGCCCAGATCCTGGCCGACGGCGTGGAGCGGGCCCGATCCAAGATCGAGTACTCCTCGCTGGCGACCGCGTTCTGCCCGCCAGAGTTCACCGTCGGCGAGCTGCGCCGTGTCTACGAGGCGGTGTGGGGCGTGGCGCTCGACCCGCGCAACTTCCACCGCAAGGTGACCGGCACTCCTGGCTTCCTCGTCCCCACGGGCGGTACGACCACGCGTCAGGGTGGCCGCCCCGCCCAGCTCTTCCGAGCGGGCGGAGCCACCCTGCTCAACCCCCCGATGCTGCGCCCGGAGGTGTGACGCCGGCGGACGGTTCGGCAGGGTGAACGGGTTAAGGGCGGCCCCGGCCCCTGGGGTGAGCTGATCTACCGAACGGCGGACACGAGCCCGGCCGCAGTAGGCGCGACTGGCGGACCGGACCGGGTTATACCAGGAAAATAGGACATTGCGCGCTATCTTGCTGCAGGTGATCCAGGCCTTCGGACTGACCAGCATCCCCCGCAAGGCGCACCCGCCCGCCGTCGACGACGTCTCCTTCGAGGCGCGCGCGGGCCGTGTCACCGCGCTCCTGGGAGCGCCCCGCGCGGGTAAGACGACCGCGCTCAGATTGATGCTAGAGCTTCAACAGGGCCGTGGTCTCAGCTACTTCAGAGGGCGCCCCCTGCACCGGATCTCCCACCCGTCGCGCGAGGTCGGCGTCCTCCTGGGCGACGTACCGGGACATCCGGCGCGCTCGGTCCGCGGTCACCTGCGCATGCTGTGTGCCGCCGCAGGGGTACCGGCATGGCGTGCCGACGAGGTTCTCGAAATGGTGGGCCTCGCCGGCCTGCGCGGGGAACGCCTGGGCACGCTGTCGCGCGGCATGGATCGCCGCCTCGGCCTGGCCTGCGCCCTGCTGCCCGACCCGCACACACTTGTGCTGGACGACCCGGCGCACGGGCTGTCCGCCCGCGAGGGTCGTTGGTTGCACGACATGCTCCGAGCGCATGCGACCCAGGGCGGCACGGTCCTGTTCGCCACGGCCGATCCCAAAGAGGCGGCCCGCACCGCCGACCGAGTCGTCACCCTGCAGTCCGGCAGAGTCGTGGCCGACCAGGAGGCCACGGTGTTCGCTCGCACCCGGCTGCGCCCCCGCGTGGCCGTCCGCAGCCCGCAGGCCGGCCGCCTCGCGGCCCTGCTCGCCCAGGAGGCCAGAGCGGCCCGGCGATCCGTTGAAGTCGTACGGGAGGAGGGCAACCGCCTCTGTGTGTACGGCAGTACGACCGCCGACGTCGGCGAGACAGCATTTCGGCACGGCATTCTCGTCCATCAACTCGCCGATGAGGTGGGCGATATGGGGCCCGGCGCGGAACCGTCGCCTGCGGAGGAGAAACGTCTCGCCAACGACCCGGCCGCGGCGTCGGACCAGCCGCACCCCACGGAGGAACTGTCGGCAAATCAGCCGCAGACCGCCGGCGACTCGGGCCTGGTGGACCAGCCGCAGACCACGGGTGCTCCCGACCCGGTGAACCCCTCGCAGCCCACGGCTGATCCGAACCTGATGAGCCGTCAGCCCTCGGCCACTGGTGATCCGGCCAAGACGGATCAGCCGCAGACCTCCCGTGATCCAGGCCCGATGGACAAACGGCACACCATCGACGAACCCTCCGCCCCTGCCCGGCAGGCGGCACCAGCCGACCGGCTGGTGCCAGGGCAGCCGCACGCCCCTGACGAGGCGCGCACCGCGGGCCGATCGCACGCCGCAGTCAGAGCGCGGGCAACGGATCAGGCACAAACCGCCGACGGCCAGATGGCCGATCACCCCCCCGACATCGCAACCACGCCAAGGTCACCCGCCCGAACGCTCCCCGCCGGCGAACCGATGCCCCACACCAGGGACACCCGTGCCGACGGCTGCCACCCCCCAACCTCCATCGACAGCCCAGCGCAGTCCACGGACACCAGGTCGACACCCGCGCCCACGTCCACACCCCCGACCAAGCCCGAACCCACGGCCACCCCGGACCGCGACGCACCCCACGATCAGCCCCGGCCGCGCCACACCAGCACCACCGGACCCAGGCCTGGATCTGGAACCGTTCCCCTCTCCGCCCCCGCCTCCTTCTCCCCTCGCACCCCCCTCCCGCCCCCCATCTCCGTCCGCCCCACTCCCAGCCCTCTTCGCCCCCTTCGCTACGAACTCCACCGTGCCGGCGGCATCAGCACGGGCTTTGTGACCTGCGGCGCCGTGCTCGTGGTGTCCGCGCTGGTCGCCGTACTGCTCGCCCGCCTCGGGCATACCCCGCAGGGTCGCCTGTTCGCGGCGTGGCCCCAATCGCTGCCCCTGCCGCCCGCGGCACTCGGCGCAGGACTGCTCGGCGCGCTGGCCTTCGGCGACGAGTTCCGCCACCCCGCGCTGGCGGCGGACCGCGGCACCGTGCCCCGGCGGCTGGGGCTGCTCGCCGCGAAGCTGCTCGTCTCCGGGGCCACGGCGACGATGCTGGCCGTCGTCACCGTGGGATGCGACGTCGAACTGCTCTATGTCGTATACGGACGGGAGGTCGCCCAGGTTCCCGCCGACTGGCTTTCGATGAGCGCGAGTTGGCTCGGGCTCGTGATCGGGTGCGCGTGGGCGGGGGTGCTGGCGGCGGGCGTCTTCCGGTCCATTGCCGGCGGGCTCGCCGCGGTGATCGCCGTACCCGTCGTGGTCGTCCCACTCGTACAGGAGGCCTTCCACGGACCGGCTGTACGGACAGCGGCGGGGTTTCCGGTGCGGATGCGGGAGGTCTTCCTGCTGCAGTGGCCCTTCGGCGGAGAGCGCTATCTGGTCGCCGTGGCGGACGTGCTCGCCCAACCCGTGGGCGGCGCACTGGCGTTGTCGCTGTCCGCGCTGCTCTGCGCGTATCTGTTCACGGCCCTGCGACGCAGGGTCCGATGATGGCGATCCGCGCGCTTTTCGTCCGGCAGTGTGCACAACTCCCTGGAGAAAGCCCATTTCTTTCCGATAAGGCGTCAATTGCGACGGGGTGAGCGATCACCCTTTCGTGTGCTTTTCACCAAAGCCCTCAAGGGAGTTGGAGACAGCGCCGACAAAGGATGCGTGAGTACCCTTGCGCACACCATGATGACCGCCGCCCGCTCCGCAGACTCAGGTCTCGGCGGCTCGGGCGAACTCGACCGCTACCCCTATGCCGAGGCCCCCGTCGGGGACCGTTCCGGAGCGCCCGCCTGGGAGGGCCCGGACCCCGAGCTGGGCCGTGTGGGCCGACGCGCCGCGGGCAGCCGCGGCCGCGGACTGCACGGCCAACTCGTCCAGCAGCTGGGCCAGATGATCGTCTCCGGTGACCTGGGCGCGGACCGCCCGCTGGTGCCCGAGGAGATCGGTCAGCGCTTCGAGGTCTCCCGGACCGTCGTCCGTGAGTCCCTGCGCGTCCTCGAGGCCAAGGGCCTCGTCAGCGCCCGCCCGAACGTCGGCACGCGCGTGCGTCCCGTCAGCGACTGGAATCTCCTCGACCCCGACATCATCGAGTGGCGTGCCTTCGGGCCGCAGCGCGACGACCAGCGTCGAGAGCTGAGCGAGCTGCGCTGGACGATCGAACCGCTCGCCGCCCGCCTCGCCGCCGGGCACGGCCGCGAGGACGTCCAGCAGCGCCTCTCCGACATGGTCGAGATCATGAGCCACGCCATGGCGCAGGGGGACGCGCTCACGTTCTCCCGGGCCGACGCCGAGTTCCACTCGCTGCTCATCCAGATCGCGGGCAACCGCATGCTGGAGCACCTCTCCGGCATCGTGTCGGCCGCGCTCCAGGTCTCCGGCGGCCCGGTCACCGGCTGCGACCGGCCGAACGACGCCTCCCTGGCTCAGCACGCGCGGATCGTCGACGCGCTCGGCACCGGCGACGGTGTGGCGGCCGAGACGGCCATGCGCCAACTGCTCACGGTCCACCCTGAGGTGGAGCGCGTGGTGCCCGCGCCGCGCGAGCACTGACAACGCGGCGCGGGCGATGCCGCGGCCGGGGCGCGCCGTGCTCTCGCGGCAGCGCCCGACCCGGGAGCCGTCTGTCGCCGGATCCCGCCGGATTCTCTGGGTCCGGCGTGGTTCGGCGGTACGACGAAGTCCGAACGGGATCGGTGGAGCGCCCCTCGTCCAGGTCGTCGATGACCCCACCTGCCCATGTCTGACCGTTTTTGAGCGCTTACGGGGTGTGACTCGGGCCACGAAGATTGGGCGTAACACTTGAAGGGTCAGGGCGATGACCTAAGAGGTGACTGCCGCGGAGGGAATACGGACGCCTGTCAAGGCGCTGTGCATCCTCCCGGCCCGCGCCCGCGCCGTCGGCCCATCCCCAGGCCGGTGGTCGGCTCCTGTCCGCCGTGGACGGGGCCGGAAGCCGTTTTCCAACGTTCCGAGAGGTTGTTCGTGTCGGCCAGCACATCCCGTACGCTCCCGCCGGAGATCGCCGAGTCCGTCTCTGTCATGGCGCTCATTGAGCGGGGAAAGGCTGAGGGGCAGATCGCCGGCGACGATGTGCGTCGGGCCTTCGAAGCTGACCAGATTCCGGCCACTCAGTGGAAGAACGTACTGCGCAGCCTCAACCAGATCCTCGAGGAAGAGGGTGTGACGCTGATGGTCAGTGCCGCGGAGCCCAAGCGCACCCGTAAGAGCGTCGCAGCGAAGAGTCCGGCCAAGCGCACCGCCACCAAGACGGTCGCGGCGAAGACGGTGACCACCAGGAAGGCCACCGCCACGACGGCCGACCCCGCCGACCCCGCCGAGGAGGCCACGCCGGCCAAGAAGGCGGCTGCGAAGAAGACCACCGCCAAGAAGGCGGTGGCGAAGAAGACCACCGCCAAGAAGACGGCGGCCAAGAAGACCACCGCGAAGAAGGACGACGCGGAACTCCTCGAGGACGAGGTGATCGAGGAGACCAAGGGCACCGAGGAGCCCGAGGGCACCGAGAGCGCCGGCTTCGTGCTCTCCGACGAGGACGAGGACGACGCGCCCGCGCAGCAGGTCGCCGCGGCCGGCGCCACCGCCGACCCGGTCAAGGACTACCTCAAGCAGATCGGCAAGGTCCCCCTGCTCAACGCCGAGCAGGAGGTCGAGCTCGCCAAGCGCATCGAGGCGGGCCTGTTCGCCGAGGACAAGCTGGCCAACGCGGACAAGCTGGCGCCGAAGCTGAAGCGCGAGCTGGAGATCATCGCCGAGGACGGCCGCCGTGCGAAGAACCACCTCCTGGAGGCCAACCTCCGTCTGGTGGTCTCCCTCGCCAAGCGCTACACCGGCCGCGGCATGCTCTTCCTGGACCTCATCCAGGAGGGCAACCTCGGTCTGATCCGCGCGGTCGAGAAGTTCGACTACACCAAGGGCTACAAGTTCTCCACGTACGCCACCTGGTGGATCCGTCAGGCCATCACCCGCGCGATGGCCGACCAGGCCCGCACCATCCGTATCCCGGTGCACATGGTCGAGGTCATCAACAAGCTCGCGCGCGTGCAGCGCCAGATGCTCCAGGACCTGGGCCGCGAGCCCACTCCGGAGGAGCTGGCCAAGGAGCTCGACATGACCCCGGAGAAGGTCATCGAGGTCCAGAAGTACGGCCGCGAGCCCATCTCGCTGCACACCCCGCTCGGTGAGGACGGTGACAGCGAGTTCGGTGACCTCATCGAGGACTCCGAGGCGGTCGTCCCCGCCGACGCCGTCAGCTTCACGCTCCTGCAGGAGCAGCTGCACTCCGTCCTGGACACCCTGTCCGAGCGCGAGGCCGGCGTCGTCTCCATGCGCTTCGGTCTGACCGACGGTCAGCCGAAGACCCTCGACGAGATCGGCAAGGTCTACGGCGTGACGCGTGAGCGCATCCGCCAGATCGAGTCCAAGACCATGTCGAAGCTGCGTCACCCGTCGCGTTCGCAGGTGCTGCGCGACTACCTCGACTAGGTCGCGATCGCACGACGGCGAAGACCCGGTTCCCCTCTGGGGGCCGGGTCTTCGTGCTGCGCGACGCGGCGCTCTGGATGACTCTGGGTTTCTTATTGGCACCCAGAGTGAGGAGCGTGCATGCGTCCTTCGTTTGTGCGGGCACTGATCCGGCCGCTGGTTCTGGCGGCCGCCGCCACAGCCATACCGCTGATGACCGCGGTCCCCGCAGCCGCTGACAGTGTCGTCGTAGGTGGATTTCCCGTCGATGTCTCCCAGAGCCCCTGGACGGTCGCGCTGTCCAGTCGTGACCGGTTCGGGGGTACGCGAGCCGGACAGTTCTGCGGCGGGGTGGCGATCGGCCGGACCACCGTGCTGACCGCGGCCCACTGCATGTCCGAGGAGGCCCTGGGGACGTCCCCGGAGCAGGTGGGCGATCTCAAGATCATCGCGGGCCGTACGGACCTGCTGTCGACGCAAGGCGAGGAGATCCCCGTAAGCGGTGTCCGGGTCAATCCGGCCTACGACGCGGTCCGCAATGTCGGGGACTTCGCCGTAGTCACCCTTGCCAAGCCCCTGCCGCAGAACGCGGTCATCGGCATGGCGGCCGAGGGCGACCCGGCGTACACACCGGGAACGAGCGCCGTGGTCTACGGGTGGGGTGACACGACGGGCACCGGCAACTACACACGGCATCTGCATGCCGCGCGCATGCAGGTGTTGTCCGACACCGTGTGTGCGGGTGCCTATCCGGGCGGTCCCGACGGCACGTACAAGTCCGACTCCATGCTGTGCGCGGGGGAGCCCCAGGGCGGCCCTGATGCCTGTCAGGGGGACAGCGGTGGCCCGCTGGTCGCCGGAGGACGGCTGATCGGGCTCGTGTCGTGGGGCAACGGCTGCGGTCAGGCCGGGAACCCCGGGGTGTACACCCGGGTGTCCGAAGTCGTGCGGGCGCTGCGGCAGAGTCAGAGCGGCAGCACCGGCTCACGGAAGCCCACATGAGCGCCTGAGACCTGAGTCACAGGCACACGACGACGGGCGGCCGCCCTTGACGGGGTGGCCGCCCGTTCACCGGCTGGTGCCGGAGGCAGGCTCGTCGTGAAAGCGAGATCAGCGCTCTTCGTCGGAGGCGGATGCGGGAGCGGACGTCAGCCGCTCCGTCTCGTCCTGTATCTCGGCGGCGATCTTCTTGAGTTCCGGCTCGAACTTGCGGCCATGGTGACCGCAGAAGAGCAGTTCTCCGCCGCTCAGCAGGACGACGCGCAGGTATGCCTGGGCGCCGCAGCGGTCGCAGCGATCGGCGGCCGTCAGTGGGCTCGCGGGGGTCAGAACAGTAGTCACGTCGCCTCTTCTCTAGCTCGACGAGCTGTCGTACCAGGGTCAACATCCAACCAGCCCGAAAACGTTCCCGCTCGGGGCTTTTCCTCGAAAAAAATCTTTCCGGGGCTGCTGTCTGCTGCCGGTTGGCGGCGAATGTGCCGTATTGCGTAAGTAGTACGGGTTCGCGCTGTCTATCGGTTTCGTTCCTCCCGGCTGGGTTGCCGGTTGTTCATGAGGACGTGCCCGGAGCCTAAATGGTTCATGCCTCGAAGGGAACGTGATGTGCACTTCACCCCATCGAGGGATCGAACATCCATACGATCGTGGACTAGTGTGAGCGCAGGACGAGGGTGGCGTTACAACGGCTCTACCAGGCCTCGGTACCCTCATGACGGCTACCGAAGCCGCGCCCTTACTCAGAAGGGCCCACCCGAAATTCAGCGAGGAGCGAACCGCGTGACCGCCGATACGTCCGTGCCGTCCACAGCGCTGCTGGCAGGAGCAGACCGGGACGGCTCCAACTACACCGCGCGGCACCTGCTCGTCCTCGAGGGCCTCGAGGCCGTGCGCAAGCGCCCTGGCATGTACATCGGCTCGACCGACAGTCGTGGCCTGATGCACTGCCTGTGGGAGATCATCGACAACTCCGTGGACGAGGCCCTCGCCGGCTACTGCGACCACATCGAGGTGATCCTCCACGACGACGGCTCCGTGGAGGTGCGGGACAACGGCCGCGGCATCCCCGTGGACGTCGAACCCAAGACCGGCCTGTCCGGCGTCGAGGTCGTCATGACCAAGCTGCACGCGGGCGGCAAGTTCGGCGGCGGCTCGTACGCCGCCTCCGGCGGTCTGCACGGTGTCGGCGCCTCCGTGGTCAACGCGCTGTCCGCCCGCCTCGACGTCGAGGTGGACCGCGGCGGCCACACTCATGCCATCAGCTTCCGGCGCGGCGCCCCGGGCGCCTTCGCGGCGGACGGCCCGGACGCCAAGTTCGAGGTCAAGGACGGCCTGCGCAAGACCAAGAAGATCCCCAAGACCCGCACCGGCACGCGCGTGCGGTACTGGGCCGACCGCCAGATCTTCCTCAAGGACGCCAAGCTCTCCCTGGAGACGCTGCACCAGCGCGCCCGGCAGACCGCGTTCCTCGTGCCCGGCCTGACCATCGTCGTCCGTGACGAGTACGGCCTCGGCGAGGGCGGCAGCAAGGGCGAGGAGTCCTTCCGCTTCGACGGCGGCATCAGCGAGTTCTGCGAGTACCTGGCGTCCGACAGGCCGATCTGCGACGTCCTCCGCCTCTCCGGACAGGGCACCTTCAAGGAGACCGTCCCGGTCCTGGACGAGCACGGCCAGATGACCCCGACCGAGGTCACCCGCGAGCTCGGCGTCGATGTCGCGCTGCGCTGGGGAACCGGCTACGACACCACTCTGAAGTCGTTCGTCAACATCATCGCCACCCCCAAGGGCGGCACCCACGTGGCCGGCTTCGAGCAGGCCGTCACGAAGACGCTGAACGAGGTGCTGCGCAGCAAGAAGATGCTCCGCGTCGCCGAGGACGACGTCATCAAGGACGACGCCCTGGAGGGGCTCACGGCGGTCGTCACCGTGCGCCTCGCCGAGCCGCAGTTCGAGGGCCAGACCAAGGAAGTCCTGGGCACGTCCGCGGCCCGCCGCATCGTCAACAACGTGATCTCCAAGGAACTCAAGGCGTTCCTGACCTCCACGAAGCGCGACGAGGCGGCCCAGGCCCGGGTGGTCATGGAGAAGGCGGTCGCCGCCGCCCGTACGCGGATCGCGGCACGCCAGCACAAGGACGCGCAGCGCCGGAAGACGGCCCTGGAGTCCTCCTCCCTGCCGGCCAAGCTCGCCGACTGCCGCAGCGACGACGTCGAGCGTAGCGAGCTGTTCATCGTCGAGGGCGACTCCGCGCTCGGTACGGCGAAGCTCGCGCGGAACTCCGAGTTCCAGGCGCTCCTGCCGATCCGCGGCAAGATCCTCAACGTTCAGAAGTCGTCCGTGACGGACATGCTGAAGAACGCCGAGTGCGGCGCGATCATCCAGGTCATAGGGGCCGGCTCGGGCCGCACCTTCGACATCGACGCGGCCCGCTACGGCAAGATCATCATGATGACGGACGCCGACGTCGACGGCTCCCACATCCGCTGCCTGCTGCTGACGCTGTTCCAGCGCTACATGCGGCCCATGGTCGAGGCCGGCCGGGTGTTCGCCGCGGTGCCGCCGCTGCACCGCATCGAGCTCGTCCAGCCCAAGAAGGGCCAGGACAAGTACGTCTACACCTACTCGGACCGCGAACTGCGCGACAAGCTCATGGAGTTCCAGAGCAAGGGCATCCGGTACAAGGACTCCATCCAGCGCTACAAGGGTCTGGGTGAGATGGACGCCGACCAGCTCGCCGAGACGACGATGGACCCGCGCCACCGCACCCTGCGCCGGATCAACCTCTCCGACCTGGAGGCCGCCGAGGAGGTCTTCAACCTGCTGATGGGCAACGACGTGGCCCCGCGCAAGGAGTTCATCTCCAGCTCGGCCGCGACGCTGGACCGGTCGCGGATCGACGCGTAGGCGCTGCGTTCGGCCTTGACCTCGGCCCCGGTCTCGGTTTCGGCCGGTGCCCGTGTCCATGTGCTCGCCGGGTGCCGGGTGCCGGGCCGCGTGACGTGTGCTGGTCGCGGGGTGTTCTCCACCCGTGGGTGGAGAACACCCGCCTGCGGGACTCCACCCGTGATCCACCCCTGCTCCGATCTGCTGACCTGCGCGTTTCCGTAGTGTCAGAGGCGTCGGCGGCACTCGCTGCCGGCATCCCTCTTCTCGCTCGCGGAGGCTCTGATGTCCGGGCTCGTCAACGCATGGGTGATCGTGGCCGTTGTCGCGCTGATGATCGTCCGGCAGTTCGGTGCCCGCCCGATCAAGACCGACCGGCGCTGGTGGGTCGTGCCTGTGATCCTGGCGGTCGTGGCGCTGCGTGAGCCCGGCATACTCGACGCCCACCATCGCGTCGAGTCCGTCCTGCTGCTCATGGCCGAGCTGCTCATAGGTCTGGTCACCGGCGCCGGTTGGGCCCGGACGACCAGGGTGTGGACGGAGCCGGACGGTGTCGTCTGGACCAAGAGCACCAGGGCGAGCGTGGCCGTCTGGATCATCGGTATAGCCCTGCGCGTCGGCCTCTTCGCCTTCGGCGCGCTGGTGGGCGTCCACCAGGACAGCTCCGCCCTCTTCCTTGCCCTCGCCGTAACCCTCGTGGTCCGCTCGCGGATTCTCGTCCGGCGCGCGCGGTCCATCGCCGCGACGCCCCCGCAGGCCTCGGCGTACGGTGCCACGACGAGCCGGCCGGCCTCGAAGGAGTACGCGTGACGGAGAACGTCTGGACGCGCTGGCCCTCCCAGGAGGCACTGGCGCGCGCGGGGGCCTCACGGTCGAGGCGCCTTCTCGCCTGGGCCGTACGGCTGTTGGTCCTGGGCATGCTGTTGTGGGGGGCGTTCGAAGACCACCGCATCCACGGCTGGGGTACCGCCGCGGAGGTGGGCGGGATCCTTCTGGCCGGAGCCCTGTCCTGGGCCTTCTTCCGGACGACGTATCGCCATCGGCTGGGGGTGTCACTGGTCCTCATCGTCCTGCTGCTGGGCATGGCACTTCTTGCCCAGGCCACGGGCTTCCAGAGGCCGGCGCTGGTCGTCTGGTGCGGCTGCGCCGTCTCGGCGCTGGAGCGGCTTCCGCTCGAGGCGGCGCTGCCCGTGGCGTCGGTCGCCCTCGCCTCGTTCGCCGCGGTCAACAACGCTGTCTGGCTGACCACCGCCGCCTCGGTGGCGGGCATGGCCCTCGCCGGGTACGTCCTTCGGCTCGACGCCGAGGCGCGGGGCAGTGCTCAGCGCCTGCTCACCCAGGAACGGGCCGCCCGGGCGGCCGAAGCCGAATCCGCGGCGCTGGCCGAACGCACAAGGATCGCCCGGGAGATCCACGACGTCCTCGCGCACAGCCTCTCGGCGCAGCTCGTCCACCTGGAGGCAGCCCGGCTGCTCATCGAGCGGGGCGCGGACCGGCAGCAGATACTCGAACGCGTGGTGGCGGCAAGGGGGATGGCCCGAGACGGTCTCGCCGAGACCCGGCAGGCGCTCTCCGCGCTGCGCGGCGAACTGACCCCGCTGGAGGACTTCCTGAGCGAACTCGTCGGTACGGCCGAGGGCGCCGAGGTCACTGTCACGGGTGAGCGCAGACCGCTGCCGGCCGAGGCGTCACAGGCCGTACGCAGGGTCGCCCAGGAGGCGCTGACCAACGTCCGCAAGCACGCCCACGGCGCCAAGGTCCGCGTACGGCTGGACTACGACGAGCACGAAGTGACGCTCGACGTAAGGGACTCGGGCGGCACGCAGGGTGCCCTCACGGGCTCCGGCGCCGGGTACGGTCTGCTGGGCATGCGGGAGCGTGCCGAGCTGCTGGGCGGCTCGCTGGAGGCCGGACCGGGCGACGAGGGGTTCGTGGTGAGGTTGAAGGTGCCGGTATGACGGAAGAGGCGGCGGAGAAGCCCGCGCGGGTGGTGGTCGCGGACGACCAGACCGTGGTCCGCGAAGGCATCGTGATGCTGCTCGGGCTGCTCCCGGGCATCGAGGTCGTCGGTGCCGCGGGCGACGGGGAGGAGGCGGTGAAGCTGGTCGCCGAACTCGCGCCGGACGTGGTCCTGATGGACCTGCGGATGCCCCGCTGCGACGGTGCGGAGGCGACCCGGCGGATCCGGGCGTCGTACCCACGGACCCAGGTCGTGGTGCTCACCACGTACGCGGACGACGAGTCGCTGTTCCCCGCGCTGAGAGCGGGAGCGCGCGGCTACCTCACCAAGGACGCGGGAGGCGACGAGATCGTGCGCGCCGTACACAGCGTGCTGGCCGGGGACGCGGGGCTGTCGCCCAGCATCCAACGGCGGCTGCTGGAGCGGCTGTCCGAGCCGGCGCCCCAGCCCGCACTCGCGGGGGCCCCCGACGGGCTGACAGCGCGGGAGACCGAGGTCCTGGTGCTCATGGCCGAGGGGCTCACCAACCAGGAGATCGCGCGCAGACTTCATGTCTCGACCGCGACCGTGAAGACCCACATCAACAACCTGTTCGCCAAGACGGGGCTCAAAGACCGTGCTCAGGCGGTGCGTTACGCGTATGGGAAGGGGCTGGTGCGGCCACCAGAGAACTGAGTCACCTAATGGGGTGAAGAGCTATGGGAAGAAGAGTCGGGGATCTTCCCGTTCTGTCCATCCTTGGGCATGCAGTCAAGCAACGATCGTTCTCGTGGTGGCGGGGGCGGTCCCGAGAGTTCGGCCGACAACCACGACGGCCATGGCCCAACTGCCCCCGAGGTGAGGTACGAGGACCCCTGGCACGACGCACTGGCCTCCGGGTGGGGTGAGTTGGACGAGACGGGAGCGCCGACTCCCGCCGTTCCGGCCGCGCGTGCGGGGCGGGACGAGGTGTCCACCGGTGCTCGTGACGTGTATGTCGAGGTGCAGCGCAGTGCGGCGTTCAGGGAAGTGCGCAGCAGCTACCGCAGGTTCGTGGTGCCCGGTGTCGCCGTCTTCTTCACCTGGTACGTGGGGTATGTCGTCACCGCTACGGCCGCGCCCGGGTTCATGGCCCGGCCCGTGGCCGGCGCGGTGAACGTGGCGATGGTCGCGGGTCTCGGGCAGTTCCTGACCACCTTCCTGCTCACCTGGGCCTACGCGCGGCACGCGCGACTGCGCAGGGACCGGGCCGCGCTCGAACTGCGGTGGGACACCCAGGAACTGACGCGCGGCATCCGGGGCGGTGACACCTCATGACCGACCGTCATCAGATGCTGGCGTTACTGCTGTTCAGTGTGTTCGTGGCCGTGACCCTGGCGATCACCACGTGGGTGAGTCGCAAACGGCAGGGTTCCGCAGAGGAGTTCTACGCGGGCGGGCGGCTCTTCTCGCCGATGGAGAATGGTTTTGCCATCGCGGGCGACTACATGTCCGCCGCCTCCTTCCTAGGAGTGGCCGGGGTCATCGCGCTGTTCGGCTACGACGGACTGCTGTACGTGGTGGGCTTCCTCGTCGCCTGGCTGGTGGTGCTGTTCCTGGTCGCCGAACTGGTGCGCAACTGCGGTCGGTTCACCCTCGCCGATGTGCTCGCCGCGCGGATGCGCGAGCGGCCGGTGCGGATCGCGGCGGGAACTTCCTCGGTCACCGTGTCCGTTCTGTATCTGGTGGCGCAAATGGTGGGCGCGGGCAGCCTGGTGGCTCTGCTGCTCGGGCGGACGGGCGAGGCGGCGCAGGCCTGGACCGTGATCGGTGTCGGCGCGCTCATGGTGGTCTATGTGTCGTTGGGAGGGATGCGGGCCACTACATGGATTCAGATCGTGAAGGCGGTCCTGCTGCTCAGCGGGACGATCGTACTGACCGTGCTCGTCCTCGTGCGGTTCCACGGCGACCTCGACCGACTGCTGCTCTCGGCCGCCGACCGCAGCGGCCACGGGGAGGCGTTTCTGGCGCCGGGCCTGAAGTACGGCGGGGGCTGGACCGCGCGCATCGACTTCATCAGCCTGGGCCTGGCGCTGGTCCTGGGCACGGCCGGGCTGCCGCACATCCTGTCCCGCTTCTACACGGTGCCGACCGCACGGGCCGCCCGCCGGTCGGTGGTGTGGTCGATCGGGCTGATCGGCGGCTTCTACCTGATGACGATCGTCCTCGGGTTCGGGGCGGCCGCGATCGTCGGCCCGGGGGCCATCCGCGGCTCGAACGCGTCCGGGAACACGGCGGTTCCGCTGCTCGCCCTCGACGTGGGCGGCGGCGCCGACTCCACCGGTGGCACGGTGATGTTCGCGATCGTCGCGGCTGTCGCCTTCGCCACGATCCTCGCGGTGGTCGCCGGGATCACGCTGGCCTCCTCGGCGTCCGTGGCCCATGACCTGTATGCGTCCCTGCGGCGCCGCAGCCGCGAGCCGCGCAGCGAGGTGGTGGTGGCACGGGTGGCGGCGGTCGGCATCGGTGTCGTGGCCATCGCGCTCGGTCTGCTGGCCCGCGACCTCAACGTCGCCTTTCTGGTGGGCCTCGCCTTCGCCGTGGCCGCGTCGGCGAACCTGCCCGTGCTGCTCTACTCGCTGTTCTGGCGCGACTTCACCACACGCGGCGCGGTGTGGGCCGTATACGGCGGACTGCTTCCGGCGCTGGTGCTGGTCGTCCTGTCCCCGGTGGTGTCGGGCGATCCGGGTTCGCTGTTCCCGGACGTCGACTTCCAGTACTTCCCGCTCGAGAACCCCGGGATCGTCTCCATCCCCCTGGGCTTCCTCGCGGGCTGGCTCGGCACCCTCACCTCCACCGAGACCCCCGACGAGGCCGGGTACGCCGAGACCGAGGTGCGGTCGCTGACGGGCGCGGGCGCCGTATAGCCGTAGAGCCGTAGAGCCGTAGAGCCGTAGAGCCGTAGAGAGGCGTCCGGCGCACCGCGTGGCGGAACGCCGCCGTGGTGCCGTTACGGCGCAACCCACGCGTACCGGTGCTCCGGGCGGCCCGTTTCGCCGTACTTCAGGGACAGGCGCAGGCGCCCCGCCTGTTCCAGGTGGCGCAGATAGCGCTGGGCCGTCGAGCGGCTCAGTCCCGTCTCGGCGGCGACCTCGTGGGCCGACAACGGGTGGCCGGCACGGTGCAGGACCCCGCAGATGAGGTCGGTCGTGGGCTCCGAGTGGCCGCTCGGCAGCCGTGGAGAACTCGGCGCGGGCGCGGTGCGCAGCGCGCCGAAGATCCGGTCGACCTGCTCCTGCCCCGTCAGCCCCCGCCCGCCGACCCGGTCGACGGTGCGGCGCAGGGCGGCGTACGACTCCAACCGGGTGCGCAGCGCGGTGAAGGTGAACGGTTTCACCAGGTAGTGCAGGGCGCCCAGCCGCATCGCCTTCTGCACGGTCGTCACGTCGCTGGCCGCCGTGATCATGATGACGTCGGTGCCGTGGCCCTGTTCCCGCATGTGGTGGACCAGTTCGAGGCCCGTCCGGTCCGGCAGATAGTGGTCGAGCAGGACCAGGTCGATCGCGCCGCGCTCCACGACGGCCAGCGCCTGGGCGGCGCTGTGCGCGCGGGCGGCCACCCGGAAACCGGGAACCTTTCCCACGTACTTGGCGTTTATCTCGGCGACGCGGAAGTCGTCGTCCACGACCAGGACGTCAATCATCAGGCCTCTCCTTCAAGGCCGGCGAGCGTTAAGCCCGTGTTTCGGCTCCGTAGTTGTAGCGCGAGCAAAACGAGCAGAACAGGCTCTTGCGAGCAAAAGAACGGCTTGCGCTCAGAAGACTGCTGTGGTGGCCCCGGCCACACCTACCGTCCGGGGCATGAGCGCAGACACCGGCCCCGCCATCGAGTTGCGGGGCGCGAGCAAGACATTCAAGACCCCGTCGGGAGGTGTGCACACGGCCGTCAGGGGCCTGGACCTCACGGTCGGGCGCGGCGAGTTCGTGGCCGTCGTCGGTCCGACCGGCTGCGGCAAGTCCACCACGCTGACCCTGGTCAGCGGTCTGGAGGAACCCACCGAGGGCGAGGTGCTGGTCGCCGGTGAGCCGGTCTCCGGCGTCGGCGACAAGGTCGGGTTCGTCTTCCAGCAGGACGCCACCTTCCCCTGGCGCACGGTCCTGTCCAACGTCATGGCGGGCCCCCGCTTCCGCGGCGTACCGAAGGCGGAGGCCAAGGAGAAGGCCCGCGAGTGGCTGGCCCGGGTGGGGCTGGCCGCCTTCGAGGACCGCTATCCGCACCAGCTCTCCGGTGGTCAGCGCAAGCGCGTCGCCCTCGCCGCGACCTTCGTCAACGACCCCGAGATCCTGCTCATGGACGAGCCGTTCTCGGCGCTCGACGTGCAGACCAGGGCGCTGATGTCGGACGAGCTCCTGGAGCTGTGGGAGGGCACGGGCGCCTCGGTCGTCTTCGTCACCCACGACCTGGAGGAGTCCATCGCACTGGCCGACAAGGTCGTCGTGATGACCGCCGGGCCCGCGACCGTGAAGCAGGTCTTCGACATCGACCTGCCCCGGCCGCGCAAGGTCGAATCGGTGCGCCTGGAGCCGCGGTTCATCGAGATCTACCGCGAGATCTGGGAGTCCCTCGGCGAAGAGGTCCGCATCACCCGCGAGAGGGGTGTCGCCCATGTCGCCTGAGGTCCTCAGCACGCCGGTCGTCGACACGGCGAAGGCCCCGGACCGCGCGCAGTCGCGGGCCCAGGCCGCGCGCCGGCGCAAGGCGTTCGTCATCGCCGTACGGGTGCTGCTCCTGGTGGCCGTGCTCGGCCTGTGGGAGTGGCTGTCTCGCGCCGCGATCATCGATCCGTTCAACTTCTCGATGCCGTCGAAGATCTGGGATCAGATCCAGACCTGGGTGACGCACGGCACCGCGCTCGGCTCCCTGGGCGAGCAGATCTGGTACACGCTGTACGAGGCGCTGCTCGGCTGGGTCATCGGTGTGATCGCGGGTGTCGTCCTCGGTATCGCGCTCGGGCGGATCGCCCTCCTCGCCGAGGTGCTCGGTCCATACATCAAGGTGCTCAACTCGATCCCCCGGATCGTCCTTGCACCGATCTTCCTGATCTGGTTCGGCCTCGGCCCGTCCTCCAAGATCGCGTCGGCCGTGGTGCTGGTCTTCTTCCCGGTGTTCTTCAACGCCTTCCAGGGCGCCCGCGAGGTCGACCGCAACCTTGTCGCCAACGCCCGGATCCTGGGCGCGAGCGACCGCCGGGTGACCCTGCAGGTGGTGATCCCCTCGGCCACCTCCTGGATCTTCACCAGCCTGCACGTGAGCTTCGGCTTCGCCCTGATCGGCGCCATCGTCGGCGAGTACATCGGCGCGACCAAGGGCATCGGCCTGCTCGTCGCGCAGTCGCAGAACACCTTCAACGCGGCCGGTGTGTACGCCGCGATGGTGATCCTCGCGGCCGTCGCCCTCGTCGCCGAGGGACTGCTGACCTTCGCCGAGCGCCGCATCTTCCGCTGGAAGCCGACCGGTTCGGACAGCTGAACCGCCCGCACCGCACCCCTCGTACCCCACTCCCTCCCCGCACCGCCCTCTCACAAGGACGTGAAACCGCATGCGCAAGACCGCCAGATACGCGTCGCTGGCCGCCGCCGGCCTGCTCGCCGTCTCCTCCCTCACCGCCTGCGCCAACGACGCGGCCAGTTCGACCTCCGACACCGGAAGCGGCGGGGGCGGCAAGGGCGAGAACGTCAAGATCATGGTCGGTGGCCTGGACAAGGTCATCTACCTGCCCGCGATGCTCACCCAGCGCCTCGGCTACTTCAAGGCCGAGGGACTGAACGTCTCCCTGCTCAGCGAGCCCGCGGGCGTCCAGGCCGAGACCGCGCTCGTCTCCGGCCAGGTCCAGGGAGCCGTCGGCTTCTATGACCACACCCTCGACCTCCAGGTGAAGGGCAAGTCCGTGGAGTCCGTCGTGCAGTTCTCGCACGCGCCGGGGGAGGTGGAGGTCGTCTCCGGCAAGGCGGCGGGCACCCTCACCTCGCCCAAGGACTTCAAGGGCAAGAAGCTCGGCGTCACCGGTCTCGGGTCCTCGACCGACTTCCTCACCAAGTACCTCGCGGTCAAGAACGGTGTGCAGGTCAACGAGTTCACACCGGTGGCGGTGGGGGCCGGCCCGACGTTCATCGCGGCGCTCCAGAAGGGGGCGATCGCCGGCGGCATGACGACCGACCCGACCGTCGCCACGATCCTGAAGCAGAAGGCGGGCAAGGTCCTCCTCGACATGCGCACCCCCGAGGGCTCGCAGAAGGCGCTGGGCGGTCCGTACCCGTCGTCAAGTCTGTACATGCAGACGGACTGGGTGAACAGCCACAAGGACACCGTCCAGAAGCTGGTCAATGCCTTCGTCAAGACGCTCAAGTGGATGTCCACCCACAGCGCGTCCGAGATCGCGGCCAAGATGCCCGCCGACTACTCCCAGGGCGACAAGACGCTCTACGCGGAGGCGGTCAAGAGCACGCTGCCGATGTTCACCGACGACGGTGTGATGCCGAAGGGCGGTCCCGAGACCGTCGAGAAGGTCCTCAAGGCGTTCAACCCCAACATCAAGAACGCCAAGGTGGACCTCGACAAGACGTACACCACCGAGTTCGTCGATCAGGCCGCCAAGTAGGCGCGCCACCAGCCGGACCAGGCGCGCTCAGGCGCGGGTCGCCCACACGTAACGGTGTTCCGGGCGGCCCGCGCCGCCGTACCTGAGGGACAGCCGGGCCCGTCCCGTGCGCTCCAGAACCTTCAGACAGCGCTGCGCGGTCTGCCGGCTCAGTCCGGTCCGCCCGGCGACCTCCTGGGCCGACAGCGGGTCCTCGGCGTGCATCAGGCACTGCCGCACCAGTTCGGCCGTGGCGGGGGAGTGACCCTTGGGCAGCTCCGGTTCCGACGGCGCGGACAGTGCGCCGAAGATGCGGTCCACCTCGGCCTGTTCGGCCTCGCCGACGCCGTCCAGGGCGTGGCGCAGCCGCGCGTACGCCTCCAACTTGGCCCGCAGGCCCCGAAAGGCGAAGGGCTTCACCAGGTACTGCAGGGCACCGTGCCGCATCGCCGCCTGCACGGTCGACACGTCGCGGGCCGCGGTCACCATGATGACGTCGGCCTGGTGACCGCGCCGGCGCATCTCCCGGACGACCGTGAGGCCGGTCTCGTCGGGCAGGTAGTGGTCCATGAGGATCAGGTCGAGACGCGGCAGCGTCTCCAAACGGCGCAGCGCCGCGGCCGCGTTGTGCGCCTCGCCGGCCACACGGAACCCCGGCACCTTCTCGACGTAGGCGGCGTTGATCCGCGCGACCCGGGCGTCGTCGTCCACGACCAGGACCTCGATCAACGCGCCTGCTCCTCGACCGTGGCGGCCACGGGTGCGGCGAACGCGGGCTCCGACTCAGGTTCAGGCTCGGCCAGGGCCTCCGGCAGGACGACCGTGAACTCCGCGCCCCCGCCGCCCGCCTCGCCCACCGTCGCGCTGCCGCCCTGCCGCTCGGCGAACCGCCGTACCAGCGAGAGTCCCAGGCCGCGCTTGCCGTGCGCGGGCGGCTCCTTGGTCGACCACCCCTCGGTGAAGATCAACTCCCGCTGTTCCACCGGGATTCCGGGCCCCGTGTCGCGCACACCGAGGACGACCGTACGTCCCTCGGTGCGCAACTCGACCTCCACGCGCGCGTGCGGAGTGCCCGCGACGGCGTCCAGGGCGTTGTCCACAAGATTGCCCACGACCGTGACCAGCCCCCTGGGGTCGATCAGCCGGTCCGGGAGCCGGGTGCGGTCCGCGATCCACAGGGCGACTCCGCGTTCGGCCGCGACGGTCGCCTTGCCGACGAGCAGGGCGGCCAGCAGCGGATCCTGGATCTTCTCCGTGACCTGCTCCGCCGTGACCCGGTGGTCGCCGACCACCTCGCCGACGAACTCCACGGCGTCGTCGTACATGTCCAGTTCGAGCAGGCCCAGCAGCGTGTGCATGCGATTGGCGTGCTCGTGGTCCTGGGCGCGCAGGGCGTCGATGAGGCCCCGGGTGGAGTCGAGCTCGCGGCCGAGCTGCTCCAGCTCGGTGCGGTCGCGCAGGGTGACCACGGCGCCGTCGTGGTCGGTGGGCATCCGGTTGGCGACCAGGACCCGCTGGCCGCGCACGGTGAGCAGGTCCGTGCCGGTCACCCGGCCCGCCAGGACGTCGGTCGTCCGTCCGGCGCCCAGCGCCTCGTCCGGGCACCGCCCGACGGCCTCGTCGCCGATGCCCAGCAGGCGTCGGGCCTCGTCGTTGAGCAGGCGTATACGGCCGCCACGGTCGAGGGCGACGACCCCCTCCCGGATGCTGTGCAGCATCGCCTCCCGCTCCGCGAGCAGCGCCGAGATGTCCGAGAAGGCCAGGTCACGGGTCTGCCGCTGGACCCGGCGGGAGATCAGCCAGGCGGCCAGCGCGCCGACCGCGAGGGCACCGCCCGCGTACGCGAACAGCCCGGGAATCGCGCTGATCAGCCGGGCCCGCACATTGTCGTACGCGATGCCCACCGAGACCGCCCCGACGATCCGGTGGTCCGCGTCGTACAGCGGCACCTTGCCGCGCGCGGAGCGGCCCAGGGTGCCCTTGTCGATCTCCATGACCTGACGGCCGGACAGGGCCTCGCTGGGGTCGGTCGAGACGAGACCGCCGATCTTTCCGGGGGTGGTGTGCGACCAGCGCACCCCTCGCCAGTCCATGACGACGATGTACTCGGCGTGCGTGGCATGCCGGATCCGCTCCGCTTCCCGCTGCACCGGGCCGTCGACGGTCGGCGGCGTGTTCTGCACGCCCTCGGCGATCTGCGGATCCTGCGCCGTGGTCTGTGCGATCGCCAGCGCGCGGCGCATCGCCTCCTGGTCGAGCTGCTTGCTCAGCGGAGCCAGGAACAGCCCGGTGGCGAGCACCGCGACCCCCGCGGCGATCGTCACCTGCATCAACAGGACCTGCGAGAACACCCGACGTGGCAGACCGAGGCGCAGACGGCGCGCGCGGGGAGTGGGGTTCATGTCCATGACGGTACGTGGGCGGGCACGGACTGCCGTAGGGGGGTGTGGGGTGGATCTCTTGATCAATATTTGAGGGGAGGATGAACCCACGTCCACGCGGCCTCAGTTGAGAAGCCCCGTCGACCGCTTCGGCGGACTACGGCGATCCCGCCCCCCTGCCCTCAAGACCCGCGCCCCGGGCCTCAACTCACCAGTGCAGCGGCCGTCACTTCGTGCACGCTCACCACGTCCATCCGGGCCGGTGTGCCCAGCACCGAGGCGCCGCAGCTCTCCGGGCGGGGCGGCAGGGCGGCGCCCTGGCCCACGGTGACGCGCCACCGACGGCCGTCGACGTGCGCCACGGTCACCTCCCAGCGCGGCGCGCAGCCGTCCGTGCGTACGACGTTCAGCGCGCCCGCCGTGTACTCATCCACCGCCGATCGCACGGCCAGCTCCGCCGCCTGCCCGGGCTTCTCCCAGGCCGAGTTCCCGCGGTTGCCCTCGACGACGACCCGTCCCTCCTGGACGCCGTGCAGGACCTCTTTGACGGTGTGGGCCTCCGCGCGGCCATACGCGTAGCCGTACGGCAGGACGAGCACCGTCGGCGCGAAGCGGTGACCACCCAGATGAGTGACCTCCCATACGCCCCGTACGCCGGACGTGCTGAGCTCGGCCGCGAGGGGACGGCCCAGCAGGGCGCAGCAGCGGTCGCGTTTGCCGTTGGTGCAGACGAGCGCGAGCGGGGCGCCCGTGTGCGGCTCGGCGTCGAACGCCGCGTCGAACGAGCGGTGGTCGCCCGCGCCCAGGGCGGCGAAGTCGAGGTCGAGCAGCTGCCGGGGGTCGCGAGTGGTGGCGCCGCGCAGCCACACCTTTCCGGGAACGGTGTGGGCGACGTACACCTGACGCACGGCAGGCGTGCCGGGGTCGGCATGCCGTCCGGGGCGCCGGATCAGCGCGATGCGGACGCCGGTGCCTGCGGTGGCCGCATCCAGGTCGCGGCCCAGCGAGCGGTCCAGGTGGCTCGACGTGAGCGCTTTGGCGCCCCATGGCCCGGGCTGTTCCAGCAGCAGCCAGGTCGTCGCCGTGGCCGCGGTGCCGGCAAGGGGCTCGTCGAGACTCCGGGAGACGGTCGCACACGTACTCACAGAGGTGAGCCTAACCTGACTTTCCTCGCGGCGGCTTCCTGCCCTGCCGGCGTCCTGCGCAGGCCCTCTTCCGGTCCCCTTCTCGTCCTCCTCCAGCCCTCTCCGGTCCTACTCAGGGAGAGGCTGGGGCGGCCTGGGGCCCACGTAGTGGCCGCTGGGGCGCATGCGCAGCGGGCGCTCGCCGTACTCCTCCAGGGCGTGCGCGATCCAGCCCGCCGTCCGAGCGACGGCGAAGATCGTCTCGCCCGCCGTCGCGGGCATGTCGCAGGAGACGGTGAGGACGGCGAGGGCCAGGTCCACGTTGGCGTGCAGCGGGGCGTGCCGGGCGGTGGTGGCGACGATGTCACGGGCCGCGAGGAGGGCGGGCTCCGCGCGCGGGACCTGCTCCAGAGCGGAGAACAGCGCACGCGCGCGTGGGTCCTCGCCCGGGTAGAGGCGATGGCCGAGGCCGGGGATGCGGCGGCCCGCGCGGAGTTCGTCCGCGATCACGGGAACCGCGGTGCCCCGGTCGAGCACGTCGAGCAGAAGCCGGTGGGCCAGCCCGCTGGCGGCGCCGTGCAACGGGCCCTCGAGCACACCGAGCCCCGCCGAGACGGCTGCGTAGGCGTGCGCCCGGGCCGAGGCGGCGACCCGTACCGCGAGCGTCGAGGCGGCCAGGTCGTGGTCGACGAGCAGGGCAAGTGCCCTGTCCATAGCACGCAGTGACGCCTCGTCGGCCTCGCGTCCCGTCAGCCGGCCCCACAGGCGGTGGGCCAGTGTGCCGTCGTTCTGGTGGGCGTGGAGCTGCGGCGGCAGGGCGGCGACCAGCGTGGGGATGAGCACGCGCGCGGTGCCGAGCACGGCCTCCTCGGACAGGTCGAAGCGCAGCGGGTCCTCGGTCGCCGCGGCGATCGTCGCGACCCGCAGCCGGTCGGTGGGCGACGCGTGTTCGGGCAGCGCGTCCACGGCGCGGCGGGCCACGGCGACGGCGGCCTCGGGTGCGGTGAAGGTGACGCCGGGGCGCATCCGCCCGGTCCACAGCCACTCGGCGACCTCTTCGTAGGAGTGGCGTGCGGCGAGCCGGGTGGCGTCGACACCCCGGAAGTAGTAGCGGTCCTTGTCGATCAGCGTGATGCGGGTACGGACGGACAGCTCACCGCCGGATCCCGAACTCCCCGTCCCCTCCCGCCTGTTGCGCCGGGCGAGGGCCTCCACCTCCTTGGCGTCGAAGGTGCTGCCGCGGCCGCCGGGCGCGCGTCGGCTGCTGAGCTGACCGCGGCTCACGTACGCGTACACGGTCTCGGGCTTCACGCCGAGCAGTTCGGCGGTCTCCTTGGTGCTCAGCGTGCGCTCGGGGTGGCCGGGAGCGGGTTGTTGATCGCGCATGGAGGTCACCGTAGCCGCCTCCCCTCTGCGTTGATTCAATCAATATTGACACTCAAACAGTCAAGCATGGACAGTTGAATCAAGTCCAGGGAGGAAGAACATGTCCATCAACAGGGCCGCGACCACCCTTGTCGACGTGCCACGCGGACTCGCGGGCGTCGTCGTCACCGACACCGAGATCGGCGACGTGCGCGGGCGCGAGGGCTTCTACCACTACCGCCAGTACTCGGCCGTCGACCTCGCGCGGACCCGCGGCTTCGAGGATGTCTGGCATCTCCTCGTGCACGGCGAACTGCCGGACGCGCGGCGGCGGGCCGCCTTCGCCGCCGAGACCGCGGAGTTGCGGCGACTGCCCGACGAGGTCCGGTCCGCACTCCCCGCCGTCGCCGCGGCGAGCGGTCCGTCGGGCCCGCTGGCGGGGATGCGCACGGCGCTGTCGCTGCTCGGGGCGGCCAAGGGATTCCGGCCGGTGTACGACGTCGACGCCGACCGGCGCCGCGCGGACACCGTCGCCGCGTGTGCGGCCGTACCGACGCTGCTGACCGCGCTGTACCGGCTCGGGCAGGGGCTGGAGCCGGTGGAGCCGCGGGAGGACCTGTCGTACGCGGCCAATTACCTCTACATGCTGACCGGTTCGGAACCGGACGCGATGCGGGCCCGGGCGGTCGAGCAATACCTGATCTCAACCATTGACCGTGGCTTCAACGCGTCAACCTTCACCGCGCGGGTCATCGCGTCGACAGGTGCGGATGTCGCGGCGTGCCTGGTGGGGGCCGTGGGTGCGCTGTCCGGGCCGCTGCACGGCGGTGCGCCCAGCCGGGCCCTGGACACCCTGGACGCGATCGGCACGCCGGACCGTATCGACGGCTGGATCCGTGAACGCGTCCTCGCCGGCGACCGCATCATGGGCTTCGGCCACGCGATCTACCGTACGGAGGACCCCCGTTCGCGGATGCTGCGGGAGATCGCTGAGGGGTTCGGCGGCCCGCGCGTCGACTTCGCGACAGAGGTCGAGCGGCATATCGAGGCGATCCTCGCCGAACTGAAGCCCGGCCGGGAGCTCCACGCCAACGTCGAGTTCTACGCGGGCGTGGTCATGGAACTGTGCGGCCTGCCCCGCGAGATGTTCACGCCCACGTTCGCGGCCGGGCGGGTCGTCGGCTGGAGCGCGAACATCCTGGAACAGGCGGAGGACCCGAAGATCATCCGGCCGGTGGCGCGGTATGTGGGGCCGGGGGCTCCGGTGGCGGTGCCGGCGGTGGCTTGACCAGCGAATCCCGGCACTACAGGGGGTGCCGGGATTCGCGATGAACCTTCATTCATGCGGGCCTTGGGTGCCGCGGTCCTTGCGCATGCCGCGGAACGCCATGACGACTGCCGCGACTCCGCTGAGTGTCCCGCCGATGGCCCCCAGCAGGGTGGCTATCTCAAGCATGGGGAATATCGTCTTTGGCTCGTAGGAGTGTTTCGCGGCTGATCACTACGATCCGCTCGTAGTCGGCGCGAGCCGCATCGGCAGGAAGCTCACCGTCCAGCGCCTCGGTGGCGTCGGTCCCGATGACGGCGAAGTTGCCGTCGCTGAGCTCGAAGATGTCCGGGCAGGTGTCGCCGGACAGACTGCCCCGTTCGCGTGGGGACGCACCGATGCGGCGCATGATCTTCAAGGGAACCCCGATCCTCATGTTTCAGGTGTCGAAAGAGGGGAGCAGGGTAGCCGACCGTCAAGTGGAACAGACGTTCACCGATAGGCCAACTGGCGGTAATGGGCGACGTGTTGGATGTGTCAGCGCTGCTCTTCCTCCGCCGGAGGTTCACCCACGACCCACCACTCGTCAGTGTCTGCCTCGTCTAGATCCTGGATGATTCCGTCTACCATCCGACCCACTCGGGCTTCCTCTGAATCGCCCCGGAGGCTCGCGCGGTGGTCTGTGTGGGTCCGCCAGTACTCCCGGAAGATCGCGTTCATGCAGATGACGCGCAGGTGACCGTGCAACTCCTCCCAGTTGACGACTCCGGTCCGATAGGCGAGGAGTGCGTTCGTGTACATCCCGTGCGCGAACAAGTACTGGCGCCGCTGGGTCGGTGAGTCGACAACGACCGTGCTGTACACGGCCGCGAGATCGGCGTCGTCCATGGCCTTGCACAGCAGGGAGAACTGCAGCCGCTGCTGCTCGGTAAGGACGGCTTGCCGCTCCGTGCGCTCCACCATCGCGACCCGGAGTTGTAATTCGGCGTAGCGACGATGGTGTGCGGCCAGTGCCACGAGCGCGCCCGCAGTGAAAGCGAAGCCCGCGGTGGCACCGAACCGCCATATCCCAAGTTTCCGTGTGACCATGTCAACCCCCGAATCAGGCAACCCTCCGCCGGTCGTCGGAGTGCGGGTCGACTGGAGGGGACCGGTGAGCGGTGGGCGGCGCTTGCCGTCTCCCTGAGTGTGCCGAGCGGCTCTGATCGGCTGGGAGGCGGAGAGGCGGCGCATGGAGGGAAGCAAGGGTCGCACGCTCCGGCGCCTTGCCCATCGTCTGCCCCGCAAGGGGAGCTAACAATCGTTCACTTCGCGGGGTTTCTTCCCACTCGTATCCTGGGTCGGCATTCAATCCTCGTACGTGCGCCGGGCCGCGAGCCGGTGCACGCGTCTGTGTGAGAGAGGTCGCACGTTGGAGCACCGCCGCAGTCCGCAGCAGATCCCGGTCGTCGTCCTGGCCGGATTCCTGGGCTCCGGGAAGACCACGCTGCTCAACCACCTCCTCCACCGCAGCGGAGGAAGCCGCATCGGGGCCGTCGTCAACGACTTCGGGGCCATCGAGATCGACGCCATGGCCGTCGCCGGAGCGCTCGGGGACTCCACGGTCTCGCTGGGCAACGGCTGTCTGTGCTGTGCCGTCGATGTCGGCGAACTCGATCTCCACCTGGAGCGGCTTGCTGCGCCTTCCGCCGGGATCGACGTCATCGTCATCGAGGCCAGCGGGCTCGCCGAACCCCAGGAGCTCGTCCGCATGGTGCTCGCCAGCGAGCATCCGGGGATCGTTTACGGCGGGCTCGTCGAGGTCGTCGATGCCGCCGAGTTCGACGGCACCCGCGCGCGGCACCCCGAGATCGACCGGCATCTCGCCCTCGCCGACCTCGTCGTGGTCAACAAGCTCGACCGGGCGGCCGACGACGGTCGGCGGGTGCTCGGGCTCGTGCGGTCGCTCGCCGAGCGTGCCGCTGTCGTCCCCGCCACCTACGGCCGTATCGACCCCGAGTTCCTCTTCGACTGCCGGCCCAGCGAGCAGCGCGTCGGGCAGCTCTCCTTCGACGATCTGCACGAGCGCGGCGAGGGGGACCACACCGGGCACGAGCACCTGCACACCGGCTACGACAGTCTGTCCTTCGTCTCCGAGCTCCCCCTCGACCCCCGCCGCCTCATGGCGTTCCTCGACAGCCGGTCCGAGGGGCTCTACCGGATCAAGGGGTACGTCGACTTCGGGCCGTACGACAGCAAGAACCGCTACGCCGTCCATGCCGTCGGGCGGTTCCTGCGCTTCCGGCCCGAGCCCTGGGCGGCCGCCGACGCCCGCCTCACCCAGCTCGTCCTCATCGGCTCCGGTATCGACGCCGTCGCCCTCGCCAAGGAACTCGAGGCGTGCAAGAACGACGCCCCGCACGCCGACGAGAACGGCATGTGGGGCGTCCTGCGGTACGTGCCGGGCTCCGAGGAGGAGCCCGACGCGGAGACCTTCGGGACCGGCGAGGCCTTCGAGGCCTAGAACACCGGCCCCGCCACCACCGACACCGTCTTCGTCAGCGAGATGCCCGAGCCGTCGCGGCGCGGGTCGATCTCCGGCAGCTCGACCGGAGCGCCGCTCTTCTGCGCCGCCCTCGCCGGGACGGGGCCCGCCCAGGCCAGGGCCAGACAGTCCTCGCCCTTGAGGAAGCGCTGGCAGCGGACGCCGCCGGTGGCGCGGCCCTTGCGCGGGTACTGGTCGAACGGCGTCAGCTTGGCCGTCGTCTGCACGCAGTCCTCCAGCGTGCCGCGCGAGCCCGCCACCGTGAACACCATCGCGTCCGCGGCCGGATCGACGGCGGTGAAGGAGATGACCTTCGCGCCGTCGGCGAGCTTGATGCCCGCCATGCCGCCCGCCGCGCGGCCCTGCGGACGGACCTGGCCCGCCTGGTAGCGCAGCAGCTGCGCGTCGTCCGTGATGAACACCAGGTCCTCCTCGCCGGTGCGCAGCTCCACCGCGCCGACGATCCGGTCGCCCTCCTTGAGCGTGATGACCTCCAACTCGTCCTTGTTGGACGGGTATTCGGGCACCACGCGCTTGACGACGCCCTGTTCCGTGCCGACCGCCAGGCCCGGGGACGACTCGTCGAGCGTGGTCAGGCAGACCACCGTCTCGTCGTCCGCCAGGGTGACGAACTCCGGCACCGGCGCCCCTCCGGCGAGGGTGGGCGCCGCCGCCGTGTCCGGCAGCTGCGGGAGGTCGATCACGTTCAGCCGCAGCAGACGCCCGCTGGACGTCACCACGCCGATCTCGCCGCGCTGCGTCGCCGGAACCGCCGAGACGATCACGTCGTGCTTGGTGCGTCCGGCGGCCTCGTCCACCGGGAACGGCTCGGCGGTCGCCGTGCGGGCCAGCAGCCCCGTCGAGGACAGCAGGACGCGGCACGGGTCGTCCGCGACCTGGAGCGAGATCGCGGGGGCCGGGGCGCCCGAGGACTCCAGCAGGATCGTGCGGCGCTCGGTACCGAACTTCTTGGCCACCGCGGCCAGTTCGGCGGAGACCAGCTTGCGCAGCTCGGCGTCGGACTCGAGGATCCGGGTCAGCTCCGCGATCTCCTCGTTCAGCCGGTCCTTCTCCGCGTCCAGCTCGATGCGGTCGTACCTGGTCAGGCGGCGCAGGGGCGTGTCGAGGATGTACTGCGTCTGGGTCGCCGACAGGCCGAAGCGCTCCATCAGGCGCTCCTTGGCCTGCGCGGAGTTCTCGCTGGAGCGGATCAGCCGGATGACCTCGTCGATGTCGACGAGGGCCGTCAGCAGGCCCTCCACCAGGTGCAGCCGGTCGCGGCGCTTGGTGCGGCGGAACTCCGAGCGGCGGCGGACGACGTTGAAGCGGTGGTCGAGGTAGACCTCCAGGAGCTCCTTCAGGCCCAGCGTGAGCGGCTGGCCGTCCACCAACGCCACGTTGTTGATACCGAAGGACTCCTCCATGGGCGTCAGCTTGTAGAGCTGCTCCAGGACCGCCTCCGGCACGAAGCCGTTCTTGATCTCGATGACCAGGCGCAGGCCGTGCGCGCGGTCCGTGAGGTCCTTGACGTCGGCGATGCCCTGCAGCTTCTTCGAGCCGACCAGATCCTTGATCTTGGCGATCACCTTCTCCGGGCCGACCGTGAAGGGCAGCTCGGTGACGATCAGACCCTTGCGGCGGGCGGTGACGCTCTCCACGGCCACCGTGGCGCGGATCTTGAACGTGCCGCGGCCCGTCTCGTACGCGTCGCGGATGCCGGAGAGGCCGACGATCCGGCCGCCGGTGGGCAGGTCGGGACCCGGGATGTGCTTCATCAGCGTGTCCAGGTCCGCGTTCGGGTGGCGGATCAGGTGGCGGGCGGCCGCGATGACCTCGCCGAGGTTGTGCGGCGGCATGTTCGTGGCCATGCCGACCGCGATGCCCGACGCGCCGTTGACCAGCAGGTTCGGGAAGGCGGCGGGCAGTGCCACCGGCTCCTGCTCCTGGCCGTCGTAGTTGGGCGCGAAGTCGACCGTCTCCTCGTCGATCGACTCGGTCATCAGGCTCGTGGCCGAGGCCATCCGGCACTCGGTGTACCGCATGGCGGCCGGCGGGTCGTCGTTGCCCAGCGAGCCGAAGTTGCCGTGGCCGTCGACCAGCGGGACGCGCATCGAGAACGGCTGGGCCATGCGCACCAGGGCGTCGTAGATCGACGCGTCGCCGTGCGGGTGGAGCTTGCCCATGACCTCGCCGACGACGCGGGCGCACTTCACATAGCCGCGCTCGGGGCGCAGGCCCATCTCGTTCATCTGGTAGACGATGCGGCGGTGCACCGGCTTGAGCCCGTCGCGTGCGTCCGGCAGGGCGCGGGAGTAGATGACCGAATACGCGTATTCGAGGTACGAGCCCTGCATCTCGTCCACGACGTCGATGTCGAGGATCTTCTCCTCGTACGACTCGTCGGACGGCGGGGTCTTCGTGCTGCGGCGGGCCATCGCTGCCAGGCTCCTTGCTGAAGCGTGAACGGGATCTTACGCGGACCATTGTGGACCGCGGGACTGACAACCCGGGCCGCGGCCCGGTGCCGACGGCCCGTCCCGGCGCCGGGAGGGCGTCGCGGACGGCCGCTCCGCGGCACGACTCCCGCAGGCTACGCGATCCGCTGTGGGCGTACGGCCCCCGGGAACTTCGCCCAGGGTGCGCGCGCTTGCATACAGTGGCAGGACGGCAGGAAAACCGCGGTTTTTCAGGACCGCTTCCGCGATCGAAGGGACGTACATGCCCATGGGTCACACGGCCACAGCCGAGTCAGGTTCCGGGGGCCTGACCGCGACCGAGCACCGCCTGGCCAATGGCCTGCGCGTGGTGCTCTCCGAGGACCACCTGACCCCGGTCGCGGCGGTCTGCCTCTGGTACGACGTCGGCTCCCGCCACGAAGTCAAGGGGCGCACCGGTCTGGCTCACCTCTTCGAGCACCTGATGTTCCAGGGCTCCGGGCAGGTGAAGGGCAACGGGCACTTCGAGCTCGTGCAGGGCGCCGGCGGCTCGCTGAACGGCACCACCAGCTTCGAGCGCACCAACTACTTCGAGACCATGCCCGCCCACCAGCTGGAGCTCGCCCTCTGGCTGGAGGCCGACCGCATGGGCTCGCTTCTCGCCGCCCTGGACGAGGAGTCCATGGAGAACCAGCGGGACGTCGTCAAGAACGAGCGCCGCCAGCGCTACGACAACGTGCCCTACGGCACCGCCTTCGAGAAGCTGACCGCCCTCTCCTACCCGGAGGGCCACCCGTACCACCACACGCCGATCGGCTCCATGGCGGACCTGGACGCGGCGACGCTGGAGGACGCGCGCGCGTTCTTCCGCACGTACTACGCGCCGAACAACGCCGTCCTGTCCGTGGTCGGCGACATCGACCCCGAGCAGACCCTCGCCTGGGTCGAGAAGTACTTCGGCTCGATCCCCTCGCACGACGGCAAGCCCGAGCCCCGCGACGGCTCCCTGCCGGAGACCCACGGCCGGCAGCTGCGCGAGGTCGTCGTGGAGGAGGTCCCGGCCCGCGCCCTGATGTCCGCCTACCGGCTCCCCGAGGACGGCACGCGCGCGTGCGACGCGGCCGACGTGGCGCTCACCGTCCTCGGCGGCGGCGAGTCCTCCCGCCTGTACAACCGGCTCGTACGGCGCGACCGTACGGCCGTAGCGGCCGGCTTCGGCCTGCTGCGGCTGGCCGGGGCGCCCTCCCTGGGCTGGCTGGACGTGAAGACCTCCGGCGACGTCGAGGTGCCGGTCATCGAGGCCGCCATCGACGAGGAGCTCGCCCGCTTCGCCGAGGAGGGCCCCACGCCCGAGGAAATGGAGCGCGCGCAGGCCCAGCTGGAGCGCGAGTGGCTGGACCGGCTCGGCACGGTCGCGGGCCGCGCCGACGAACTGTGCCGCTACGCCGTCCTGTTCGGCGACCCCCAGCTCGCCCTCACCGCCGTCCAGCGCGTCCTGGCGGTGACCCCCGAGGAGGTCCGGGAGGTCGCCCAGGCCCGCCTGCGCCCCGACAACCGCGCGTCGCTCGTCTACGAGCCGCTGTCGGAGGAGTCCGCGGAGCACACCGAGGACGAGGAGTTCCCCGAGGACCCGGAGTCCGAAGCCACCGTAGAAGCCGGCGCCGACCGACACGAGGACGAGGAGGCGGCCAAGTGACCGAGCTCGCCGCGATGGAGTTCCACCCCCAGCCCCGGGCGGGCGAGGCGAAGCCGTGGGCCTTCCCGGCCCCCGAGCGCGGCACGCTGGACAACGGCCTGACCGTCCTGCGCTGCCACCGCCCCGGCCAGCAGGTCGTCGCCGTGGAGGTGCTGCTGGACGCGCCCCTGGACGCCGAGCCGGCCGGCTTCGACGGCGTCGCCACGATCATGGCGCGTGCCTTCTCCGAAGGCACGAACCAGCACTCCGCCGAGGAGTACGCCGCCGAGCTGGAGCGCTGCGGTGCCACCCTCGACGCGCACGCCGACCACCCGGGCGTCCGTATCAGCCTGGAGGTCCCTGCTTCCCGCCTCGGCAAGGCGCTCGGCCTGCTCGCCGACGCCCTGAAGGCGCCCGCCTTCGCCGACAGCGAGGTCGAGCGGCTGGTCCGCAACCGCCTCGACGAGATCCCGCACGAGCTGGCCAACCCGGCCCGCCGCGCGGCCAAGGAGCTGTCCAAGGAGCTGTTCCCGGCGACCTCGCGCATGTCGCGCCCGCGCCAGGGCACCGAGGACACGGTCGCCAAGATCGACGCCCCGGCCGTACGCGCCTTCTACGACCGGCACGTCCGGCCCGCCACCGCCACCGCCGTGGTCGTCGGCGACCTCACCGGCATCGACCTCGACGAGCTGCTCGGCGACACCCTGGGCGGCTGGACCGGCTCCCCGGCCCAGCCGCGTCCCGTGCCGCCGGTGAGCGCCGACGACACCGGTCGCGTCGTCATCGTGGACCGCCCCGGCGCCGTCCAGACGCAGCTGCTCATCGGCCGCGTCGGCGGCGACCGGCACGACCGTGTGTGGCCCGCCCAGGTGCTCGGCACCTACTGCCTCGGCGGCACCCTCACCTCCCGCCTGGACCGGGTCCTGCGCGAGGAGAAGGGCTACACCTACGGTGTGCGCTCGTTCGGGCAGGTCCTGCGGTCCGCCCCGGACGGCACGGGCGCCTCGATGCTCGCCATCAGCGGCTCCGTGGACACCCCGAACACCGGCCCGGCGCTCCAGGACCTGTGGACGGTGCTGCGCACGCTCGCCGAGGAGGGCCTCACGAACGCCGAGCGCGACATCGCCGTGCAGAACCTCGTCGGAGTGGCGCCGCTGAAGTACGAGACCGCGGCGGCCGTGGCCGGCACCCTGGCCGACCAGGTCGAGCAGCACCTGCCCGACGACTTCCAGGCCTCGCTGTACCGGCAGCTCGCCAACACGGGCACCGTGGAGGCCACCGCGGCCGTGGTGAACGCCTACCCGGTGGACCGTCTGGTGACCGTCCTCGTCGGTGACGCCGCTCAGATCAAGGAGCCGGTCGAGGCCCTCGGCATCGGTGAAGTCACCGTCGTGGCCGCCGAGTAGCCCACAACAGGCACCCGCGCGCGTGGGGCCCTGGCGACTGACCGGTCGCCAGGGCCCTCGTGTGTTCCGCCCAGGCCTTCACACCTACCGCCCATATGCCCGAATTGGGGCGGAGGTCGCCTGTCTGCGTGTGGCGTGCGCTACAAAAGTCTTTTTTTGTTTGGGAATTGAAAGTTGCCCCCCTTAGCGTCGTCCGGGCTGTTCGTCAGGCAGTGCGCCGCGCCCGCGGCACCGGACAGTCATCGCCGAGTCCCCGTACGGCGCGAGCCAGGGGAGCCGGGGACCCAACCGTCCCTGGGGTGAATCGGACGCCCACGCGCGCCGTGGGGGCCGTAGGAGACCTTCCTGCTCCGAACCCGTCAGCTAACCCGGTAGGCGAGAAGGAAGGAAAGGACCAGCCACTTCATGGCGTTCACGCGCGCCACCGGGAAGCATCGTCGTCCCAGCCGGATGCAGCGCACCACCGCTCGTGCCGCGGGTGTCGCGGCCCTCACCACCACCGGTGTGGTCGGCACCCTGGCCGCCCCGGCGCTCGCCGCCGGCGGCAGCGCGGGGCAGACCGGCCTCATCCCCGTCGTCTCCCTCGGCGGCTCGGCCGCCCAGCAGATCGACGCTCAGGCCACCGCCCAGAAGCAGGCCGCCGAGGAGAAGGCTGCCGAGAAGGCCGCGCGCGTGGCGGCGGCGAAGAAGGCCGCGAAGGAGCGTGCGGCCAAGGAGCGTGCCGCTCGCGCCGCCGAGCGCAGGCGCCTCAACGCCTTCGTGGTGCCGGTCGCCCACTCGTACGTCTCCACCGGTTACAAGTCCAGCGGCTCCCTGTGGTCCTCCGGTGCCCACACCGGCATCGACTTCCACGCGGCCAGCGGCACCGTCGTCCACGCCGTCGGCTCCGGCACGGTCGTGTCCGCCGGCTGGGGCGGGGCGTACGGCAACCAGATCGTGATCAAGATGGCCGACGGCATGTACACCATGTACGGCCATCTGTCGTCGATCGGCGTCTCGGTGGGCCAGAAGGTCACTCCGGGCGAGCAGATAGGCCTGTCCGGAGCGACGGGCAACGTCACCGGCCCGCACCTCCACTTCGAGGCCCGCACCACCCCGGACTACGGCTCCGACGTCGACCCCGTCGCCTATCTCCGCAAGCACGGCGTGCACGTCTGACGGACGAGCGTGGTGCCCGTCCGACGGACGATCGCACCTCATCCCGAGGCCCCGGCTCCCCGAGCCGGGGCTTTCGCCGTTTCGAACGCGACGCTGAGCGCAGTACCGAACGCAATGCTGAACGCGGTGCTGTCCAAAATCTGTCCATGGATTCCGGCCTGCCGTCGGAAATTCCGGCTCCTTGCAATAGAGTCACCGGACATGCGTCGATCGTCGATGCTTCACGAGCGTCGCTTTCATGGGGATCCATTTCCAGGGGATCCGTTTCACGGGGATCGAAGCGGAGGTCGGTCATGCGGGTTCCGGCGCAGTCGGTGTGCACGGCGATCCGGGACGACATCGTCACCGGCGTCCACGAGCGTGGCGGCCGGCTCACCGAGGAACTCCTCGCGCGCCGCTACGGCGTCTCCCGCGTTCCCGTCCGCGAGGCCCTGCGCACCCTGGAGGCGGAGGGCTTCGTGGTGACCCGGCGGCACGCGGGCGCGTGCGTGGCCGAACCGACCGAGCAGGAGGCCGCGGACCTGCTGGAGATGCGCCTGCTGCTGGAGCCCCTCGGCGCGTCCCGGGCCGCCCGGCGGCGCACCGAGGCGCACCTCAAGGTGCTGCGCGGCCTCGTCAGGCTGGGTCAGGAGCGGGCCAGGAGGGGCAACAGCGAGGACCTGCGCTCCCTGGGCGGCTGGTTCCACGAGACGCTCGCCCAGGCCGCCGGCAGCCCGGCGCTGACCTCGGCGCTCGCTCAACTGCGGCACAAGATCGCGTGGATGTACGTGGTGGCCGCGCCCGTCGACCCCGTCGAGTCCTGGGCGGAGCACGGCGCCCTCGTGGAGGCGGTGGCGCGCGGCGAGGACGAGCGCGCGCGGGCGATCTGCGCCCTGCATGCCGAGCGTGCGACGACCACGCACCGGCTGCGGTTCGCCTCCGGCGCCGACGGCAGGGCGCACGTGAGGAATACGCAACATGCCGTACACATGCCGAGCCTGCGGCATTAACACGGGCGCCGTATACAAAGGGAAGGCATTCCATGGGGGCGTATTTCCGCTGCCTGCAATTCCCCCTTGCTCTTGTGTTCGGTGAATTCGACACGAGGTGCGCGCGAAAACGCGGAAGCCGCGTCACCCTTTCCGGATGACGCGGCTTCCTGGTGTCACACAGATGATGCTCGGACGGTGATCAGACGGTCTCGGGCAGTTCCTCGAGGCCCTCGGCGACCAGCTTCGCCAGTCGGTCCAGGGCGGCGTCCGCGCCCTCGGCGTCGGAGGTGAGGACGATCTCCTCGCCGCCCTCGGCGCCCAGGCTGAGAACGGCCAGCATGGAGGCCGCGTTGACCGGCGCGCCGCCGGCCTTGGCGATCGTCACCGGGACGCCTGCGGCCGTGGCGGCTCGGACGAAGATGGAGGCGGGCCGGGCGTGAAGACCCTCGGCCCAGCCGATGTTGACGCGGCGCTCAGCCATGTGCGTGCCCTTCGGTATCAGGGTTGTCTAGACCAGTTTTCCACATCGTGAAGCGGTGCCCGGAGCGGTCCTTGCGTCCCGCCCCGAGGTGTCGTCGGACCGCGGCCTCGGTCCAACTTCCGCCCTCCACAGACTGCCTCGCGCCGCTGTCGCCCGCGAGCCGTACTCTGGGGCCCATGCAGACCCCGGCGGACCGCAGCGACCGGCACGAGTACCCCGCCCATTGGGAGGCGGACGTGGTGCTGCGCGACGGCGGCACCGCGCGCGTCCGGCCCATCACCGTCGACGACGCCGACCGCCTGGTCAGCTTCTACGAGCAGGTCTCGGACGAGTCGAAGTACTACCGCTTCTTCGCGCCGTATCCACGCCTGTCCGCCAAGGACGTTCACCGCTTCACCCACCACGACTTCGTGGACCGCGTGGGGCTTGCGGCCACGATCGGCGGTGAGTTCATCGCCACCGTACGCTACGACCGCATCGGCGCCGGAGGGGTGCCCGCCTCCGCGCCGGCCGACGAGGCGGAGGTCGCGTTCCTGGTCCAGGACGCGCACCAGGGGCGCGGGGTCGCCTCCGCCCTCCTCGAGCACATCGCGGCCGTCGCGCGCGAGCGCGGCATCCGCCGGTTCGCCGCCGAGGTGCTGCCCGCCAACACCAAGATGATCAAGGTGTTCACGGACGCCGGTTACACCCAGAAGCGCAGCTTCGAAGACGGCGTCGTACGCCTGGAGTTGGACCTCGAGCCCACCGACCGCTCGCTCGCCGTGCAGCACGCGCGGGAGCAGCGTGCCGAAGCCCGGTCGGTGCGACGGCTGCTGACGCCCCGTTCCGTCGCCGTCGTCGGCGTGGGCCGTGCCCCCGGCGGGGTGGGCCGCAGCGTCCTCGGCAACCTCAGGGAGGCCGGATTCACCGGCGACCTGTACGCGGTGAACCAGGCCCTCGCCGAGGAGGCCGGGGACGTCGACGGGGTGCCCGCGTACCGCTCCGTGCGGGACATCGGGGGCACGGTCGACCTCGCGGTCGTCGCCGTCCCCGCCGAGCAGGTGCCCCAGGTGGTCGCCGAGTGCGGCGAGCACGGGGTGCAGGGGCTCGTGGTGGTCTCCGCCGGGTACGCGGAGAGCGGCCCCGAAGGGCGCGAGCGCCAGCGCGAACTCGTCCGGCACGCGCGCGCGTACGGCATGCGGATCATCGGGCCGAACGCCTTCGGGATCATCAACACGTCCGAGGAGGTACGGCTCAACGCCTCGCTGGCCCCGGAGATGCCGCGCCCCGGCCGGATCGGCCTCTTCGCCCAGTCCGGGGCCATCGGCATCGCGCTGCTGTCCCGGCTGCACCGGCGCGGGGGAGGGGTCACCGGGGTCACCGGCGTGTCCACCTTCGTGTCGTCGGGCAACCGGGCCGACGTCTCCGGCAACGACGTCATCCAGTACTGGTACGACGACCCCGACACCGACGTCGTCCTCATGTACCTGGAGTCGATCGGCAATCCGCGCAAGTTCACCCGCCTCGCGCGGCGGACCGCGGAGACGAAGCCGCTGGTGGTGGTGCTGGGGGCGGGATCGGCGCCCACCGGCCACGCGGTACGGGCCACGCGGCTGCCGCCCGCCACGGTGTCCGCGCTGCTGCGCCAGGCCGGGGTGATCCGCGTCCACACGATCACCGAGCTGGTGGACGCGGGGCTGCTCCTCGCCAGGCAGCCGCTGCCCCGCGGGCCCCGGGTGGCGATCCTGGGCAACTCCGAGTCGCTGGGGCAGCTGACCTACGACGCCTGCCTCTCCGAGGGGCTGCGGCCGCTGCCTCCCCTCGACCTCACGACGGAGGCGACCGCGGACGGCTTCCACCGGGCGCTCGCGCGGGCGCTGGCGGACGACGCCTGCGACGCGGTGGTCGTCACCGCCATCCCGGCGATCGGAGAGGCCTCCCCCGGCGACGCGGAACTGGCCGAGGCGCTGCGGTCGGCCGCCGCCGCGGCTCCCGCGAAGCCGGTGCTCGTCGTGCACGTGGAACTCGGCGGACTGGCCGAGGCGCTGTCGGCGGCGGCCAGCACCGCGCCGCAGGCGGACGCGAACACGGCCGACACCGCGGCCGACGATGCCCACCCGCTTCCCCCTGCGAAGCGCCCGCCGACCGCGCCACCCGCCCCCGAGACGTCGGACACCCCCGACATCCCCCGGAACGTCTCCCGCCTCATCCCCGCCTACCCCGCCGCAGAGCGGGCCGTACGCGCCCTCGCCGAAGCCGTGAAGTACGCGCAGTGGCGGCGGGAGGCCGCCGATCCGGGGAAGGTGCCCGAGTACGAGGACATCGACGAGAAGGGGGCCGCCGAGCTGATCGACGGCCTGCTCGCGCGCGGGCAGGGCCTCACGCTCGGCACGCAGGAGTCGAGCGAGCTCCTCGGCACGTACGGCATCCACGTCCGCCGGGCCCTGCCCGCCCCCACCCCCGACGCCGCCGCCGAGGCCGCCCGCGCCGTCGGCTACCCGGTGGCCCTGAAGGCCACCGCCCCGCACCTGCGGCACCGCGCCGACCTGGGCGGCGTACGGCTCGACCTGGCGGACGAGGAGCAACTGCGCAGGGCGTACGCCGAGTTGACGGACCTGTTCGGGCCGCCGGAGGAGCTGCGGCCGGTGGTCCAGGCGATGGCGCCCCGGGGCGTCGACACCGTCGTACGGGCCGTGATCGATCCCGCGGCCGGGGCCGTGGTGTCCTTCGGGCTGGCCGGGGCCGCCTCGCAGCTCCTCGACGACATGGCGCACCGCCTGGTCCCGGTGACCGACCGGGAGGCGACCTCGCTGGTGCGCTCGATCCGGACGGCACCGCTGCTGTTCGGCTGGCGCGGCTCGACGCCGGTGGACACCCCCGCGCTCGAGGAGCTGCTGCTGCGTGTGTCCCGGCTGGTCGACGACCACCCCGAGGTGGTCGCCGTCACCCTGGAACCGGTCGTCGTCGCCTCGCACGGCCTGAGCGTCCTCGGCGCCACCGTACGGCTCGCGCCGCCACCCGCCCGGGACGACCTCGGGCCGCGGACGCTGCCGGCGTACTGAGGGGGAGCGGACCATGCACGCGCGTGGAGAGGACCCTCGCACGCGAGCCGGTCCCCGTCGTGCCGTCGTGCGCGTGGGGCCGTCCCCGATGCCCGCGACTGGCCCGGAGCGCCCTTGCCCACGGATTAGGATGGACGTCATGGCCAAGACCAGTACGACGACCCAGGGGCTGCGTGCCGCGATCGAGCGCAGCGGCTACTACCCGGCACTCGTGGCCGAGGCGGTGGAAGCCGCCGTGGGCGGCGAGCCCATCCGGTCGTACCTGGTCCATCAGGAGACGACGTTCGACCAGAACGAGGTGCGGCGGCACGTGACCGTGCTCGTCCTCACCGGCACCCGCTTCATCGTGAGCCACACCGACGAGCAGGCCGCCGACGGTACCTCCCCGACGCCGTACGCCACGACGTCCACGGAGTCGGTGAAGATCGGCCGGATCTCGTCCGTCGTGGTCAGCCGTGTGGTCGCCAACCCGGAGCAGTACACGCCGGGCACGCTGCCCCGCGAGGTCGTACTGACGATCGGCTGGGGCGCTGTCTCCCGGCTCGACCTGGAGCCCGCCGCCTGCGGCGACCCCAACTGTGAGGCCGACCACGGCTACACGGGCAACTCGACGGCGGACGACCTCAGCCTGCGCGTCAGCGAGGCGGGGGACGGCCCGGAGACGGTGCGCCAGGCGCTCGCCTTCGCGCAGGCCATCTCCGAGGCGACCGCGGACCCCACCCACTGATGGCGCAGCCCACGGCCTGGGATCACCCCGAGCCCCTCGCCCTCGACACCGCCCCGCTGCCCGAGTACGGCACCGGCTCGCTCGCCGACCTGCTGCCCACGCTGGCCGCCGGCATGTCCGTACCGGGCATGACCGCCGCGATCCCGGAACTGGCCCCGGCCGACCGCAACTGCGTCTTCCTGATCGACGGCCTCGGCTGGGAGCAGCTGTGGGCGCACCCGGACGAGGCACCCTTCCTGACCTCGCTGCTCGGGAGTTCGCGCGGCGGCACCGGTCGCCCGCTCACCGCCGGCTACCCGGCGACCACCGCGACCTCCCTCGCCTCCGTCGGCACCGGCCTGCCGCCCGGCGCCCACGGACTGCCCGGCTACACGGTCCGCGACCCGGCCACCGGCGCGCTGATGAACCAGCTCCGCTGGCAGCCGTGGACCGACCCGTACACCTGGCAGCCGTACCCCACCGTCTTCCAGCTGGCCGAGGCGGCGGGCGTACACGCGGCCCAGGTCTCGTCGCCCGCCTTCGCGAGCACCCCGCTGACCAAGGTCGCCCTCAGTGGCGGAACGTTCCTCGGGCGGCTGACCGGCGAGGACCGCATGGACCTCGCGGCCGGGCAACTGGCCGCCGCCGACCGTTCCTTGGTGTACACGTACTACGCCGAGCTGGACGGCGCCGGCCACCGCTACGGCGTCGCCTCCGACACCTGGCGCGGCCAGCTCATGTACGTCGACCGGCTCGTCCAGCGCCTCGCCGAGCAGCTCCCGCCGCGCAGCGCGCTCTACGTCACCGCCGACCACGGCATGGTCGACGTGCCCTTCGACGAGCAGCACCGCATCGACTTCGACGAGGACTGGGAGCTGCGCGCCGGGGTCGCCCTGCTGGGCGGCGAGGGCCGCGCCCGCCACGTCTACGCGGTGCCGGGCGCCGCCGACGACGTCCTGACCTGCTGGCGCGAGGTGCTCGGCGAGCAGTTCTGGATCGCCTCGCGGGACGAGGCGATCGAGGCCGGGTGGTTCGGCCCGGCGGTCGACGAGCGGGTGTACGCCCGCATCGGCGACGTGGTCGCGGCCGCGCACGACGACGTCCTGATCACAGCCTCCGAACGGGAGCCGAAGGAGTCGCTGATGGTCGGCAACCACGGGTCGATGACCCCGGCCGAGCAGCTGGTGCCGCTGCTCGAAGTACGCTCCTGAAGCTCCCTCCCCGCCTGACCACGACCTGCCGAAAGGTGCTCAACCTCCCATGCCCGAGCTGGTGTTCTTCTCCGGAACGATGGACTGCGGGAAGTCGACGCTGGCGCTGCAGATTGCGCACAACCGCTCGGCTCGTGGTCTGCAGAGCGTGATCTTCACGCGGGACGACCGTGCGGGGGAGGGCAAGCTGTCGTCGCGTCTGGGGCTGGTGACCGAGGCGGTGGAGGCCACGCCGGAGCTGGATCTCTATGCGTTCGTGGTGGAGTGTCTGTCGCGGGGCGGCAAGGTCGACTACGTCATCGTGGACGAGGCGCAGTTCCTGTTGACCGAGCAGATAGACCAGCTGGCGAGGATCGTGGACGATCTGGACCTCGATGTGTTCGCGTTCGGTATCACCACGGACTTCCGGACCAGGTTGTTCCCGGGTTCGCAGCGGCTGATCGAGCTGGCGGACCGGGTGGAGACGCTGCAGGTCGAGGCGATGTGCTGGTGCGGGGCACGGGCCACCCACAACGCTCGCACGGCGGGCGGCGAGATGGTCGTCGAGGGTGAGCAGGTCGTTGTGGGGAACGTGGGCGTGGCCGCGGAGGTCGTCGGGTACGAGGTCCTGTGCCGTCGTCACCATCGCAAGCGGATGACGAGCGCGGCGGCGCGAGCGGCGGCTCTGTCGCCTGACGTGCTGCCGGTGACATCGGGCTGACCTGCGCTGCCGTGGCGATGTCGGGCTCGAGGCGGCGTTGGCTGACGTTGGCGGTGACCACAGCCGACGCGACGACACATCTCCCGAGCAGGTGATCGCGGAGCACGGCCGCATCTACGAAGCACTGCGCCACCGGGATGGCTACGAGGCCCAGATGGCCATCCTCGAACACATCGCTGCGAACGAACGACGGCTGCTCGGCTTGGTCTGCCACCGCGCAGATCATCCTCGCCGAGATCGGCGCGGACATGAGCCGCTTCCCCACCTCTGAACACCTGGTGTCCTGGGCCGAATTGTGCCCCCGCACGATCCAGTCCGGAGCGAAGAACACCTCGGGGCCGGCCGGGCAGGGAAACCCCTGGCTTCGCGTGATGCTACGGACCGTATCGTCGCTCTCCCTTGCAGGGCCTTTGACGCTGGGCTGCGACGCCGCCAGCCTGCTACCGGGCCTCCTGGCAGCTACCCGGACCGGATTTCCACCGGCAGGCGACGACGAGCTTCCGAACAGCGAGAACACCGCTACATTACGGTGTCACCTCCGATTCTCGCGGGCGCAGGAAAAGGCTCATTGACAACCGTGCGCCGCATCCTCACCACACTCGGCCTCGAGGCATCGGTGCCCAATGCCGGTCACCTGCTCTCCGGCGCCTTCTGACCGGTCTCCGGCGGGCAGGGTGCGCGGTCACCTGACGTGCCATTGTCGGTGTCGGTCCTCTGGTCAGGCTGGCTGAGGCGATCGCCGTCGGGGTGCGGTCTCTGTGCAGCGCAATCGGTCGGAGCCCCTGAGCAGCTAGGACATCCCTAGTGCTGGGCCTTTTTGCGGTGAACGCGGATGCTGGCGGGAGCGTCGGGGTAGTTGCAGTCCGCCCCGGGGCACCGCTTCCAGTAGCCGTTCTAGAAGGCATCCTGGAAGGTTGCTGCCGCAGCCCGAGCACTCGCTCCGCCCGGCCTCGTTCAGCGCGCGCTCTGGATCACCGAGAACCTCGCCCCCTCCGGATCCGCCACCGTCGCCACCCGCCCCTGCGGGCTGTCGCAGACCGGTTTCAGGACCTGGCCGCCCAGCTCCAGGACCCGGTTCAGCGTCTCGTCCGCGTCGCCGACCTCGAAGTACGTCAGCCAGTGCGGACCCCGCTCCCGGGGCAGGGTGTGGCCCACGCCCTGGATGCCGGCGACCGGGCGGCCCTCGATGTGCAGGGTCACGTAGTCGAAGTCGGCGGACACCACCGGATCCTGCGTGTAAGGGAACACGGTGGCGTAGAACTTGGCGACGCTCACGGTCTGGAAGGTGAGCAGCTCGTTCCAGGCGGGCGTGCCGGGTACGCCGGTGACAGCCGCGCCGAGGCGTACCGCCTCCTGCCAGATGCCGAACACCGCGCCCGAGGGATCGGAGGCGATGGCCATCCGGCCGGCCTCGGCCGCGTCCAGGGGGCCGACGGCCACGGTGCCGCCGCACAGCCGTACCGTGTCGGCGGTCCGGTCCACGTCGTCCGAGGCGAGGTAGGGCGTCCAGGCGATCGGCAGATGGCGGTCCGGTGGCAGCTGGCCGATGCCGGCCACCTCCTGCCCGTCGAGCAGGGCCCGGACGTAGGGACCGAGCTGCTGGGGCCCGGGCCGGAACTCCCAGCCGAACAGGGCTCCGTAGAACTCCTCGGTCGCGGCCAGCCCGTGCACCATCAGGCTCACCCAGCAGGGCGTGCCGGGCGCGTGCGTGTCGCCGTTCGGGCCGGCCGACCCCCGTGCCTCGGTCATCGTCACTCTCTCCCCGGCCCCTCGCGGTGGCCGTGTCGCTTCCGCTCTCCGGGCCGGCGTGCCGCAGCCGCGTGCACAGCCCGTGCCGATGCTCGCACCCTCCGTGGCGCCGTGCGCCGCGGCCGCGCCGCCGCTCGGCGGTGCTGCCGCGAGGGTGTCCGATCTGCCGCTTCTCGCCCGTCTATGCATGCTGTGGGCCGCCCCTCAGGCGCACAGCATGTGCTCGATCCCGTACGCCTCGTGATCGAGCGTGTCCGGCGGAGCACAGTAGTCGTACCTGGACGATGCGGCCACCCCTGGCGTATGGATGGGACATGAACGACATCATCAGCGCGACAAGCCTTGCGCACGCCCTCGCGGGCGACCGTCCGCCCGTACTGCTCGACGTGCGCTGGCAGTTGAGCGTGACGAAGGCGGCAGGCGCCGCCGAATTCGACGGTCGGGCCGCGTACGAGGCGGGGCACCTGCCCGGCGCGGTATTCGTCGACCTGGACGAGGAGTTGGCCTCGGCGCCGGGGAAGGGCGGCCGGCATCCGCTGCCCGACCTGGCGGAGTTCGGCACCGCGATGCGCCGCGCGGGCGTGTCGTCCGGCAGGCCGGTCGTCGTGTACGACGGCGGTCAGGGCTGGGCCGCGGCCCGTGCCTGGTGGCTGCTGCGCTGGACGGGCCACCCGGACGTGCGGGTCCTGGACGGCGGACTGCCCGCCTGGGAGGGGCCGTTGGCGACGGACGTCCCCACGCCTGCCGAGGGCGACTTCGAGCCCGTGCCGGGAGTGGCCGGCCTGCTCGACGCGGACGGCGCCGCGGCGCTGGCCCGGTCGGGGCTGCTGCTCGACGCCCGGGCCGGTGAGCGGTACCGGGGTGAGGTGGAGCCGATCGACCCGGTCGGCGGGCACATCCCGGGCGCGGTGTCCGCGCCGACGACCCGGAACGTCGGGCCGGACGGCCGCTTCCTGCCCGCGGCGGAGCTGAGGGCGCGCTTCGCGTCGCTCGGCGCGTCCGACGCGGTGCCGGTGGGTGTGTACTGCGGCTCGGGCGTCTCGGCCGCCCACGAGGTGCTGGCGCTCGCGGTCGCGGGCATCCCCGCGGCGCTGTACGCGGGTTCGTGGTCGGAGTGGTCCGCGGACCCGTCCCGTCCGGTGGCCGTCGGACCCGACCCTCAGTAGCGGCCGGAATCCTCGGCGACAGGCAGAAGAGGGGCTCGCATGCTCACGAGCCCCTCCTCCTATGGCATTTCGGCCGTACGACCGGCTACTCCTGCTTCTTGCGCCGCGTCCCGAAGACGATCTCGTCCCAGCTGGGGACGGCCGCCCTGCGGCCGGGGCGGACGCCGTCGGCCTCCGCCTGGCGGTCGGTGGCACCGACGAGACGGTCCCGATGGCTGCCGACGGAGCGCGGCATGAGCACGTCCGCGTAGGCGGAACCGGCCGAGGCCGCCGGGGCGGGCGGCTCCTCCTCGGCGGGTTCGGGATCGGGCTCCTCCGGGGACTCCGCCGGGCGCTCGGGGACCACGAGGTCGCCGCGGAAGCTCGGCACCGCCTCCAGCAGGCTGGTCAGCGAGTCGCGCTCACCCGTGCTCTCCTCGGCGGGCTCGGACGCCTGCGCCGGCAGGCTCGGCCGCTCCCGGTCCGAGGCCCGTTCCAGCGCGCGCTCGCGCGGCAGCCGGGCGATGCGCGGCACGAACGGAAAGCTCGGCTCGGGCGCGGCGAGGTCGTCGGACTCACCGATCAGCGAGCGCGCCTCGTCGTCGACGGCCTGGACGAGCCGCCGCGGCGGGTCGTACGTCCAGATCGCCGAGTGCGGTTCGCTCGCCACCCGGTAGACCAGCAGGACCTCCCAGGTGCCGTCGTCGCGCCGCCAGGAGTCCCACTGCACGGTGTCCTTCTCGGCGCCGCGCAGCAGCAGCCTCTCCTGGACGGCCTCGCCGAGCAGCGGGCCGGAGTTCTCGCCGGGCCGGCGGACCGGGGTCTTGCGGGCCCGCTCCGCCATGAAGGCGCGCTCGGCGAGCACCGGGCCCTCGAACCGTCGTACACGGTCGACGGGGATGCCGGCGAGCTGGGCGACCTCTTCCGCGGTCGCGCCCGCGCGTATACGGGCCTGGATGTCGCGGGGGCGGAGATGGCTCTCCACCTCGATCTCGATCTGACCGAGGCGGGGGCGGTCGCCGCGCACGGCGGCCCGCAGCCGTTCGTCGATGGGGAGGGTGTACTCCGTGGAGTCGGCAGCCTTCAGCACCAGCCGTGTGCCGTCATTCGAGACGGCCACGACACGCAGTTCGGGCATGGGGACCTCCCGGGTGGTGCCTGCCGACGTCACGTGCGTCGCTGCTTCCGCTAGTCGAGTGTGGCCTGCCCGGGTGCAGCCTGCCACAACCTTGCCGAGTTGCCCGGCGTGTCGGGCGTGGGCCCGGGAGCGCCGTTATGGCACGGTTACCTATTTGCAACGCTAAGTGACCAACTCCGTCACCCTGTGCAACATGCCCCCTCCCGGCGGTCCCGCAAGGCCGCGGACATCCTGGCGGGAGGCCGGACCCAGGGCTCGCAACAGTACTCCATTTGGGCCACGTGCGTGGATTGGCGCGCCGCTCAACTTCCGGCAAGGGCTGTGACTTGGTCGCCCGCTGCCGGGTTATCGTGATCACGGACGTGGCGTACTTCACGAAATCTCCGCAACCGGAACTAAAAATTCCGTTCGCACGTCCCCTTCTCGTGCAGTCAGTCGATCACGTACGGGAAGGCAGGCAAGGGACCGGAATGAGTGAAAGGCCCTACGCCAAGCCCGATGCCAAGAGGAAGCGGTTCGACCTGAGCGTCCCTCAGGTCGCGGGCACTGCCATGGCCGCGGTCGCGGCCGCCAAACTCGCGTCCTACTTCGGTGTCTACGGGACGATCCTCGGTGCCGGATTGGTCAGTATCATCGCCACCTGCGGTGGCTCCGTCCTCCAGCACCTCTTCAGGCGTACCGGCGAGCAGATCCGTGACGCGGCCGTCACGGCCAAGCCCGCGGTACCGGCGCCCCCGCCCCCCGGTGAGTTCACGGACGGCATCGTCTACCGCGCGCGGATCGCCAGCTGGAAGCGTCCCGCGCTCGCCGCCGCCCTCGTCTTCGGACTCACCATGGGCGGCATCACCGTGTACGAACTGGTGTCCGGCGACAGCTTCAGCGGCGGCAAGGGCACCACGCTCACCAACGCCGTCACCGGCCACAACGAGGGACCGTCCCCGAAGCCCGTCGGCGACGAGCCCACGGCGCCCGGGTCGACCCCGTCGCCCACCACGTCGGGCGCACCGTCGTCGACCGGCTACGGCACGCCCTCGGGCAGCGCTCCGTCGAGCGGGACCCCGTCGGGGAGCGCCTCGCCGAGCGGCGCTCCGACGGCCGGCACGACGTCCGCGCCCGCTCCCACGGACACGGCCGGTACGCCCACCTCCCCGCCCAGCGGTTCGGCTACGACCCCAACACCCTCCTCAAGTAGTCGTTCCGGAAGCGCCGCTCCGGATCGAGTCTTTCCCGTAGTGCCGTGAACTCGCCGAAGCGCGGGTAGGCCTCGGCGAAGTACTCCGCGTCCCGCGTGTGCACCTTGCCCCAGTGCGGGCGGCCCTCGTGCGCGGTGAGGATGCGCTCGGCCGCGGTGAAGTACGCGTGGTACGGCGTGCCCTTGAACATGTGCAGGGCGATGTAGGCGCTGTCCCGGCCGGAGGCGGTGGACAGGGTGATGTCGTCGGCCGGGGCGGTGCGCACCTCGACCGGGAAGCTGAGCCGCAGACCCGAGCGGTCGACCATCGCCCTGATCTCGCGCAGGCTCTCGACGAGGGCCTCGCGCGGGACGGCGTACTCCATCTCCACGAAGCGCACCCGGCGCGGCGACGTGAAGACCTTGTAGGGGATGTCCGTGTACGTCCGCGCGGACAGGGCCCTGCTGGAGACCTGGGCTATCGCCGGGACCGCCGCGGGTGCCGCCCGGCCGACCCACTGGGCCACCTGGAACACGCCGTTGGAGAGGAACTCGTCCTCGAACCAGCCGCTGAGCTGCCCGACCGGCTGCTCCGGGCCCGCGCTGCGGTTGTTGCGCTTGGTGTTGGCGCTGCCGGTGTGCGGAAACCAGTAGAACTCGAAGTGCTCGTTCTCGGCCCAGAGCTGGTCGAACTCGGCGAGCACCCGGGCCAGCGGCATCGGTTCCTCGCGCGCGGAGAGCAGGAAGAGCGGCTCCACACGGAAGGTGACCGCCGTCACGATGCCTAGGGCGCCGAGGCCGATGCGGGCGGCGGCGAAGACATCGGGGTGCTCCGTCCGGGAGCAGGTGAGCACCGAGCCGTCGGCCGTGACCAGTTCGACGCCCTCGATCTGGGCGGCGAGGGAGGCGGACTCGCGGCCGGTGCCGTGGGTGCCGGTGCTGATGGCCCCGGAGACGGTCTGCTCCATGATGTCGCCCATGTTGGTGAGCGACAGACCCTCCCGGGCCAGGGCCATGTTGAGTCGCTTGAGCGGGGTGCCGGCTTCCACCGTGACCGTCATGGACTTCCGGTCGATGGCGCGGATCCCCGTCAACAGTTGAGGGCGGATCAACACACCGTCGGTGGCGGCGATCGAGGTGAAGGAGTGCCCGGTGCCGACCGCCTTCACCGTCAGGCCGTCCTCGGCGGCCCGGCGTACGGCCGCGGCGAGCTCCTCCACGGAGGCGGGAGAGACCTCGCGCGCGGGACGCGCGGCGACGGTCCCCGCCCAGTTACGCCACGTGCCGTTCTCCCCGTTCGCTGTGCTGCTCAACGGTGCCTCCCCGAACCGTGGCCGGCCTGCTGAGCCGGCGGTACCCGAGGAGACCGACCGTGACCGCGACGGCCCCGGACACGGCCGGAACCCCGTACCCGGCGTGCGCGCCGGCCGCGTCGATCACCCAGCCGGCCACGGACGAGCCGAGCGCGACCCCGACCGCGAGGCCGGTGCTCACCCACGTCATCCCCTCGGTGAGCTTCGCGCGAGGTACGTGCTCTTCGATGAGGGACATCGTCGTGATCATCGTCGGCGCGATGGTCAGGCCCGCAGCGAACAGCGCCACGGCCAGAAACGGCAAGTCTCCGACCAGTAGGAGGGGGATCATACTCACAGCCATCGCGCACACGCCCAGCAGCCACCGGCGTTCCGGCGCCCCCGAGAAGCGCAGCAGCCCGAACACCACCGCGGCCACGCACGAACCCGCTGCGTACAACGCCAGGACCACACTCGCGACGCCCTTGTGGCCGCGCTCGTCGGCGAAGGCGACGGTGACCACGTCGACCGACCCGAAGATCGCCCCCGTGGCCGCGAAGGTGCCGACCAGCACCTGAAGCCCGGCCGAGCGCAGCGCCGAACCGCCGCTCGCGTGCCCGCGCGGGTGCGGCAGCGGCTCGGTGGCGCGCTGGGCGGTCAGCCAGAAGACCCCGGTGGCCAGGAAGCAGGCGGCCAGCAGCGGCCCCGCCTCCGGGAACCACGTCGTGGACAGGCCGATGGAGATGATCGGCCCGAGGATGAAGCAGACCTCGTCGACCACGGATTCGAGCGAGTACGCGGTGTGCAACAGCGGGGTACCCCGGTACAGGGCCGCCCAGCGGGACCGGACCATCGCGCCGAGGCTGGGCACCGAGCCGATACCCGCCGCGCAGACGAACAGCACCCACTCAGGCCCCCCGAAGTGGGCGGTGAGCAGCAGCGAGGTGGCCGCCATGATCGCCACCAGGGTCGCGGGGCGCAGCACCCGACGCTGCCCGTAGCGGTCCACCAGCCGGGATATCTGCGGTCCGATCGCCGCGGCCGACAGCGCGATGGTGGCCGACAGCGCGCCCGCGAGCCGGTAGCGCCCGGTGAGCTGGGAGATCATCGTCACCACGCCGATGCCGGTCATCGACAGCGGCATGCGGCCGAGGAGCCCCGCGGCGCAGAAGCCCTTGGTGCCGGGAGCGGCGAACAGGGCGCGATAGGGGCTGGGCACGGGGTCTCCGACGGCTCGGTAAGGCGTGAACGCGGCGATACAGCTTACGAGTCGCAACACCCCTCAGGCACCCGCATAAATCCCCGCCGGAACCCCGAAGCCAGGCCGGGCACCCCGCCCAGGCTCCCCACCCCACGTTTCCGGCCATTTCCCGCTGTCAGTGCCGGATGGCAGGATCGAGGCATGCCAGAAGCGCTCGATGCCACCCCCTACGACGCCCTGCTCCTGCTCTCGTTCGGCGGCCCGGAAGGCCCGGACGACGTGGTCCCGTTCCTGGAGAACGTGACGCGTGGGCGCGGCATCCCGAAGGAACGCCTCAGGGAAGTCGGTCAGCACTACTTCCTGTTCGGCGGCGTCAGCCCCATCAACGACCAGAACCGCGCCCTCCTGGAAGCCCTCCGCAAGGACTTCGCCGAGCACGGCCTGGACCTGCCGGTCTACTGGGGCAACCGCAACTGGGCGCCGTACCTGACGGACACCCTGCGGGAGATGGCCGCCGACGGCCGGCGCCGCGTCCTGGTGCTGACCACCAGCGCCTACGCCTCCTACTCGGGCTGCCGCCAGTACCGAGAGAACCTCGCGGACTCCCTGGCAGCGCTCGAGGCCGAGGGTGTGGAGCCCCCGAAGACCGACAAGCTCCGCCACTACTTCAACCACCCGGGCTTCCTGGAGCCCATGATCGACGGAGTGCTGGCCTCCCTCGAGGACCTCCCTGAGGACGTCCGTGAAGGCGCCCACCTCGCCTTCACCACCCACTCGATCCCGACCTCGGCCGCGGGCACCTCGGGCCCGGTGGAGGACCACGGCGACGGCGGCGCGTACGTCGCGCAGCACTTGGACGTGGCCCGCCTCATCGCCGAGGCCGTCCGCGAACGCACCGGCGTGGACCACCCCTGGCAGCTGGTCTACCAGTCCCGCTCCGGCGCCCCGCACATCCCGTGGCTGGAGCCGGACATCTGCGACCACCTGGAGGAGCTGCACGGCTCCGGCGTCCCGGCGGTCGTCATGGCCCCCATCGGCTTCGTCTCCGACCATATGGAGGTCCTGTACGACCTCGACACGGAGGCCACGGCCAAGGCCGCGGAGCTGGGCCTGCCGGTGCGCCGATCGGCCACCGTCGGCGCCGACCCGAGGTTCGCGGGCGCGATCCGCGAGCTGGTCCTGGAGCGCGCCGCAGCCGAGAGCGGCCGGGAGATCACGCCGTGCGCCCTGGGCACGCTGGGCCCGAGCCACAACCTGTGCCCGGCCGGCTGCTGCCCCGCCCGTTCCCCCCGCCCCGCCGCCGCGGGCGCCGACAGCCCCTACGCATGAGGAGCCTCGTGACCCGCCCCCTTGGTGACCCCCTGCACGCGGACCTGCTCGCGCTGGCCCAGGAAGCCGCCCGCCGCGCCGGCGACCTCCTGCGGGACGGCCGCCCCGCCGACCTGACGGTCGCCGCGACCAAGTCAAGCCCGATCGACGTCGTGACCGAGATGGACATCGCGGCCGAGAAGCTGATCACCGACCTGATCTCCGGCCGCCGCCCCGACGACGGCTTCCTCGGCGAGGAGGGCGCCTCCAGCGAGGGCACGAGCGGCATCCGCTGGGTGATCGACCCGCTCGACGGCACGGTCAACTACCTCTACGGTCTGCCCACGTGGGCCGTCTCCATCGCGGCCGAGCAGGACGGGGAAACGGTCGTAGGCGTGGTCGCCGCCCCGATGCGCGGCGAGACGTACCACGCGGTGCGCGGCGCGGGTGCCTGGGCCACGGGCGCCTGGGAGGGCGAGCGCGAACTGACGTGCCGCCCCGCACCACCCCTGGACCAGGCCCTGGTCTCCACCGGCTTCAACTACGTGGCCGAGGTCCGCACCCACCAGGCCGAGATCGCCGCGAAACTGATCCCGCTCCTCCGCGACATCCGCCGCAGTGGCTCGGCCGCGGTGGACCTCTGCGACGTGGCCGCGGGCCGCCTGGACGGCTACTACGAGCGCGGCCTCAACGCCTGGGACTACGGCGCGGGTGACCTGATCGCCCGAGAGGCAGGAGCCCTGACCGGCGGACGCCCAGGACAGCCCCTGTCACGTGACCTGACGGTGGCAGCCACCCCGGGCATCTTCGAGCCCCTGCAGCAACTACTGGACGACCACGGCGCCTGGCACGACTGACGCCCCGCATGCCCCCAGTCAACGGCCACATACCCCCACGGCCAACGGCGAGGGCCCGCCAACGGCCACTGTCCCGACGCGTCGGCCGTGAGAGAGCCGAAGGGGCGCGCCGGTGTCGAGAGCACGAAGGCGCGGAGGCCCGAAGGGCTGAGCACGATCGCATTCTCGACACCGGCTTCGGCGCCCCGCAGACGAACGAACAATCAAGCGAGCGATCAAACGCTGCTCGCGCCAACCTCCACCCCATGCTCAGCAGCGAGCCGGCGCAGGTCCTCCAGCTCGCCCTGCTCCACGTCGACGAGGAAGTCGTCGCCCTCGTCACGAGCCCGCGACAGGTCGGACTCGGTTGCCTTTATGCGCTGCAGAAGTCCTGTGGTGAAAGCGTCCATGCTGCGCCCCCTCGTCCAGGGTCGTGGGTCGGTGGCACGGGCTGTGCCGTTGGGAAAGGGGCGATCACGTCTCTTGCTGGTGCCCAGCGCTGCCCTGCCGGGCGGCGACGGTGCCGGACACCCACGCCCACTCTGCGCGAAGCGGATCATGGGTACCGCATGGTGCTGCGACACATGCAGAGCGTGATCGCGGGGTGTACAAGCGGTCCTCCCCCCGCTCTCCCCGACGGAAACCTCAACTGGAGGGGAAAATCCCGCATTCTCGCTCCAGGACCCGATCCGTCCGCCCAACCCGACCACCCGCTGCCCCCGCCCAGCGCCCCGCCCCCGGATCTCTCCACCCGGTCCCCCGGCTTACCGCCGACTTATGGCGGAAAAGGGCAGGATGGAGGTCACACCCACGAAGGCCCCTGCCCGCGCGTGCTCACCGCGCGCTACGCGGGTGGACAGAGGAAGGACAAGCGACGTGCGCGTACTCGTCGTCGAGGACGAGCAACTGCTCGCCGATGCGGTGGCCACCGGACTGCGCCGGGAGGCCATGGCCGTCGACGTCGTGTACGACGGTGCGGCCGCCCTGGAGCGCATCGGCGTCAACGACTACGACGTGATCGTCCTCGACCGCGACCTCCCGCTCGTGCACGGCGACGACGTCTGCCGCAGGATCGTCGAGCTCGGCGTTCCCACGCGCGTGCTGATGCTCACCGCCTCCGGCGACGTCAGCGACCGCGTCGAGGGGCTGGAGATCGGTGCCGACGACTATCTTCCCAAGCCGTTCGCGTTCAGCGAGCTCATCGCGCGCGTGCGCGCCCTCGGTCGGCGCACCAGTGTGCCGTTGCCGCCCGTCCTGGAGCGTGCCGGGATCAAGCTCGACCCCAACCGCCGCGAGGTCTTCCGCGAGGGCAAGGAGGTCCAGCTCGCGCCCAAGGAGTTCGCCGTGCTCGAGGTGCTGATGCGCAGCGAGGGCGCCGTCGTCTCCGCGGAGCAGCTCCTGGAGAAGGCCTGGGACGAGAACACGGACCCGTTCACCAACGTCGTACGCGTGACGGTCATGACCCTGCGCCGCAAGCTGGGCGAGCCGCCCGTCATCGTCACCGTCCCCGGCTCCGGCTACCGGATCTGAGTCATCGTGGCCACGACACCCGCGCCTCCCCAGACACCGCCGAAGCCCACCTGGGACCCGAGAAGGCCGCAGGCCCCGTTCCCCTGGCTGCGGCCGACCATCCGGATACGGCTCACGCTGCTGTACGGCGGCATGTTCCTGATCGCCGGCATCCTGCTGCTGTCGATCATCTATCTGCTCGCCGCGCAGGCGCTGAACACGGGCAACGAACCGCTGTTCAAGATCGTCAGCGGTACGGCGATCAAGGTCTCCAGCGAGAACTGCCCCGCGATCAACACGGCGAGCCTGCCGCTGTCCGACTTCAACGACGCGATCGCCCAGTGCATCGACCATCAGCGGCAGGTCGCCCTGGACAACCTGCTCAGCCGCTCGCTGCTGGCCCTGCTGGGCCTCGCCGTGATCGCGTTCGCGTTCGGCTACGCGATGGCCGGCCGCGTGCTGACCCCGCTCGGCCGGATCACCCGCACCGCGCGCGCGGTGGCCGGCTCGGACCTGTCCCGCCGTATCGAGCTGGACGGACCCGACGACGAGCTGAAGGAGCTCGCCGACACCCTCGACGACATGCTGGAGCGGCTGCAGCGCGCCTTCACCGCGCAGGAGCGCTTCGTCGGGAACGCCTCGCACGAGCTGCGCACCCCGCTCGCGATCAACCGCACGCTCCTCGAGGTGCACCTGTCGGACCCGAACGCGCCCGTGGAGCTGCAGCAGCTCGGCAAGACGCTGCTGGCGACCAACGAGCGCAGCGAGCAGCTCGTGGAGGGGCTGCTGCTGCTCGCCCGCAGCGAGAACGAGATCGTCGAGCGCAAGCCCGTCGACCTGGCCGAAGTTGCCTCGCAGGCCATCGACCAGGTGCACGCCGAGGCGCAGGCCAAGGGCGTGCGGGTCAGGGGCGACCTCAAGCCCGCGGTCGTCCAGGGCAACGGCGTCCTGCTCGAACGGATCGCCCTCAACCTGGTCCAGAACGCGGTGCGCTACAACCTGCCGGAGGACGGCTGGGTCGAGGTCACCACCGACGTCCAGCAGGGGGTCCAGCAAGGGCACGCGGTGCTGACCGTCGCGAACACCGGGCCGGTCGTGCCGGCGTACGAGATCGACAACCTCTTCGAGCCCTTCAGACGGCTCCGTACGGAGCGCACAGGCAGCGACAAGGGTGTCGGCCTGGGACTGTCCATCGCGCGGTCCGTGGCCCGCGCACACGGCGGTCACATCTCGGCGCAGCCGCGAGAGGGAGGCGGGCTGATGATGCGTGTCACGCTGCCGCTCTGATCGCGTTCCGACACACGCGGGGATGTTCGCTTTGCGCGGAATTCTCAGACCGCAGACAGTGGCTCACTGTGTGTGATCAATCACACGGGCGGTTTTCCGACTATCTACTCTCCGTGATCACAATCGCGTGCGTAAAGCCGGGAAAATCCGGGTTTTCAGGGGTCTTGATCACGGGAAGTACACGGTGGGACGCCTTTGAGGTGCGATATTCGGACCGTGTACGGTCCCCATCGCCATCCAACCCGAGCGCTCTCGAGGAGTTCGGTTGGGTGTCGATTGAGTAACAGACCTTGATGTGAGGCAAAATCTCCGCCTCGGGTCGGGCACAAGTCCGGCCTCTCACGCGTTACGTGCGCTGGAGACACCGCAGACACCCAGAGGGGGAGAGCGACATGGCAACCGATTACGACACTCCACGCAAGACCGACGACGACGTCGACTCGGACAGTCTTGAAGAACTGAAGGCCCGGCGCAACGACAAGTCGACCTCCGCGGTCGATGTCGACGAGTTCGAGGCCGCCGAGGGTCTCGAACTGCCCGGCGCAGACCTCTCGAACGAGGAACTGGCCGTCCGGGTGCTGCCCAAGCAGCAGGACGAGTTCACGTGCATGAGCTGCTTCCTGGTGCACCACCGCAGCCAGCTGGCCCGCGAGAAGAACGGCCAGCCGATCTGCCGCGACTGCGACTGAGGGTGGGTCGGCCGTGACTGGCTCGACCCCTCCTCGGAAGCGCCGCTTCCTCCCGCAGGGAGCGGACCAAGGGCCGTCGGACGGCCCGCACGGTGCGCGTGACGACGAGCGGGGCTCATCCGGTACGGGGGCCTCGCTCGAGTCGGCCGACCGGGGTGACCGCCCGGAGCCGGCCGAACGTAGGGCACTCGTCGCGCGGCGACGGGCCGCTGCCTTCCGCCGTAAGGCATGGGAGGAGTTCCACAAGGCCCGGGAAGGCGTCCGCAAGGCCACTGGCCGCGCCGGCACGGCTCTCGGGTACGTCGTCCACCAGATCATCGACAACACCCCGCGGATCCCCGTACGGGACCTCGCGACGCTGCGCCGGCAGTTCCCGGGCCTCGGGCCCGAGGAGCTCGCGGACAAGCTCGTCGCGGGCGCGGTGAAGGCGACCGCGACGGTCGGAGCCGGGGTCGGGGCGGCGGCGATGCTGCCCGTACCGCCCGCGATGCCGACCGAACTGGCCGCGGAGGTCACCGGGGTAGCGGCGGTCGAACTGAAGCTGATCGCCGAGCTCCACGAGGTCTACGGCGTACGACCGCCGGGCGGCCTCAAGGAGCGCAGCACCGCGTATCTGTCCTCCTGGTCGGGGGAGCGCGGGATCGACGTGATGAGACCGTCGACGCTCAACACCGCCCTCGGTCTCCAGATGCAGCGCGAGATGCGCCAGCGGATCGCGAAGCGGACGCTGCGCAACATGCCCAACCTGATGCCGTTCATGGTCGGCGCGGCCGTCGGCGCGGTCATGAACCGTCGGGACACCAGAAAGCTGGCCGAGCGGATCCGGGCCGACCTGCGCAAGATCCAGGTCCCCTGGGACGCGCTCCCCGAACAGCCCCCGCTCGAGCCCCCGGCGGAGCCGCTGCGGCTGGACGAGATCCCCAAGGAGTTCCCCAGGGGATTCCCCGAGGACTTCCCCAAGGATTCCTGAGGCAAGGATTCCCGAGGCCCCTAGACCGCGGCCGCCCCACGGGCGGCATCGATCGCGGCGGCCAGCCTCTCCGGCTCCCGGCTCGACAGGTACAGATACGGCGTCGGGTCCTGCGGGTCGGTGACCTGGACGCGCAGAGCCGTCGGGATGTAGGCGCGCAGCAGCAGGAAGGCGCGGGTGTCGGCCTTGTAGGTGCGCCAGGCGCGCGCCTCCTCCGCGTCCAGGACCTCCCATGCGCCCAGGGCGGACACCGGGACCTTCGCCTCGCCGGCGATCAGGTGGTCGCCCACGACGCGGATGCGGACGGCACCGTACGAACTGGCCACCACCGCCGCGGCCGCCGTGCCGCCGACCAGCCCGCCCAGCATCGGCAGCGTGCCGAAGGGGAGCAGGATCAGGGCGAACGAGACACCGACCAGGAAGCTGATCAGCCACCAGGAGCGCGGGGCGGTGAGGCGTTCTTCGTAGGGGCCGGCGGAGAGCTGCATGAGCCAAGCTTGGCACGGTGTCGGGAGGGTCCCGACGCGCGGGTAAGGTCTGCGCCTGTGATTGGTGGTTCAGCAGCACTCAAGCCTCCGGCCGGCGCCGTGCAACCGGTGCGCCATCCCGATGCCCCCGCGCCCGGCGAGCTCCTCGGCTCGCACTACGGGCAGTGTTTCGGCTGCGGTGGTGACCAGCCGCACGGGCTGCATCTGGAGGCCCGGGCCGGGGAGGGCGTGGCCCTCACCGCCGAGTTCACCGTCCAGCCCGCCCACCAGGGCGCCCCCGGCCTCGCCCACGGCGGCGTGCTCGCCACCGCGCTCGACGAGACCCTCGGCTCGCTGAACTGGCTGCTGCGGACCATCGCCGTGACCGGGCGGCTGGAGACCGACTTCGTCCAGCCCGTACCGGTGGGCACCACGCTGTACCTGGATGCCGAGGTGACCGCGGTCGCCGGCCGGAAGATCTACTCCACCGCCACCGGCCGGATCGGCGGCCCCGCGGGTCCGGTCGCCGTCCGCGCCGACGCCCTCTTCATCGAGGTCCGCGTCGACCACTTCATCGACCACGGCCGCCAGGAGGAGATCCAGGCCGCCATCAGCGACCCCGACCAGGCCCGGCGCGCCCGCGCCTTCGAGGTGAACCCGTGAGCCCCGTACGCCCCGACCCCGTGAACGTCCTGATCCGCCGCGTCGACCCCGACGTACCGCTTCCGGAGTATGCGCACCCCGGCGACGCGGGAGCCGATCTGCGGACCACCGAGAGCCGCGAACTGGCGCCCGGAGAGCGGGCCGTACTGCCCACGGGAGTGTCGATCGCCCTCCCGGAGGGGTACGCGGCCTTCGTGCACCCTCGATCCGGTCTCGCCGCCCGCTGCGGTGTCGCCCTGGTGAATGCCCCGGGGACGGTTGATGCCGGGTACCGTGGGGAGATCAAGGTGATCGTGGTGAATCTCGACCCGCGCGAGTCCGTGCGGTTCGAGCGCTTCGACCGGATTGCCCAACTGGTCGTCCAGCAGGTCGAGAAGGTCCGTTTCCAGGAGGTCGCGGAGCTTCCCGACTCGGCGCGGGCCGAGGGGGGCTTCGGGTCCACCGGGGGTCATGCCGCGGTGGGCGACGAGAGCGGCACAAGCGGTCAGGCCGCCGACGGCGGTCGGACGGGTGGGAATCGATACGCTTCGGTCGTATCCGACCGGGAAGGACAGTGACGTGTTCGGACGTCGCAACAAGAAGGGTGCCGCCGAGGACGCGGCCGGCGAGGCCGAGCAGGTCGTCGACAGCGTCGACACCGAGGCGGACGAAGAGTACGAGCGCGTGCGGCTCGAGCCCGAGCCGCGGCCCGACGGGCCCTGGGACGCCACCGAGGTGCGCGAGCCGGGCGAGGGCCGCGTGGACCTCGGCGGGATGTTCGTGCCGGGCGTCGACGGCATGGAACTGCGGGTCGAGGTCGCGGGCGACGCGATCGTCGCGGCGACCGTCGTCCTGCGCGACAGCGCCATCCAGCTGCAGGCCTTCGCCGCGCCCAAGCGCGAGGGCATCTGGGGCGAGGTGCGCGAGGAGATCGGTTCCGGCATCACCCAGCAGGGCGGCATCATCGACGAGGTCGAGGGCCCGCTGGGCTGGGAGCTGCGCGCCCAGGTGCCCGTGCAGCTGCCCGACGGCACGAGCGGCTTCCAGGTCGTGCGGTTCGTCGGCGTGGACGGCCCCCGCTGGTTCCTGCGCGGGGTCATCTCCGGCCAGGGCGCGGTGCAGCCGCAGGCCGCCGGCCTCCTTGAGCAGATCTTCCGCGACACGGTCGTGGTCCGCGGCGAGGGCCCGATGGCACCCCGCGACCCGATCGTCCTGAAGCTCCCGAACGACGCCCAGATGGTCCCCGAGGGCGTCCAGCAGGAGGAGCAGAGCGGCTCCCGCTTCTCCGGCGGCATGGGCCAGCTGCAGCGCGGCCCGGAGATCACCGAGGTCCGGTAAACCCCGGTACCCGGACACAGCGAGCGCACGAAGGGCCGTATCCCGAAGTCGGGTACGGCCTTTCCCGCTGTTTCGTCCGCCTCACCCCTTGGACGACCGGGCGCCCCGCGGCGATACTGGCGCCCGGTCGGCGGGGGAGGCTGCATGAGTCGAGTGAGCACCGAGACGATGGTGCGCGTCGAGGACATCCACAAGTCGTACGGTCATGGAGCCGGCGCCGTACATGCGCTGCGCGGGGTCTCCTTCGAGGTCCCACGCGGCGAACTGGTCGCTCTCAAGGGGCGCTCGGGATCCGGCAAGACCACGCTCCTGAACATCGTCGGCGGCCTGGACATGCCCGACCGAGGACGGACCACCGTAGACGGCCGGGACCTGACCGCACTCGGCGAGAGCGCCCTGCTGGAACTGCGCCGGGACCGGATCGGCTTCGTCTTCCAGTCCTTCGGCCTCATCCCGATCCTCACCGCCGCAGAGAACGTGGGCGTGCCGCTGCGGCTGCGCCGGGCCGACCCACGCGAGCGCGAGGAGCGGGTCGACCTGCTGCTGTCCCTGGTCGGCCTCGCCGACCACGCGGCCCAGCGCCCCGGCGAGCTGTCCGGCGGCCAGCAACAGCGCGTCGCCATCGCCCGCGCCCTGGCCAACCGCCCCGGCCTCCTCATAGCCGACGAGCCGACCGGCCAGCTGGACGCCGAGACCGGTCACGCCGTCATGGAGCTGCTGCGTGCCGTCGTACACAGCGAACGGGTCACCGCACTGGTGGCCACACACGACGCCACCCTCCTGGACCTGGCCGACCGAGTACTGGAGCTGAGCGACGGCGAAATCACAGAGCACTGACACACGCCCGTCAGCGCACCAACGTCATCTGTCCCCACGCGTCGGCCGCGAAGGAGCCGTAGGGGCGCGCCGGTGTCGAGACGGCATGGGGGCACCTCCCTGCTCGAACGCAGTTGAGAGCTTGGGGGAGCGCGGAGGCCCGAAGGGCTGAGCACGATCGCCGTCTCGACACCGGCTTTGGCGCCCCGTAGGCGAGAGAGCAATTAGGTGGGCCGCCCCGTAGGCGAGAGAGCAAAAAGGCCGAGCTCGCGAGCCGTCAGAACTCCGTCAAGGATGCCCCCTCACCAGCCCCTCCCGCCCTTCAAGCGGACCACTGCCCGTAAGGTCGACGCTGCGTAGGCGGCAGTCACCGGAAGACAATGGGGCCATGGCACGCGGCAAGCTTCGGATCTACCTCGGCGCGGCACCGGGCGTGGGCAAGACCTACGCGATGCTGGCCGAGGCGCACCGCCGGGTGGAGCGCGGCACCGACTGCGTGGTGGCCTACGTCGAGCACTACGACCGGCCCCGCACGGAGGTGCTCCTGCACGGCCTGGAGCAGGTCCCGCGCAGGGAACTGGACTACCGGGGCGCGGCGTTCACGGAGATGGACGTCGACGCCGTCCTCGCGCGCGGGCCGCAGGTCGCCCTGGTCGACGAGCTGGCGCACACCAACGTCCCCGGCTCCCGCAACGCCAAGCGCTGGCAGGACGTGGAGGAGCTGCTGACGGCCGGGATCGACGTGGTCTCGACGGTCAACATCCAGCACCTGGAGTCACTCGGCGACATCGTCGAGTCGATCACCGGTGTACGGCAGCGGGAGACCGTACCGGACGAGGTCGTACGCCGGGCCGACCAGATCGAGCTCGTCGACATGTCGCCCCAGTCCCTGCGGCGACGCATGGCGCACGGCAACATCTACCGCCCGGACAAGGTCGACGCGGCGCTGTCGAACTACTTCCGGCCGGGCAACCTGACCGCCCTGCGGGAGCTGGCGCTGCTGTGGGTGGCCGACCGGGTCGACGAGTACCTGCAGCAGTACCGCAGCGACCACCGCGTGTCCGCGATCTGGGGCTCGCGCGAGCGGATCGTCGTCGGACTGACCGGCGGTCCGGAGGGACGGACGCTGATCCGCCGGGCCGCGCGGCTGGCCGAGAAGGGCGCCGGCGGCGAGGTGCTCGCCGTCTACATCGCGCGCAGCGACGGCTTGACCTCTGCCTCGCCCAAGGAACTGGCCGTCCAGCGCACCCTCGTCGAGGACCTCGGCGGCACCTTCCACCACGTCATCGGCGACGACATACCCGCGGCCCTGCTGGACTTCGCGCGCGGGGTGAACGCCACCCAGATAGTCCTGGGCTCCTCCCGCCGCAAGCCCTGGCAGTACGTCTTCGGGCCGGGCGTCGGCGCGACGGTCGCCCGGGAGTCCGGGCCCGACCTCGACGTGCACATCGTCACCCACGGCGAGGTCGCCAAGGGGCGCGGGCTGCCCGTGTCCCGGGGGGCGCCGCTCGGCCGGGCCCGGCTCGTCTCGGGCTGGCTCGTGGGGCTGGCCGGCCCGGCGGTCATGGCGGTGGTGCTCAACAGCGTCGACCTGGGCCTCGCCAACGACATGCTGCTGTTCCTGTCCGTGACCGTCGCGGCGGCCCTGCTCGGCGGGCTCTTCCCCGCGCTGGCCGCGGCGGCCTTCGGCTCGCTGCTCCTGAACTACTTCTACACACCGCCCCTGCACCGGCTGACCATCGCCGACCCCAAGAACATCGTCGCGCTGGTGATCTTCGTCGGGGTCGCGGTGTCGGTGGCCTCGGTGGTCGACCTCGCGGCCCGGCGCACCCATCAGGCGGCCCGGCTGCGCGCCGAGTCGGAGATCCTCTCCTTCCTCGCCGGCAACGTGCTGCGCGGAGAGACAGGTCTGGAGGAGCTCCTCGAACGGGTCCGGGAGACCTTCGGCATGGAGTCGGCGGCCCTGCTGGAGCGGGCGGGCGACGTCGAACCGTGGACCTGTGCGGGCCGCGCGGGCCTCGGACGGACGCTGACGCGGCCCGAGGAGGCGGACGTCGACGTGCCGGTCGGGGACCACATGGCGCTCGCCCTGACGGGCCGGGTGCTGCCCGCCGAGGATCGCAGGGTGCTGGCCGCGTTCGCCGCCCAGGCCGCCGTCGTCCTGGACCGCCGAAGGCTCCGGGAGGAGGCCGACCGGGCCCGCGCCCTGGCCGAGGGCAACCGCATCCGCACCGCGCTGCTGGCCGCCGTCAGCCACGACCTGCGCACCCCGCTGGCCGGGATCAAGGCCGCGGTCTCCTCGCTGCGGTCGGACGACGTGGCGTGGTCCGAGGAGGATCAGGCGGAACTCCTGGCGGGCATCGAGGAGGGCGCCGACCGGCTCGACCACCTGGTCGGCAACCTGCTCGACATGTCCCGCCTGCACACCGGCACGGTCACCCCGATCGTCCGTGAGATCGACCTCGACGAGGTGGTCCCGATGGCGCTGGTCGGCGTGCCCGAGGACAGCGTGGGGCTGGACATCCGGGAGACGCTGCCCATGGTCGCCGTCGACCCGGGGCTGCTGGAGCGGTCGGTGGCCAACCTGGTGGAGAACGCCGTCAAGTACAGCCCGCCCGGCCGGCCCGTGCTGGTGTCCGCCAGCGCCATCGCCGACCGGGTCGAGGTGCGGATCGTGGACCGCGGGCCGGGCGTCCCCGACGACGCCAAGGACCGCATCTTCGAGCCCTTCCAGCGGTACGGCGACGCCCCGCGCGGCGCCGGTGTCGGCCTCGGTCTCGCGGTCGCCCGAGGCTTCGCCGAGGCCATGGGCGGCACCCTCAACGCCGAGGACACCCCCGGCGGCGGCCTCACCATGGTCCTCAGCCTCCGCGCGGCGGGATCACGCCCCGAGCCGCTCTCCAAGCCGCTCCCCGACGGGGAAACGGGAACGGCGGTAGGGCGAGACACAGCGGATCGAGACGCCGTACGACCGGGCGCCGTACGACCGGACGCCGTACAACCAGACTCACTACGACCGGACGCCGTACGACCGGAGAGGCAGGCTTCATGACCCGGGTGCTGGTGGTCGACGACGAGCCGCAGATCGTGCGGGCGCTCGTGATCAACCTCAAGGCGCGCAAGTACGAGGTCGACGCGGCCGCCGACGGCAGGACCGCGCTCGCGCTCGCGGCCTCCGGACACCCCGACGTGGTGGTCCTTGACCTGGGCCTGCCCGACATGGACGGCATCGAGGTGATCAGGGGGCTGCGCGGCTGGACCCGGGTGCCGATCCTGGTGCTGTCGGCCCGGCACTCCTCCGACGAGAAGGTCGAGGCGCTCGACGCGGGCGCCGACGATTACGTCACCAAGCCCTTCGGCATGGACGAACTGCTGGCCCGGCTGCGGGCCGCCGTGCGCCGGGCCGAGCCCGTCGGGGCCGGCGAGGACGACGTGACGACGGTGGAGACCGAGGGGTTCACGGTCGACCTGGCGGCCAAGAAGGTCACCCGCGGCGACAGGGACGTACGGCTGACCCCGACCGAGTGGCATCTCCTCGAGGTGCTGGTCCGCAACACGGGCCGGCTGGTCAGCCAGAAGCAGCTGCTGCAGGAGGTGTGGGGGCCGTCGTACGGGACCGAGACGAACTACCTGCGTGTGTACATGGCGCAGCTGCGCAGGAAGCTGGAGGCGGACCCCTCCCACCCGAAGCACTTCATCACCGAGCCGGGGATGGGCTACCGCTTCGAGCAGTGAGCGTTCGCGCCGAGAGCGTCGCAGTGAGCGCTTGCCGCAAGGGGTGCGGGCCCGTGGGTGCGTGGCCGTCGGCGCGCCCCGGTAGGCTTCCTGTATGGGTGCTGTTCCTCGTTCCGAAAAGCCGGCGGGCCGGTTCCGGCGCATGCTCGACCGGCTTTCCTCGTCCCAGACCGACCTGGAGTCCGAGGAGCTGAGGGAGGACGCCGAGACCGCCGGCTGTACCCGGATCGGTGACTGTCACGACCGCCAGATCGTCACGGTAACTGGTACGTTGCGCACGGTCACCCTGCGGCCGCGCGCCGGAGTCCCCGCCCTGGAGGCCGAGCTGTTCGACGGCTCCGCCGCGCTGGAGGTGGTGTGGCTCGGCAGGCGCTCCATCGTCGGGATAGAACCGGGGCGCAGGCTGATCGCATCGGGCCGGATCTCGATGAGCCGGGGCCGCCGCGTGCTGTTCAACCCCAAGTACGAACTGAGACCCCTCGGACGGGAGTAGCCGGTGACGTCAGTCGACAAGCCGACCCAAGACGCCCCTCAGCAGCACGAGTCCCGGGCGGTGACGGAGGCCGCGCTGTTCGAGGCGTTCGGCGGTGTCCGCGGCATGGTCGAGACGGTCCTGCCCGGCCTCCTCTTCGTCAGCATCTTCACGATCACCAAGGACCTGCACTGGTCGGCGATCGCCGCGCTCGGTGTCTCGCTGCTCATGGTCGCGGTCCGGCTGGTGATGAAGGACACCATGAAGCACGCCTTCAGCGGTGTCTTCGGGGTCGCCTTCGGCGTGATCTTCGCGATGTTCACGGGCAACGCCAAGGACTTCTACCTCCCCGGCATGCTCTACACGCTCGGCCTGGCCCTGGCGTACATCATCACGACGCTGGCCGGCGTCCCACTGATCGGCCTCATCCTCGGCCCGGTCTTCAAGGAGAACCTCTCCTGGCGCACTCGTAACCCGGGCCGTAAGAAGGCGTACGCCAAGGCGAGTTGGGCCTGGGGCCTGATCCTGCTCGCCAAGTGCGCGATCCTCTTCCCGCTGTACTGGTGGGCCGACACCACGCAGCTCGGCTGGGTCCTCGTGACCCTGAAGATCCCGCCGTTCCTGCTGGCCGTCTGGCTGACCTGGGTCTTCCTGGCGAAGGCGCCCGCGCCGATCGACGTGTTCGCGGAGATGGAGGCCGAGGAGCGGGCCGAGAAGGCCGCCGCCGAAGCGGCAGCGGACGGCGGACGGCACCGCCGGGGCGCGTAGCCGACCACCGGGCCCGAGGACGCGTCCCACGCTCCTCCGCGACCTCCTGTACGAGCTCCTCCTGTACGACGATGGGGGCGCCCCGGGTTTCCGGGGCGCCCCCATCGTCGTCACTGCGGGGAGACGGTCAGCCGTCCTGCCGCCGTACCGACAGCAGATCCTCCAGCTGCTCCTCGCGGGCCTGGGCGGCCACGAACAGCAGCTCGTCACCCGGCTCCAGGGAGTCCTCCTTGGAGGGGGTCAGGACGCGGGTGCCGCGGATGATGGTGACCAGCGAGGTGTCCTCGGGCCACTCCACGTCGCCGACCTGGGTGCCGGCCAGGGCCGACTCCTCGGGCAGGGTCAGCTCGACGAGGTTGGCGTCGCCGTGGCTGAAGCGGAGCAGCCGGACCAGGTCGCCGACGCTCACCGCCTCCTCGACCAGGGCGGACATCAGGCGCGGGGTGGAGACGGCCACGTCCACGCCCCAGGCCTCGTTGAACAGCCACTCGTTCTTGGGGTTGTTGACGCGGGCGACGACGCGCGGAACGCCGTACTCCGTCTTGGCGAGCAGCGACACGACCAGGTTGACCTTGTCGTCGCCGGTGGCGGCGATGACGACGTTGCAGCGCTGCAGCGCCGCCTCGTCCAGGGACGTGATCTCGCAGGCGTCGGCCAGCAGCCACTCCGCCTGGGGGACGCGCTCGACCGAGATGGCGGTCGGCGCCTTGTCGATCAGCAGGACCTCGTGGCCGTTCTCCAGCAGCTCGCCCGCGATCGAGCGGCCGACTGCGCCGGCACCGGCAATGGCGACCCTCATCAGTGACCGCCCTCCTCTTCGGGACCCCCGGCGAACGCCGCCTCGACCTTCTCGACGTCGTCCGTCCGCATCATCACGTGCACCAGGTCGCCCTCCTGAAGCACCGTCTGGGACGTGGGCACGATGGCCTCGCCCAGGCGGGTCAGGAACGCCACGCGGACGCCCGTCTCGTCCTGCAACTTGCTGATCTTGTGGCCGACCCACTGGGGCGAGGCGTGCACCTCGGCGAGCTGGACGCCGCCGGTGGGGTCGCGCCACAGCGGCTCGGCGCCCGAGGGCAGCAGCCGGCGCAGCATCTGGTCGGCGGTCCAGCGGACCGTCGCCACGGTGGGGATGCCCAGGCGCTGGTAGACCTCGGCGCGGCGGGGGTCGTAGATGCGGGCCGCGACGTTCTCCACACCGAACATCTCGCGGGCCACGCGCGCGGAGATGATGTTCGAGTTGTCGCCGCTCGAGACGGCGGCGAAGGCGCCGGCGTCCTCGATGCCCGCCTCGCGCAGGGTGTCCTGGTCGAAGCCGATGCCGGTGACCCGGCGGCCGCCGAATCCCGGGCCCAGCCTGCGGAAGGCGGTGGGGTCCCGGTCGATCACGGCGACCGTGTGACCCTGTTGCTCCAGGGTCTGGGCGAGAGCGGAACCCACTCTCCCGCAGCCCATGATGACGATATGCATGGCCTCACACCGCGCTTCCGGCAGGCCGTTTGGCCTGCCTAAATGTCGTGCTCATGTCCCTCTCTCGGCTCGCCGGGCAACACCCTGCGGCCTGTGTGGGCCGCCAGGCACCATCATGCCGGTGAATCATCATGCCGTTGATCCCGGTCGTGATCCCGCTGTGGCCATGCTGTCGCCCTCGTTTGCCTGCGTCCAACGTATCGGCAATGCCGCCTCGGACGGCGAGGGGGGCTCGCCTGCATTGATGACGGGGGAGACACATGGATGAGCCCCACCGGTCGGACCGGCGGGGCTCGGGCCACACGCTTCCGTGCTGGTAGTACATGCTGACGCCGTGCACGTCAGTACATGCTCACTCTGTACGCGTGCCCTCAGTACACGCTCAGCTCTGTACGCGTCAGTACACGCTGACGCCGTACGCGCTGAGCGCCTCGGTCACCGGCTGGAAGAAGGTCGTACCGCCGGAGGTGCAGTTGCCGCTGCCGCCGGAGGTCAGGCCGATCGCCTTGGTGCCGTCGAACAGGGAGCCGCCGGAGTCGCCGGGCTCGGCGCAGACGTTGGTCTGGATGAGGCCGTAGACGATCTCACCGTTGCCGTAGTTGACCGTGGCGTTGAGAGCCTGGACGGTGCCGCCGTGGACGCCGGTGGTCGAACCGCTGCGCTTGACGCTCTCACCCACGAACGCGTTGGCGGCGCTGGTGATGTCCTGGCTGGTGCCGTTGTAGAGGTTGACCGTGCCGGGATGCGTGATGCCGGTGTTGTCGTAGCTGACGATGCCGTAGTCGTTGGTCGGGAACTGCGAGTCGAGGGTTGCCCCGATGTAGGTGGTGAGGCTGGAGTTCGAGTACCAGCCCGGGAAGCCCTGGGTGCAGTGGCCCGCCGTCAGGAAGTAGTAGTTGACGCCGTCGGTGACGTTGAAGCCGACGGAGCAGCGCCAGCCGGCGTCGGCGTAGATCGCGGTGCCGCCGTTGAGCAGCTTCCGGAAGGTGCCGTTCACGTGGTTGAAGGTGACCGCCTTGCCGTAGGAGGCGGTGGCGGACTTCAGCTTGGCGAGCTCGGCGCGCGAGACGCGGCTGTCGGTGCTCACGACCAGGGTGTCGGTCTTGGGGTTCACCGCCCAGGCGCTGCCGGCGATGTCGGCGGTCTTGACGGCGTCGCCGGCCTTGGCGAGGCGCGCGGAGCTGTAGGTGACGAGCTTCGGTACGGCGCCGGCCTCACGGACGGCCTGTGCCGCCTTCTGCGTGGTGACGTTCACCACCGCGGTGTGGGCCTTGGAGTCGTAGTACGAACCGGCGGTCGAGGCGGTGCCGAGGCTCTTGACCACGGCTGCGGCGTCGGACGAGGGCGAGGTCTTGGCCGAGGGGCTGGCCTGGGCAGTGGGGACGGTGAGCACTGCCGCGGCGAACAGCGCGGACGCGGTGACGGTCAGTCTGGCGCGTCGGGCTCTGGCGGAGGTCTGAGTACGCACTCGCTGGCTCCTCTGGGTGTGGGGAGGCCTATCGGGGGTGGCAGGGCACGACAAGTCGGTGAACTCGTCGTGCCCCTGACAAGCGCAGAATGAAGTATTCCGACCCCGGTGCGTGACCGGCAAGTAGCCGGAGGCAAGAATTTACGCGCGTAACATTCAGGTCCGGACCAGGTCGGTGCCAGGTCCGAACCAACGCCGGGGCAGCTCAACGGCCGTACGCCGTAAAAGAGTTGCCGCACTCCGGCGCCCGCGTGCCTACGCGGCTGTGCGCCCGCGTGCCCGTGGAGGCGGCCGCGCGCTCCGGCGGGCCGGGCGTCGTGATCAGCGGCGTGTGATGCTGCGCACGCTGTACATGGTCAGGATTCCGAGGCCGATGAGGCTGACCGCGGCGCCGATCAGCTCTGCGGGCGCGGGCATGGGACCTCCTGGGTGTGGCGACAGGCACGAGTGTGCGGTTTCTGGGGCGGGGTCTGCCATCTAGGCACGAACACCGCGCCGAGCGCGGAATCCGTCGTCGCAATCGCCCCAGAGTTCACTCGTGAGGCAGATCCGGGGTGGGTTGCCTCACGAGGGGCAGGGGGAGGGTGGGCGGCAGCCAGTTCGAACCCTTACGATCCTCTGTCGTGTCCAAACTGACCGACGTGCCCAAACGGATCCTGATCGGGCGCGCTCTGCGCAGCGACCGGCTGGGTGAAACGCTCCTGCCGAAGCGCATCGCACTCCCCGTCTTCGCCTCCGACCCGCTGTCCTCCGTCGCCTACGCGCCTGGTGAGGTCCTGCTGGTCCTGTCCATCGCGGGCGTGTCGGCGTACCACTTCAGCCCCTGGATCGCGGTCGCGGTCGTCGTGCTGATGTTCACCGTGGTCGCCTCCTACCGGCAGAACGTGCACGCCTACCCCAGCGGTGGCGGCGACTACGAGGTCGCGACCACGAACCTCGGCCCCAAGGCGGGCCTGACGGTGGCCAGCGCCCTGCTCGTCGACTACGTCCTCACCGTCGCCGTCTCCATCTCCTCCGGCATCGAGAACCTGGGCTCGGCGGTCCCGTTCGTCGTCGAGCACAAGGTGCTCTGCGCGGTGGCGGTGATAGTGCTGCTGACGCTGATGAACCTGCGCGGCGTGAAGGAGTCCGGCTCGCTGTTCGCGATCCCGACGTACGTCTTCGTCGCCGGCGTCTTCATCATGATCGCGTGGGGTGCGTTCCGCGGCCTGGTCCTCGGCGACACCATGCGCGCGCCGACCGCCGACTTCCACATCAGAGCCGAGCACCAGGGCCTCGCGGGCTTCGCGCTGGTCTTCCTCCTCCTGCGCGCCTTCTCCTCCGGCTGTGCCGCGCTCACCGGCGTCGAGGCGATCTCCAACGGCGTCCCCGCCTTCCGCAAGCCCAAGTCGAAGAACGCGGCGACCACGCTGGCCATGATGGGCCTGCTGGCCGTGACGATGTTCTGCGGCATCATCGCCCTCGCGATGACCACCAAGGTCCGCATGGCCGAGAACCCGGCCACCGACCTCATGCAGGGCGGCAGCCCGATCGGCCCCGGCTACGTCCAGAACCCGGTCATCTCCCAGGTCGCCGAGGCCGTCTTCGGCAAGGGCAGCTTCCTGTTCGTCGTGCTCGCGGCGGCGACGGCCCTGGTCCTCTTCCTGGCCGCCAACACCGCCTACAACGGCTTCCCGCTGCTCGGCTCGATCCTGGCCCAGGACCGCTACCTCCCGCGCCAGCTGCACACCCGCGGCGACCGCCTCGCCTTCTCCAACGGCATCGTGCTGCTCGCGGGCACCGCGGCCCTGCTGGTCGTCATCTACGGCGCCGACTCGACGCGCCTGATCCAGCTGTACATCGTCGGCGTGTTCGTGTCCTTCACGCTCAGCCAGACCGGCATGGTCCGGCACTGGAACCGCCACCTGGCCACGGAGACGGACCCGGCCAAGCGCAGCCACATGATCCGCTCCCGCGCGATCAACGCCTTCGGCGCCTTCTTCACCGGCCTGGTGCTGGTCGTCGTCCTCGTCACCAAGTTCACGCACGGTGCCTGGGTCGCCCTGCTCGGCATGTGCATCTTCTACGCGACGATGACGGCGATCCGCCGCCACTACGACCGCGTCGCTGAGGAGATCGCGGCTCCCGAGAGCCCGAGCGACGACAGCGTGCGGCCGTCCCGGGTGCACTCCGTCGTCCTGATCTCCAAGATCCACCGCCCCGCCCTGCGCGCCCTGGCCTACGCCAAGCTGATGCGCTCGGACACCCTGGAGGCGCTCACCGTCAACGTCGATCCGGCGGAGACGAAGGCGCTGCGCGAGGAGTGGGAGCGGCGCGGCATCGACGTACCGCTGAAGGTGCTCGACTCGCCGTACCGCGAGATCACACGACCGGTCGTCGAGTACGTGAAGAACCTGCGCAAGCAGTCCCCGCGCGACGCCGTCTCGGTGATCATCCCCGAATACGTGGTCGGCCACTGGTACGAGCACCTGCTGCACAACCAGAGCGCCCTGCGCCTCAAGGGCCGCCTGCTGTTCCTGCCGGGCGTCATGGTGACCTCGGTGCCGTACCAGCTCCAGTCCTCCGAGGCGGCCCGGGACCGGGCCCGCAAGCGGCAGGACTGGAGCGCACCGGGCGCCGTCCGGCGCGGTCCGGCGGTGGACCGGCCGAAGACGCCGGCCGCCAAGGACTGAGCCGCGGGGACTGGGGGTGCCCCGCGCGGGGATTGACCCGCGCGGGGAGGCCGTAGACTGGTGGGCTGTTGTCAGGCCCACCGGCTGCGGCCGTCCGGCGGCCTCACCGGCTGCGGCCTTTGCCCTTTCCCGACCTTCCCGATCTGGAGTCACCCCACCATGCAGGCAGAACCGACGAAGTCTCTGGTGGGCGAGGAGTACGAGGTCGAGATCGGCCCCGTCGCCCACGGCGGCCACTGCATCGCCCGTACGTCCGAGGGCCAGGTGCTGTTCGTCCGGCACGCGCTGCCTGGCGAGCGGGTCGTGGCCCGGGTGACGGAGGGCGAGGAGGGCGCGCGCTTCCTGCGCGCGGACGCGGTCGAGATCCTGGACGCCTCCAAGGACCGCGTCGAGGCCCCCTGCCCCTTCGCCGGCCCCGGCCGCTGCGGCGGCTGCGACTGGCAGCACGCCAAGCCGGGAGCGCAGCGCCGCCTGAAGGCGGACGTGATCGCCGAGCAGCTCCAGCGCCTCGCGGGCCTCACGCCCGAGGAGGCCGGCTGGGACGGCACGGTGATGCCGGCCGAGGGCGACAAGCTGCCGGCCGGACAGGTCCCGAAGTGGCGCACCCGCGTCCAGTACGCCGTCGACGCCGAGGGCCACGCCGGACTGCGCCGCCACCGCTCGCACGAGGTGGAGCGGATCGACCACTGCATGATCGCCGCCGAGGGCGTCGACGAGCTGGGCATCGAGAGGCGCGACTGGTCCGGCATGGACTCGGTCGAGGCGATCACGGCGACCGGTTCCCAGGACCGCCAGGTCATCCTGACCCCACGCCCGGGCGCCCGCCTGCCGATCGTCGAGCTCGACAAGCCGGTCTCGGTCATGCGGGTCGGCGAGAAGGACGGCGGCGTGCACCGCGTCCACGGCCGCCCCTTCGTCCGCGAGCGGGCGGACGGCCGTACGTACCGCGTCGGCAGCGGCGGCTTCTGGCAGGTCCACCCGAAGGCGGCGGACACCCTGGTGACGGCGGTCATGCAGGGCCTCCTGCCCCGCAAGGGCGAGACCGCCCTCGACCTCTACTGCGGCGTGGGCCTCTTCGCGGGCGCACTCGCCGACCGCCTCGGCGAGAAGGGCGCGGTCCTCGGCATCGAGTCCGGCAAGCGGGCGGTGGAGGACGCGCGCCACAACCTCGCGGACTTCCCGCGCGTCCGCATCGAACAGGGCAAGGTCGAGTCCGTCCTCCCGCGCACCGGCATCACCGAGGTCGACCTCATCGTCCTCGACCCGCCCCGCGCGGGCGCCGGCAAGAAGACGGTCGAACACCTCGCGTCCCTGGAGGCCCGCCGCATCGCCTACGTGGCATGCGACCCGGCAGCGCTGGCAAGGGACTTGGGGTACTTCCGGGAGAACGGGTACCGGGTGCGGACGCTGCGGGCGTTCGACCTGTTCCCGATGACACATCACGTGGAGTGCGTGGCTGTTCTTGAGCCTGCTGAAAGGGGCCTCTGAGCTGAGGTTTTCATAAGGGCAGGGAAGCTCGACCTGTTCCTCGATGAATAGCAGGTAGAGCACGTCGAGCTTCTCTGATGCCGCTCCGGAGAACGGGCCCAGCTGCGTCTTTGTTTGGTGTGCGCCATGAAGAGGGCACTTCCTACGACGAGCCGAAGGCAGCTGGCCCGCTTTTTCTTGACGCTCATGTGATGCTATTTGCTATTTCTGATGCTGCGTCATGTTAGGTTCCGACCGTCCACGATTGCGGATTGCTTGTTCGCTCCTGAAGCCGGATGCGGTGCGAACTTCGTGAAAGTGCCGGCCCGCACGAGTCATCCGAGGTATGTCGGACACCGAGTCTCGGTGGCGTCGGTGGGCTGCGTACTGCCAGGCTGGTCGTAGCGTCGGGTCGACTGTTCGGCGATCGAGGAGTTGGGCTGTGACCGGGACGGCTCTGGGGAGCAAGGTTGGTCGCGGGGCGGTATCTGTCAACCGAGCTACTGGGCCGATGCGGAATGGGGGTCGTGTGGCGGGCGTCCGACGAGTTGATCGGACGTGGGGTCTCCGTGCGCCTCACGCGCCACGGCGTGGCCGGCTCCACCGGGTACGTGGCCCGGAGTTGTTCGGCGTCCGGCCGGGCTTACCGATCCGGGCGGCGGTGGAGCAACGGGAGTCACTTGGGAGTCCCACCCGAACCATCGCCCGATCGTGCCCCGGCCACGCCGTCCCAGACCACCGACTCATGGCGGTGGCCAACGGCGGATGAACCAGGACTGCGCTTGCCTCAGGGCGAGGAGGTCGTGTGGCAGCGGACAGCGCGGGCCGAACCTCTCGTACCCACCCCACGCAGGCAGCCGTGGACTGTTGTGGCATTCCTGCCCACGTGACCGGGCTGTCGGACAAGATGTGTTCATGCCTGAGTCTCTTGAAGTCGAGTTAGCGGGAGCGGTGTTGCGGCTGGAGTTGTCCGATGCCGGGGAGCCTGCTTCGGATGCCGGCCTGGTCGAGGAGGGCGAATACCGGCCGGATCTTCCGGAGGGCTTCGGCACGGTGACGCCCGTGTCCGCCCGGCGCGGTCGCGCCGTGGTGCTTGCCGCAGAGGGTTTGCGGCTCATGCTCAGCCCGCTGGGGCCGCTGCTCGAGGAGGTGCACCGTTCGGTCACCAGGGTTGCCGACCCACCCCAGCAGCTCTCGGTCACGTTCGGAATCCAGGTGGGGCAGGACCTCAAGCTGGGCATTGTAGGTGTGAACGGCCATGCCACGATGACGGTTTCGGCCACCTGGGACGTCGACGACACCCGAAGGGACTGATGGATGGGGTGGTTCCGCCGATCGGGGGACATCGCGCCGACCTTGGTATCGGTGTTGAATGCAGGAGCTCCGTCCGTGGACACGTCCGCCGCGGGTGCCGGGGCGCTGCTCTCCCCACGCTACGTTCTGACCTGCGCGCACGTGGTCAACGACGCACTGGGCAAGGGGCAGATGGACATCGAGCCGCCGATGCCTTCCGCCCGTCTCGATGTCATGTTGCGGCGGGGCGCGGAAAGACATCGGAGCACGGCACGGCCGGTGGTGTGGGTGCCTCCTCGCCGGAGTCCCGGGAGCAACTGGGGGGAGGGGGACTTGGCGGTGTTGGAGCTCGATGAGCCCGCCGTCCCCTCGATGCGCGCCGTGGAATGGCAGGACATGGCGGAAAGGCTCAAGGTTCGGGCGTGGCACGGTGGTGGTGACCCCGGCACCTTCGCCGACACCACCATCAAAGCCGCCGACGCATGGTACTACTACGCCGACGCCGACCTCAGGGGTGCCTCCATCCAGCATGGTTACAGTGGTGCTCCCTTGTTCAGGGAGGACGACCTGACGGTTGCCGTGGGGCTTGTGACCAACCACATCATCAACGAGACGCCGTTATCGGACAGACAGGTCGTGCGGCGCACCCTGACGGTGCCGTGGCAGCGCATTCGCGAAGAGCTCGTCCGAGCAGAGGCGCACGATGTGATCGCCGCCTGCCCGCCCGCCCCCTTCACCGACACGGGCAACGTACCGGACGGCGCCGTCGACCTTCTGTGGCAGCTGTTCGACAGCGAGGGACAACTGAAATACCAGGCGAACCGGCTGGCGAAGAAACTCGGCTTTCACATGACCACCGAGGAGCCGGATACGGCCGCTCTCCCACTGGAAGAGGAACTGGCCGTCCTTTTGTTCACCGAAGGACGTGCGCTCGCCACCTGGGCCGAGTTGCTCACGGAAATGGTGGGCAAGGAACGCCGGAAGACACTCAACCGACTGGTGGCGCTCGGACGGCGGACGGAGAACGGCGTCCGCCTCCTGTCCGTCGGGGAGCACCAGAGGCTCCTTGAGCTGCTGACACCCGTCAACACCGCCCACCCCCGCCTCCTTTGTCAGGCGGCCCGTCACGTACTGCAGCTGGCCGACCGCCTGCCCGAATGGGTCTACGACGGCGCCGTGCCGGAGACGCGGCTTGCGGCGGCCGTCAACGATCTCGACCGGGACAGCGTGGACATGATGCCGCCGCTGCTGCGGCTGGCCGTCTTCCTGTCCGCCGCCGTCGCCGACAAAACAGTCAGGAAGCAACTGGACGCCTGGTGCGACGATGTCGGGCGGCGTCTGGGCCGCGATCGGTCCCTCCTGACCGACTGTCGTGCGCAGGCTTCGTCGTGGGCCAGGTCCCGGCGTCGGCCAGTGACGCGGATCGTCGTCGACCTGTCCAGCAACGATGCGGACTGCGAGCGTTACACCTGTCACATCTGGCGGGTGCGCGAGGGCCGGGCACCGGAGGAGGCGGGTATCTCGGCCGGGCCGTACACCGCGGAGGAGATCGGACGCGAGATCCACGGGCTGGCCGGGGAGCACGGCAACGGGGGCAATGAGCCCTCTCCTTGGATCGACGTGGTGGTCGGAAGACAGCATCTGGATGTGCCCGTCGACGGCTGGACGGCCTCCACCATGCTGGACGAACTCGCCTCGTGGGGGCTGGCACCGTCGGCCGTGGAGGATTGTCCCCTGGTGCTGGGGGCGGAGTACCAGGTGGCGTTGCGGCTGCGCGAGTACGACAGGGAAACGGCAAGAGGAAACAGAAGGCGCGACATGCTCGAGCAGCGCTGGGCGGCCGGGCGCACGGGCCCCCTTGTCATCACGGAGGACACCGACCCGCGCGTGGTCAGGCGTGAGTTGATGACTCAACACAGCGACGTGTCATGGGTGGTTTTGCACGGTGGGCCGAAGCGCCGCGAGAGCCTCTTGGCACTCTGCCTGGCCTTCGGTGTCCCCGTGGTGCTCTGGGACCGTGAGGCCGCGCACCCGGAACATGCGCAGCGGCTCGACGACATCGTGGGCAGCGTGGCGTTGGCCGATCTGCCGGAGGCGGTCCGAAGCTTCCGGGAAGACGTGTACTACGAGGTCAGGACGGTTGCCGCACGCCCCGCCATGGTGTGGGACGACCCTGGCATGGCGCTCCCCGCGCCGCCCGAATACGGGGATCCCCCCGACGCTCTGACGAACTCCGGAAGGATGGCCGACAGGTGACTGCGAAGGACCTCGGGGACGACTGGCGGCTGTTCCGGGGCGACGGCCGGGTACGCGAGATGGATCTCCCCGCAGCACCGCCATGGCGCCGGTTCGGTGGAGCATCGCCGGGGGCGGGGCGACGGCGCGAGCGCCCATATCTCATCGGGTCCGAGGAGGCGGACGTGGTCAGCGCGGCCCTGTTGCTGCGGCGGCCCCTCCTGGTCACGGGGCAGCCCGGGACCGGCAAGTCGTCGATGGCGCACGCCGTCGCCCACGAGCTGGGTCTGGGCCGGGTGCTGCACTGGCCGGTCAACAGCCGGACCACGCTGCAGGACGGCCTCTACCACTACGACGCCATCGCCCGCTTGCGCGAGGCGAGCTTGCGGCGGGACCGGGACGGCGAACAGGGCACGGTGCCCGGGGAGCCGGACATCGGCTCCTACATCCGCCTGGGACCACTGGGGACGGCGCTGCTCCCGGGGGCCCGGCCGCGGGTTCTGCTGATCGACGAACTCGACAAGGGAGACATCGATCTGCCCAACGACCTGCTGACCGTTTTCGAGGACGGCGAGTTCGAGATCCCCGAGCTGGCCCGGCTGACCGGAGAGCAGGACCGGGCCCGGGTGGTGACTGGGGACCCGGGAGGCCGGGCGGACGTCGAGCGCGGCTGGGTGCGCTGCGAGGAGTTCCCGGTCGTCGTCATCACGAGCAATGGCGAACGCGACTTCCCTCCGGCGTTCCTGCGACGCTGCGTCCGTCTCGATCTGCCCGAGCCGGACGAGGAGCGCCTGCGGGCGATCGTACGGGCCCACTTGGATGACGGGAGCGGGGCCGACGACGAGACCCTCGACGGGCTCGATGCACTCGTGCGCGCATTCCTGGCCCGGCGCGCGAGTGGCGAGTTGGCCACCGACCAGTTGCTCAACGCTGTCTTCCTGCGCCTCGGCGGTGTCGGCCTGGATTCCGACGGTCTCCTGGATGCCGTACTGCACCGACTCGGTGGGACGGTGTAGCAGAGCATGTTCGAGCGGGTGCTGAACGCCTTGGCAGACTCCGGAGTCGGTCTGTCGAGCGATGAGTTCCTCGACGCCCTCTGGCTGGCCACCCGGCTGCCGTCGGCCCCCGCCGGCGCGCTGGCGCGGGTGGCGCGGACGTCCGGGGCGCTGTCGGACGACGGCCTCCAGGGAGGCGACCAGGGCGACTCGGGGCCGACGGACGCCGGTGGCCCGGCCACGTATGCCCGGTCGACCGGTCCGTTCCGGCGGCCCCGGCACGGTAGAGGCGCCCTGCGCGGCGGCGCGGCCCCCGCTCCGGAGTCCGACCGAACGTTCGCCGTGCCCCCGGAAGTCCCGGCTGTATCGGTCCGGCCTCCCGGCGAAAAGGCCCTCGGCGGGGCGGAACTCGCCCTCGGCCGTGCGCTACGCCCACTCCGTCTGCACCGGCCGGATCCGCGCCGCCCTGAGCTGGACATTCCCCGAACCGTGGCGGCCATGGCCGAGACCGGGCTCCCCGACATCGTGCTGCGCTCGGCCAACGGGCATGGGCTGGACCTTGCGATCCTAGTGGACGACGGGGTGTCCATGCTGCCCTGGCAGCGCCTCGCCACCGAGGTACGACTCCTCATGGAACGCAGCGGCGCGTTCCGCGTCGTCCACACCTTCAGCCTGGACACCCGGAGCCCGGACAGACCACTGCTGGGCTACCGCCCCTTCGGCACGGCTCCTGCAACGCTCCCGCCCTCCGCCGTCGCCGACCCCTCGGGCCGCACGCTGCTGATCGTGGTCAGTGATGGCGTGGGTCGCGCGTGGCGTGACGGCCGCATGCACCATCTGCTCGACCGGCTGGCCAAGGTGAGCCCGATCGCCGTGCTGCACACGCTCCCCAGGCGGATGTGGGCCGGTACCGGCATCCGGGCGGAGCACTGGCGGGTGACCACGCGCCGCCCGGCGGCGGCCAACGCGACCTGGCGCATCACAGATCCGGTGCTACCACCCGACTTACGGCCGTTCGACGGCACACCCGTTCCCGTCCTCGCCCCCACCCCCGACGCGGTGACCGCGTGGACCCGTCTGGTCGGCTCGGCGGGCACCAGTGCGCTGCTGCCACTGCTGGCGCCCGCGCCCCAGCGCACCCCGTCCGACGCACCGAGCGCCCCGCGGACTCGTGCTCACCAGGAGCCGTACGCCGAGGTGCTGCGGTTCCGCTCTTTCGCATCGACAGAAGCGTACCGACTCGCAGCGCACCTGGCGGCGGTCGCGCCGCTGCCCGTGCCCGCGATGCAGCTCGTACGGCAGGCACTGGGCGCTTCGGTGGACTCGGGCCATCTTGCGGAGGTCTTCCTCAGCGGCCTGCTCCGCCGTGTCGGCGACATCGATCGGCCACCACAGCAGTGGCAGTTCGACTTCGCCGAAGGGACTCGCCAGATCCTCCTCGGCGTGATCCCGCCGCCCGAACTCGTACGGACCACCCGCGCGATCTCCAGCCGCCTGGCCGAGCTGAGCAGCACCGCACCCAGCTTCCTCGCCTGGCTGCCTCACCCGGACGGCCAAGACCACATCGACACCGGTCAACGGGCTCTCAGCTGGGTGGACGAGCGGGTCATGCGCCGCCTGGGCGTTCCGCTGCCGGACGCCCCGACGCCCGCAGGCGCGCCGCCGCGGTACGACCTCGCGATCCGGACGACCCACTCGCCGCCGACGCCGCCCGGCATGGCGGCGAAAGAGGTGCTGATCCCGTGGGCTGCCGGGGAGGCAGCGGACCCGAAGCTCAAGACGGCGGACGCGCTGCGGGCGGGCGGTCTGACACCGAGCGACGTGGCCGCGAGGATCGTCTTCATCGCTCCACCGGGACCGGAGGCCCTGCCGGCGTACACCGTGGTGGCCGGATTCACCCACCGGTGGGTGGACGCCTACGCCGATGGCAGCCCGCTCGACATGGCCAGTCTCCAGCTCTTCACGGAGCGCATCGGTGAGATGGCGCGGCCGGACCGGTTCCTGGCCTGGGCCCAGGCGGGCGGACCACCAGCAGAAGGCATGCCTACCGTGCCTTTCTCCGTCGGCCCGGACGGGCGGCTGGACGAGACCACAGCGCAGACGGTGCGTTACGCAGCACGGCTGCGCATGGTTCCGCCGGACTCGGCATCGGCCGCCCTGAACATGCTGGCCAGGGTCGCGGCTCTGCGGGCCAGAGGCGACACGGCGTGGCGTCTGCCGGTCCTGTCCACCGGAACCGAGCCGCCTCCGGCAGGCAAGTCGACCCAGGGTCAGGGTGTCGACTTGGAGCTGATCAGGCAGACAGCGGACCGGTACCGCAAGGAGGCGGTGAAAGGCAGTGAGACGACGGAGTTGGTGCCGATGCCCCGGGTATCGCCGCTCAACCGGCGCATTGCTGAGGCGAACGCGGCAGACCCTGCCGTGCTGCTGCGCCGGCTCGGCGTCACGTCGGAGGACGGGGTGCGGTGGACCTGCCCCCGTGACCGGGGTGACCACGCGGACACCATCCTGAAGATCGCTTCCCGTGTGCAGGTCTCCTGCAAACACTGTTACCCGCGCACGGTCGGGCTGGTGCGACTCGTCGTGGATACCTTGTGCTTGACCCCAGACGAGGCGGTCGCGTTCATTCTGAACGACTCCAGTGACCATTTCCCGGCACCCGGTATGGCGGTGACCGCGCGTGTCACCGGCCGGACGCCGGAAGCGTATCGCTGCACCGTCCACCATCCCGTCACCGGACAGGCGCACCCTGCGGTCCTGCCAGCACACGAATTCCGAGAGCTCCGCAGGGACCAGCCGCTCTCGCGCTTGGCGAAGGGGGACCACGTTGTCGCGCTGATCGTCGAGCCATCGGACGGCGCCCTGGTTCTCTCCGTCACCGCCGCCGACCTGGTGGAGCGTGTTTTGGTCGGCTTCGTGCCCGAGCTGACGACCGGCGAGGTAGTGATCACGGGGATCGCCCGGGTTGCCGGAGCACTGACGAAGATTGCTGCGGCGCCCACCGGACCGGTGAACAGCGTCAGGGGAGCATTCGTAGGAAGGGACGCCGAGCGGATCAGGGGTGCCCAGCGCCTACTGTCAGGGGGGACGGCCAACGAAAGGTTCGAGGTCATCGCCTACTCCAGCGATCAGCGCATCCTCCTTGTCAACGCGCTCGTCCACGCGGAGCCGACGGGGATTCTCATAGATCGACAGCGAGCAGTCGTCGCCGTCCCGCACCATCAAGTCCGGAGCGCTATCGGACGAGGTGGTTTGAATGCTCAGCTCGCCGGACAGCTCACAGGTCTGTACGTCAAGATCGTTCCTGCGGGAACCGACCTCAGGTTGGAGATGGACTCAGCATTCGACGAATAGGCACCGCACCCCGGCTACCGCCGCACGGTTCCGGGACTGCGTCCAAGGGCGGTACGCCCCTCGGGCCGTGAGCCGCTGATCGACCAGTAGGCCAGTACGTACGTCCGCCGTCCCAGTGAGGAATCTCGTGTCTGAGCGACGCACGACCTGTCACTCGGCTGTGACGCTCGTTCGACGCTCCAGCTCCCAACAGGCAAATCTGGGAATCCTTGAAACAGTACCTGAACTGCAGTTACTTGCGACGGCGCGCCCCGTGAGGTGTTCCCGATGACGCATCACGTGGAGTGCGTGGCGATTCTGGAGCCCGCCGAGAAGGGCCGCTGACCTGCGGTTCCAGGCGATGTGAGGCCTAGGCGTTGCGGGCGATGTCTCGACGCATGTTCGACGCACGTGACGCACGTCCGACGCACGTTCTGGCTGGGTGTCAGGCGGGGAAGCGGATCCGCCGGCCGGTGGTGTCCCGGGCCCGGGTGGCCTGCGTCGTGTCGTCGGAGGGCCCGGGCTGGGCTTGGGCGGAAGCCGAATCGCTGACGGTGGGCGACACCGTCTCGTCCCCCGCCGCCTGGGTGGCGAGTGCGGCCGACAGGGCGGCCGGGGCACAGCGGGGCGGGGACCCGGACTGGATGGTCCGCGAACTGCCCCTCGCGGCCGCCGATGGCGCCGGCAAGTGCGCTCGGTGCCTCGCCCCGCCCTCGACGATCGCCCGGGCAGTCGCGGGCGTGATCAGGGCCTCGGTCGTGGCTTGGAGACCGGGGTCGCCGAAGGGCGGCATCACCGCCGCCGGCCTGTGTTCCAGCGTCCGCGCCACCGCGTCGGCGCCGATCGCCCACGTCGGAAAGCCCATGCCCCAGGCTGCCCCACGATCGCCGCCGCAGTCCTGCGGACCCACGCCCACACAGGCCGACCCCTCGGCCCGGCCGCTCGCCGCCGGCCGACGTGCCGGGCCGGCGGAAATTCCCTGCGGTGGCGGCCGGAGAAGGCGGAGACTCGTCTCATGGCCGACATGGAAGCTTTCCGGGAGGAAGCCACCGCGTGGGCGGCCGGTGGTCCCGGTGACGCCGCGCGCGAACTGGCCGCGCGGTGTTCCGTCCGGGCGGTCGTTCTGCTCGAAGGGCCGAGCGACGTCGCCGCGGTCGACACGCTGGCCGCGCACCGCGGCCGGAACCTGGCGGCCGAGGGAGTCTGCGTCCTGTCGATGGGTGGCGCGATGAACGTCGGGCGTTTCGCCCGCCTCCTCGGACCGCCCGGACTGGGCCTGCGCCTCACCGGACTGTGCGACGAGGCGGAACGCCGTTACTACGCCCGGGGCTTGGAGCGGGCCGGTGCGGCACAGCACGGGTTCTTCGTCTGCGCCGCCGATCTGGAGGACGAGCTCATCCGCGCACTCGGCGTGACAAGGGTGACGGAACTCGTCCGGGCAGAGGGTGATGTGCGCGCCCTGCAGACCTTCCTGCGCCAACCCGTGCAGCGGAACCGCACCGCACAACAGCAGTTGCGGCGGTTCCTCGGCACCAAGAAGGGGCGCAAGATCCGCTACGGCAGTGTCCTGGCCGAGGCCCTCGACCTCGACCGCGTACCCGCCCCGCTCGACGGCCTGCTCGCCAGCCTCTGACCTCCGGGCCGCGCTTGGGACGGACATGGGCCACGGTCGGCCCGCCGACGGGTACGGTCCGGTCAACTCCCGTTCGCGGTGACTCGGTTGCGCTCACGAAAAGCCAGTTGCCCGCGCCGGAGCGACATGTACGATCAGCGGCGCACGGGAAGCACGCAAAATCTCAACAGCCCTATTACATCGTGGTGTTGCGCAGTGATCACCAGACGTTCGGGCCAGAGCGGAGAAACGTGTTCATCGCCTTCGTCACGGTCAGCGTCCTCGGCGTGGTCTTCAACGGTGCCGCCGCCGTCACGTACCTGATCGGTCACGAATATCCCAAGGCCCAGGCGGACATGAAGGGCATACCCCGGAAGTACGTGCCGGTGCTGGGCACGTTGCTGGCAGCGGGCACCGTGGGGCTGCTGGCCGGGCTCGCCGTGCCGCTTCTGGGGACTCTCGCCGCCTCCGGCCTCGTGCTGTACTTCATCGGCGCGATCATCGCTCACTTGCGGGTCGGCTCCCGCGACATCGTGGGCGGGATCGTGTTCCTGGCCACCGCGCTGGCCGTCCTCACCCTGGGCGTGCTCTACCACGGCGCCTGGTGACCCGCGGGACCCGCAAGCGGGCCCGGTCCGGCGTCAGCGAGGCATGACGAACCTGCACGGGCGACGGGCCGCTCGCTGTACGGCGTCGGAGCCTCGGCGGACACCGACGACTCATAGCCGGGTCGTAGCCCGTCCACTCCCAGACCCACTCCGGCATCCGCCGAGGCCGGCCAGGGGGTCACAACGTCATCAGTTCGGGTGTGAACACGGAGATCCGGTCGGTGACGTCCTGGGGGACGCGCCGCTTCGACGGCCTGAGCCGCTGGGGGGTGCCGATGTACAGCCAGCCCAGCAGGCGCTCCTGCGGACGTAGCCCCAGTACGCGGCGGGTTCGTTCGGACTCGGTGAATCGGCCGGTGCGCCAGACACTGCCGAAACCGCGGGCATGCAGCAGCAGTATCAAGGAGCCGGCCATGGCACTGGTGGCGGCGAGTTGTTCCCATTCGGGGATGGAGCCGCCGTGAGCGGTGTCGTTCGGCACGGGGGCAAACACCAGCGTGGCGAGCAGCGGTGCCTTCTGGGGCTTGGTCTCCAGCTGCTCCCGTCTGGACTCGGGCCCCTCGTACTCGTCGGCGAAGGCACGCCCCAGGGCGGCGCGCCCTTCACCGCGTACCAGGATCCACCGCCATGGCCGGAGCCGGCCGTGATCGGGGGCGGTGGCTGCCGCTCGCAGCAGATAGGCGAACTCCTCGTCCTGGGGGGCCGGTTCGACGAGACGATGTTCGCTGCGGCGGGTCAGCACGGCCGTCATGACATCCATTGCTGTTCCTCTTCTGCGTATGGGCATCGGGGGGAAGTCGGGCGGTGCGTGCTGTCGGCTCACTGCCAACCGGAGTCGTCCTCCGACACGCTGGACGCCTGGTGCACGAAGACGGATACCGCGACTGGGCCCAGGACTGTCTCGCTGACCGCCATGGATTCTTCCCTCCGGTGCCGTGGTTTCGCTGACACCTCAGAGAGTGCCGCTCCACACGAGCCACCAAAAGGGGAAACTGCAGGTCAAACCGTCCATGACCTACTTAGGACATGTCTGGTCGAGGTGGGGCGGACGACTGGAGCGGTTCAGAGCGGCCAGTCCGAGTCGATGGGGATGATCGGTACCTCGGCCCGCAGCAGCGTCCAGCAGCGCAGCGAGTGCTGGTCCTTGAGGGCGCACCGCCACAGGGCCACCGCGGTCTCCTCCGCCGCTTCCAGAGTGGCGGCACTGACATAGACACCGATGACGGGATGCGGGCGGGTGTCCGCGTGCACGACGACATGCTCGACGCCGGCCACGTCACGCACACAGGCGGCCACGGTGTCGGCCGTCCCGCTGGGCAGGAGGACGCCGTCCAAAGGTGGCTGCACGTGGACATGGACGAGGTACATGGCGGGATTCCTGCCGGCGTCGGAACCGTCTGCCGGGACACCCGGCAGGCAATGGAGAGTGGTTGCAACATGGCACGAGTCGCTTTGTGGCGTCTACGTCCGATCATGTTGAACACCTGCCCGGGGGCAGCGCCCGGCGGGTCCCGCAGCCGGGCGGGCGCGGCGCCCGGGTATCGGAACGGTCAGCCTTGGATTAAAAAATCAGGTATTCGGTCAATCGCGAGAAGATGTGGATTACTCTCCTCCCCTGCGGCACTTGAGGCGCGCTCGAATCCGCCTCAACAACTCATTTGGCGCACAGGCCTGTCGGGGGAATGAGATGCTTGATCTTCTCGGGCTCGACTCCCAAACGGAAGCCGTCTACCGGGCCATGCTCGCCCATCCCCAGGACGGGGTGGAGGACCTGGTCTCCCGGCTGGGGATGCCCGCGCAGGAGATCCGGGACGCGCTCGACCGGTTGAGCGAGCTCGCGTTGGTCCGCATCTCCACCGAGGACCCCTCCCAACTCCACGCGGTCAGCCCGCACTTAGGCATGGAGATCCTGTTGGCCCGGCAGCAGGCCGAACTGGCCGCGCAGCAGCAGCGGGTCGAGGCGAGCCGCGCCGCCGCGGCCCGGTTGATCTCGGAGTTCGCCGGCCAGCAGGAGGACGTACCCGAAGCCGGGGTGCAGTTCCTGCGGGGTCTGGAGTCCATCCGCGACTATCTGACGGCGCTCAACCATCAGGTCCGGCAGGAGTTTTTGACCTTCGCTCCGGGCGGCCCGCAGACGGAGGCCAATATGCGGGCCTCCCGTCCGCTCAACCAACTGCTGCTCGAACGCGGCGTGCAGATGCGGACGATCTACCTGGACAGCATTCGCCGGGACCCCGCCACGGTGGCGCACGCCGAGTGGCTGATGGGGAAGGGCGGTCAGGTGCGCACGGTGCCGTCGCTCCCGAACCGGATGATCATCTGTGACCGGCAGGTGGCGATCATGGCGGCCGACAGCAACGCCACCTCCGTGGGAGCCGTCGTGCTCAGCGCACCGGGCCTGATCGCCGCCCTGTGCGCGCTGTTCGAGAACACCTGGCAGGCGGCGGAGCCGCTGGGCACGCCGGCCGGGCGCGAGCGGGAGGACCTGACCCGGCAGCAGGCCGAGGTGCTGCACCTGCTGGCGGAGGGCCACACGGATGATGCGATCGCCAGGAAGCTCGGGGTCTCGCCGCGTACGGCACGGCGCTTCGCCAACACGCTGATGGCCCAGCTGGAGGCGCGGAGCCGCTTCCAGGCCGGGGTGCGCGCGGTTCAGTACGGACACCTGCCGGCGACCATCGACTAGGGCCCGTCCGGGGCCCCGGTCATCGTCGTGTTCAACTGCGGACGGACGCAGTTGAACACGCCTGGTGGCCGCCGGGGCGGGGTGTCAGGAGTCAGGCCACCCAGTCGCTGCGGGAGCGGGCCGCGCCCGCGGCCGGTGAAGGATCGGCCGCCAGGACCGCCGCCAACCTCCGTACGGCCTCCCCCAGGGCGGCGGGAGGCAGCGTGTACGGGATGCGGAGCCGGTGTTCGTAGAGTCCCGGTTCGCCGCCGAAGCGCGCCCCCGATCCGATGCGCACCCCGTGCGCCAGGGCGCGTTCGGCGAGGGCGGAGGCGAGGGGCCGCCCCAGGTCCACCCAGAGCGACAGACCGCCCGGGGGCAACCGCCAGGACCAGTCCGGCAGATACCGCTCCAGCGCGGCGACGAGGGCTCGTCGGCGGTGCCGTACCTGATCGACCCGGTCGGTCAGCCATCCGTCCCCGCGGTTCAGCAGCAGGAGGGCGAGCAGCTGGTCCAGCACGGAGCCCGAGACGTCCACCGTCGCCCGCAGTTCGGCCAGTTCGGCGACGAGTCGTGGTGAGGCGCGCAGCCAGCCGACCCGAAGTCCGCTCCAGTAGGTCTTGCTGAGCGAGCCGATGGAGATGACATGCTCGGCCCCGCCGTCGGCCCCGTACGCGGCGAACGGCCGTGGTGTCCCGGTGTCCAGGGCCATGTCGGCGAGCGTCTCGTCGACGACGAGCCAGGTACCGGGCCTGCGGGTGGCACCGAGCACCTCGGCACACTGGTCCGGCGGCATCAGAGCGCCGGTGGGGTTGTGGAACGCGGGGATGAGGTAGGCCAGCCGCGGCACGCTCTGGTGCAGCGCGGAGGTGAGGACCCCGCCGTCCCAGCCGTCCTCGGTGACCGGCACCGGGACGGGGCGCAGCTGGGCGCGCCGGATCGCGTCGAGCGCGTTCGGGTAGGAGGGGCTCTCCACGAGCACCCGGTCGCCCGGACCGCACAGCAGCGAGAGGGCGAGGCTCAGCGCCTGTTGCGCGCCGGCCGTCACGAGGATCTGATCCCGGTGCGTGGGTAGGCCGCGTGCGGTGTAGCGGGCGGCGACGGCGGTCCGCAGTTCGGGCAGCCCGTAGGAGTGGTAGCCCGAGGTGCGGGCGGGGAGCGGGAGTTGACCGACCGCCTCGGCGAGATCCCGGTGGAGCACGTCCTGGGGCATGGGCAGCGCGGCCGTGGCGAGGTCGATGGCGCTCTGCGGCGGCAGCGGCGGCGTGGCGCCGTCAGGCGGGCGGGGCGGTATGGCGTCCGGCTCCGCTGCGGAGAGCGCTCCTTCGGGCAGTGCGGTCCAGGTGCCGGATCCGCGCCGGCTGTGGGCGTACCCGCTCTTGCGCAGCTGTTCGTAGGCGGCGCTGATGGTGGTGCGGCTCAGCGCGAGTGCGGGGGCCAGCTCCCGTTCCGCGGGCAGGCGGGCGTCGACGGCGACGCCGCCGTCGAGGATGAGGGTGCGGACGGCCGTCGCGAGATGCCGGTAGGCGGGGCGTGCGGTGGTCATGTCGGCCAGCAGTTCCGCTAGCCGCCCGGCCGGAATCGCCGCGCCCCGCACTCGCTGCTTCTGCTCCATCCCGCGGCTTCCTTCCCGGCATCAGTGAGCGGCGACTCAACCTACCGATTCAGCCAACGCGGTTGTGTAGAGAGGGAGTTGAACACCTTGTGCGCGCCGGCCGCGGGAGGAGAACAGCCGGCCCCGCCGCCGGTGGAGCTGCCACGGGGGGTGGGGCCCAAGCCCTCGGGCCTCGGAGCCCGGGCCGGCGCGAGGCTCTGTCAGGCCGTCGGTTCCTCGCCCATCGTGATCTTCGCGTAGTTCGCGAGGGAGCGGTTGTAGCGCGGCAGGTGCTTGGCGAGCGCGCCCAGGCTCAGCCCGACCGCCTCCCGTTCCCGGCCGACGTCGGTCAGCGCCAGCGCGAGGAAGGCGGTGACGGCGTCGTCGAGGTGGTCGGAGCCCTTGTCCCGCTCCGCGGTGAGCAGTTCGACGCTCGTCTCGGCGTTCCCGAGTGCGCGCAGCGTGCTGGCCATCTGGATCACGGCACGCCGTCTGCGCTCGCCGGACAGTCCGGCAACCAGCGCCTTCTGATAGAGCGGTACGGCCGCTTCACCCTCGCCGGTCGAGTCGTGCGCCGACGCCCGCTCGAAGTATCCGACGGGGTGTCCTTCGGGAAGCTCGTCGGCCAGCGCCCCGATCTTCGCGCGGAAGTCGGCGGCGTCGTACTCGTCGATGGCGGCCCACAGGTCGGTGGAGCGCTGCTCCCATTCCGGTGTGATGGTCATCGCCCCAGCTTCACAGAGGAGCCCGTCTCCACCAAGGCTGTTCAAGTCCCTCCGGCCGCACCTGGATGCGCCCGACGGTCGTGACCACGTGGTGGACACGGGCCGGCGCACCGCCGGCCCGACATCCACCACCGGTCACGACCGTCGGGCGGCACCGGCAACGCGGTGGTCAGTGGGCCCGGATCCGCGCGACCTTGAGAGCGGTGCGCAGCAGTACCTCCGCGCCGAGGATCAGGTCGACCGGGTCCGTGTCCTCGTGCGGGACATGGCTGACGCCGCCCACGCTCGGCACGAAGATCATGGCGGTGGGCGTGATGTCGGCGACGACCAGGGCGTCGTGGCCGGCGCCGCTGGGCAGGGACTGGTACGGCGCACCCAGTTCCAGGCAGCTCTCCTCGATCAGGCCGCGCAGGTTCGCGCTGGTGGACACGGGACCGGAGTACGTACGGGCGACGACCTCGATGACGGTGCCGGTCCGCCGGGAAAGGTCCTCCAGATCGTGCCGCAGGACGGCTTCGGCCTCCTCCATCCGTACGGCGACGGTGTCCCGCAGATCGACCGTGAGCCGCACGGTGTCGGCGATGGTGTTGGGCGAGTTCGGGTGAATGTCGAGGCGCCCGACGGTGGCGACCCGGCACAGCCTCAGCGTCTTGGCGATGTGTTCCACCGCCAGGATCGCGCGGGCCGCCGCGGCCAGTGCGTCACGCCTGCCCGGCATCGGGGTGGTGCCGGCGTGACCGGCGCTTCCGCTGATCTCGACGGTGAGGACCGTGCGCCCGGTGATCCCGTCGACGACGCCGATACGGTTCTCGGCCCGTTCGAGGACCGGCCCTTGCTCGACATGGAGCTCCAGGTAGGCGGCCAGCGAATCCGCCGACCACACCGCGGTGCCCAGGGCGTCGAGGTCACCGCCGGCCAGCGCCAGCGGGCCGCGCAGCGGACGGCCCTCGTGGTCGAGGGGTTCCCGAGGCAGGTCGGCGAGCCGGCCCGCGAGGACGGACGACCCGAAGAACGGCTGCGGGAACAGCGCGCCCTCCTCGTTGGAGAAGGCGACCGCCACGGGCTCGAACTCGCCGTCGATGCCGGACTCGGCACAGACCTGCACCACTTCCAGGGCGGCCAGCACTCCGTACGCGCCGTCCAGCCGACCACCGTTGACCACGGTGTCCAGGTGGGAGCCCATCAGTACGGCGGGCCGTGCGGGTCCGGTGCCCAGCGGGCGGGAGCGGACCGTGATGTTTCCGGCCGCGTCCACCGACGGTGCGAGGCCGGCGGACCGGCTCTGCTCCATGAGGTACGTACGGGCCTCCCGGTCGGCGCGGCTGAAGCCCTCGCGGGTGATGCCGCCGGTCACCGCATCGCGCCCGATGTTGCCCAGTTCCTCGACTCGGCGGAGAAGACGCTCTCCGTCGACGGCGGGCCGGGCCCTCCGACGATGGGCCACTGGTTGACTCATGAGTCCTCCAGATCCATTCAGTTGAGCATGAACAGGTGTCAATGGGTTGGTGTGAACAGGTTGGTGTGTGGTCATACGGGAGCCCCGGCCCCGTGGAGGGAACCGGGGCCCCGTGCGGTGCCGGTCAGAGGTGGCGGTCCCACCATTCGAGGATCGCCTCGAACCGGGCCACTCGATGGCTCGGTAGGCCTGAGCGGGACATGTCGTGTCCTTCACCGGAGAACAGGAGCAGCTCCACCGGTACGCCGCGGGTCTTGAGTGCGACGAACAGCCGCTGTGC